>JAHHSZ010000018.1 GCA_020024915.1 Fusobacterium sp. | reverse complement strand
AGCGTCAGCCTTCCAAGCTGAATGTCGCGAGTTCGACCCTCGTTTCCCGCTCCAATTAATGTGTCTGTAGCTCAGCTGGATAGAGCAACGCCCTTCTAAGGCGTGGGTCAGGAGTTCGAATCTCTTCAGACACGCCATTTATATAAAAGATTCATATGGTGATCGTAGTTCAGTTGGTAGAGCGCCAGTTTGTGGCACTGGTTGTCGCGAGTTCGAGCCTCGTCGATCACCCCATTAAAACTTAATAAGATGCGTCATTAGCTCAGTTGGTAGAGCACACGACTTTTAATCGTGTTGCCACAGGTTCAAATCCTGTATGACGCACCATTCATGCGAGGATGGCGGAATTGGCAGACGCGCTAGACTTAGGATCTAGTGTCCCAGACGTGAGAGTTCAAGTCTCTCTCTTCGCACCATTGGTTAGTAAGAGATTCTAGTGAATCTCTTTTTTTTTATTTTATTCTAGAATGTAAGAGGAAGAGTATGAGAAATATAAAGATAACATATAGATATGATGGTAGTATGTTTTATGGATTTCAAAGACAACCAGAAAAGAGAACTGTCCAAGGTGAGATAGAGAAATTACTTAATGTAGTCTTGAAAACTAATATAGATATGATCTCTTCTGGAAGGACAGATAGAGGAGTTCATGCTCTTGTACAAGTTTCCAACTTTCATACTGACTCAACCATACCTTTGGAGAAATTAAAATATGTATTAAATAGAGGATTACCTCTAGATATAGAATTACTGGATATAGAGGAAGTTGAAGAGGAGTTTAATTCGAGATTTGATGCCAAGAGTAGAGGATATAGGTATATTCTATCTTGGGAGAGAGATCCTTTTAAAAGTAGATATGAAACCTACATAACTAAGGAGATAGATATAGAAAGATTTGCTAAAGTAATGAAACCTTTGATTGGAATACATGATTTTAACAATTTTAGATTGAGTGATTGTGGAAGTAAGACATCTGTGAGAGAGATATACAGTATAGATGTAAAAAAACTGGATAGTTCAAGGATAGCTGTTGATATTTTAGGAAGTTCATTTTTAAAATCACAGATTAGAATAATAATTGGAACTGCTTTAGATGTGTATTTTGGAGTTAGAGATGAGAGCTATCTGAGGGAGATGTTGGAAAATCCTAACAAAAAATTTATAAGGAAGGTGGCAGAGCCAAATGGGCTTTATCTTTCTAAAGTGAATTATTGAGGGGTGAAGAGATGAAACTAAAAGAGTTGAAAGATGTAGATTTAGAGATGCTAAATAAGATAGTTGAGATAGAAGAGGAAGCATTTGAAGGGAATGGAAATGTAGATCTTTGGATATTGAAGGCTCTCATAAGATATGGAAAGGTATTTATCTGGGAAGAGGCTGGAGAGATTGTTAGTATAGCTGAATATATGCAAGTTATGGACAAGAGAGAGGTCTTTTTATACGGAATTTCAACAAGAAAAAAGTATAGACATCAAGGTTGGGCGAAAAAAATAATGCAGGAAAGTGAAAAATATTTTGTAGCAAATGGCTATGAGGAGATCTCATTAACAGTTGACCCTCAAAATGAGATAGCTATAGATATGTATAAAAAACTTGGTTTTAAGATTGTGGAATATCAAGAAAATGAGTATGGAATAGATATTCATAGATACTTGATGAAAAAAGTCATAATTTAATCTGAAAACACTTGACATTAGTTATAAAATAGTGTACCATATAAATATAGAATGATTACAAATTTAAAATTCATTTTATTTTTATAGATTGGGGGTGTTAAGATGGAGACTCATATTGAAAATATAGGAGAATACTTAAAAAATAGTGGAATAAAGCCTTCGTACCAGAGAATAAGAATATTCCAATATTTAGTAGAGAATAGAAATCATCCAACAGTAGATATGATATATAAAGCTCTATGTACAGAGATTCCTACATTATCTAAAACCACTGTCTATAATACACTAAATCTTTTTACTGAGAAAAAAATAGTTAATGTAATTGTAATTGAAGAGAATGAGACTAGATATGATAGTATAATGGATATTCATGGACACTTTAAGTGTGAAAAATGTGGAAGGATATTTGATGTGAACATAGCTAAAGAGTTAGTAGAAGGAAGAGAGTTACAAGAGTTTGATATAAAGGAGCAACACTATTATTTTAAAGGAATTTGTAAGGATTGTGCGAATACTAAAATATAGATAGTTTCATTTTTTAAGGAGGTATGCTTTATGACAAAAAATGATTTTATTAAATTTGAGTGTGGAGCTTTAGCTCAATTAGTAGCTTTAGGAAAAGATAGTTGCAATGGACTACCTAATGGAGTTGAAATAGTACAATTAAAATCTGAAGATGCAACAGTTGAAAAACATGTTCCGTTTATTGAAGAGAAAGAGAATGGGTACTTGGTAAAAGTTGGTAAAGAGGCAAAACACCCTATGTTAGATGCTCACTATATAGAGTTTATTGAGATCGAGGTAGATGGAGAGTATCTTTATAGAAGATGTTTAAAACCAGGAATGGAACCAGAAGCTTTCTTTGAAGTACCAAAGGGAGAGAAAGTTGTAGCTAGAGAGTATTGTAATATTCATGGTGTATGGACAGATAAAAAATAGAAATTGAAGTAAGGGTAGTTTAGGGAGGAAATGTAATATGAAAAAATATATATGTAAAGTTTGTGGGTATGAGTATGATCCTGTTGTAGGAGATGTGGATAATGGAATAGCTCCAGGAACTGCTTGGGAAGATGTACCTGAAGGTTGGGTATGTCCACTTTGTGGTGTTGGAAAAGATGAATTTGAAGCAGAGTAAAATGAAGAATGTTTTTTAAAAGGACATGTTTTTATGCATGTTCTTTTTTTTATTTTTTTTTAAAAAAACTTGACAATGTTTTAAAAATGGTGTATCATATTAGTGTAATAAGAATTACATATGCCTAGATAGCTCAGTTGGCTAGAGCATACGGTTCATACCCGTACGGTCGATGGTTCGAATCCATTTCTAGGCACCATATTCCAAATAATTTTTTTAAACCCCACTTTTTAGATTCATATGTTGTAGTCTAACCCTAAATATTTTTAAGGAAAAAGATGAACAGTCGGTTCATCTTTTTTCTTTTTTGTATTTTTTACATAGATTTGATATAATATTCTAAAAGAGTGATGAAGGAGAGAGTATGTGGATAATTATATTTATAATATTGATATTAATATATTTTAGAAATAAAGGAGTACCTATATTTTTATACCACCAAGTTAATAATCTTTCAAATGTTACACCTGAACTTTTTGAGGAGCATTTGAAGATACTTAAGAATAAAAATATGAACTGTATAACCTTAAAGGAGTATGGAGCTGGAAGAGTTGGAAGCAATCCTATATTATTGACTTTAGATGATGGGTACTATGATAACTACTCCATTGTATTTCCACTTCTAAAAAAATATAATATGAAGGCTACAGTGTTTTTAAATACCTTGTATATAGCTGACAGGAGAGAAGGGAATACAGAGATAGAGTTAAATGGAGAGGCTAACTACAAAGCTATGGAGAAGTATCTCAAGTGTGGAGATGGAAGGAGTGAACAGTATCTCACTTGGAAAGAAATAAGAGAGATGAAAGAGAGTGGTTTAGTGGATTTTCAACCACACTCACATAAACATACAGCAATTTTTGTAAGTGACAAGATAGAGGGATTTTTTAATGGAACAGAGAGGGATATAACAGAGCTGTATCTTTATGGAGAGATTCAAAAGGGGTATCCGAAATTTCCTAAGAGAGGGGAGTATGCTTCTAAGGGGATACTTATAGATAGAGAGTTCTTCAGAGTTTTTAAAGAGTTTTATGACAGGGAACTAGCTGATGTAGATGAGAAGAGAGGATTGAAATTAGCTCAAGAGTTCATAGATAGAGAGAAGGGAAAGTATTTTAAATATGAGAGTGAGAGTGAATTTTTAGAGAGAGTAAAAGAGGAGTTCAATCTCAATAGAGAGCTAATAGAGAGAAATTTAGGAGTTAAAGTTGAGTATTTTTGCTGGCCTTGGGGACATAGAAATAAAAATGTAATAGAGATGTTAAAAAAAGAGGGAATAAAAGGTTTTGTGACAACTAAGAAGGGAACAAATGGAAGAAAACCTGATTATGAGATGATCAGAAGAGTGGAGTTGAGAAGATTTACTCCTGATAAATTTAAATTGAATCTTTTTTTGATGAGGAACTATATTTTAGGAAAAATTTATGGCTGGGTATCCTAAGGAGTGGATTATGAAATTATCAGTGGCAATGATAACAAAGAATGAAGAGAATAATTTGAGAAGAACATTGGAGTCAGTGAGATTATTTGCAGATGAGATAGTGATAGTGGACAGTGGCTCTACAGATAGAACAGAGGAGATAGCTAAGGAGTTTGGAGCTAAATTTTACTCTGAACCTTGGAAGGGGTATGGAGAGCAGAGAAATTCTGTAATTGATAAGGCTCAAGGGGAGTGGATACTAAATATTGATGCAGACGAGGAGATCTCTCCACAACTTCAAAAAAAGATAGTTGAGATAAAGGAAAAAGAGAGGGAGAAGAGTGTATTTAAGATCAATTTTACCTCTGTTTGTTTTGGAAAGAAGATAAAGCATGGTGGTTGGAGTAATAGCTATCATATTAGATTGTTTAAAAAAGGAGCTGGAAGATTTAATAGTAACACTGTACATGAGGAGTTTTGTACACAGAAGAGAATATATACATTGAAAGAGGATATATATCATCATAGCTATTTAAATTTGAGAGATTATTTTACAAAATTCAATAGATATACTACTGAAGGGGCTTTGGAATACTATAAAAGGGGAAAGAAAAGCAATATATTTCAATTGGCAGTAAATCCAATTTTTAAGTTTTTAAGAATGTATATTTTTAGACTTGGTTTCTTAGATGGAAAAGAGGGCTTTTTATTAGCTTGTACAAGCTCTCTCTACACTATGGTAAAGTACTACAAACTATATGAGATAGATAAAAATAGAAGCTATATTGAGGAATAGAGGAAGGTATATGGAGATAAAGAGAATAATAGTATCTAGGACAGATAAAATAGGAGATTTGATCTTGTCCATTCCAAGTTTTTTTATGATAAAAAAGATGTATCCACAGGTTGAACTTGTGGTTTTAGTTAGAAAGTATAACTATGAGATAGTGAAGAATCTACCCTATGTAGATAGAATAGTGAAAATAGATGATTATACTCATAGTGAGTTAATTGAGAAGATAGCTTACTTTAAGGCTGATATATTTATAGCTTTATACAATGATGAATTTGTATCTCAACTAGCTAAGGCTAGTAGAGCAAAAAAAAGAATAGGACCTCTGTCAAAATTAAACTCTTTCTTTACCTATAATAAAGGAGTTTGGCAGAAAAGATCTAAATCTGTAAAAAATGAGGCTGAATACAATTTGGATCTCATTAAAAAAGTTGATGAAAAGAGATACAATGAGGTTTTTGAATTGAATACTAAAATCTATCTTGGAGATGAGAATAGAAAGGCAGCAGAAACTTTTTTTAAGACCTATAATATAACAGGGGAGACTTTAGTGGTAAATCCATTTATTGGGGGATCAGCTAAAAATATAAAAGATGAAGAGTATGCTTCATTGATACAGAGATTTAAAGATGACAATCCAGAGAGAGCTGTTATAATAGTGTGCCATATCTCTGAAGAGGAGAGGGGAGAAAGATTGGTAGAGAGTATAGGTAGAGATGGGGTATATCTCTATGCAAATGGAGGAGATCTTCTGAACATAGCAGCTATTATAGACAAGGGAGATGTGTATCTGGGAGCTTCTACAGGGCCTACACATATAGCAGGAGCTTTACAGAAAAGAGTTGTGGGAATATATCCAGCCAAGGCTACACAGAGCACTACAAGATGGGGAATCTTTGGAAATAACAAGGTAAAATATCTAATACCAGATAAAAATAATTCTAAAGAGAACTACAAAAATCCATTTTTTGATAAGTATGATAAGTTTATGGAGGGGGAGTTATTAAACTATATTGATGAGAGTTTTATCTTAGAAGAAGGTGAGAAAAATTAGAATTTTAATTATTCATACAGCATTTATAGGAGATATTGTACTCTCAACTCCCCTTATAAAAAAGTTGAGAGATACCTATCCCAAAGCAGAGATAACATATTTAACTACTCCAGTGGGAGCCTCTATTTTGAGAAATAATCCACATCTTACACATATAATTGAGTATGATAAGAGAGGGGAGCATAAAGGAGTAAAGGGTTTCTGGTTGATAGCAAAAAAATTAAAAATGGAAGCCTATAATTTAGTAATAACACCTCATAGATATTTGAGAAGTAGCTTCTTAACATTTTTAACAGGAGCTCCAATTAGAAGAGGTTATGATATTGCTACTGGAAAGTTTGTCTACAATGAAAAAATACACTATGATAAAAGTATGCATGAGGTTGAAAAACTCCTATCTTTTATTCCTAAAAATGAGGGGAAAAGATATGAAATAGAGCTATTTCCAAGTAGTATAGAAAGAGAGAGAGTAGATGAGTTACTTTCAAATAGTAAAAAAAATATAATAATTTTAGCTCCAGGAAGTAAATGGTTTACTAAAAAGTGGCCATTGGAGTATTTTAATGATCTTATAAAAGAGTTGAAGAGAAGAGAGGATATCACTCTTGTAATAGTAGGTGGAAAAGAGGAGCAATTACTAAATATTCCAATGTCTGAGGATATGATAGATCTAAGAGGAAAGACAACACTTTTAGAGCTAGCTGAGGTAATCAGAAGAGCTAGGATCATAGTGACAAATGACTCTTCACCTATACATATAGCCTCAGCTTTTCCTGAGGTTAGAATACTGGCTATATTTGGACCTACAGTAGAGAAGTTGGGATTTTTTCCTTGGTCAAAAAATAGTAAAGTGTTTCAAGTTGAAGGACTGAGTTGTAGACCATGTTCTTTACATGGTGGGAATGCTTGTCCCAGAAAACATTTCAAATGTATGTTGGATATAAAACCACAGCTTATATTAGAGGAGATAGAAAAAGATTTAGAGAGTGAAAGAGTATGAAAAGTTTAAAATATGGAAATACCTATCTTTACTTTGATGATGAAAAAAATATAAAATTATATGACAAAATAAAACACACCTGTTATAATATAATAAAAGTTATGAAAGATGATCAGAGAAGTTATGTAGCACTCATAGAGATTGATGGGAAAAACTATGTATATAAGGAGCCAAGAGAGAAGAATAGAAGAAGGTGGCAGAGATTTCTCTCCATATTTAGAGGGAGTGAGAGCAGAAGAGAGTACCAAAATATTAAAAATATTTTAAAGGTGGGCTTCAATACAGTTACACCATATTTGGCAGTTGAAGAGAAAAGAGGGGCAATGGTGGTGAACTCCTATCTTCTTTGCTCCTATATAGAGGGAAGAGATGGTAGGGATGAAGATATGGTGGCAATAGCTCAAGAATTGAGGGAGATCCATAAAAAAGGGTACCTACATGGGGATTCCCATATGGCAAATTTTTTAGTTGGAGATGGGAATATATACCTAATAGATACAAAGCTTATAAAAAATAAGTATGGACGTTTTGGAGAGATATTTGAATTTATCTATTTGGAGGAGAGTTATGGACAGCCTATAGAGTATGATAAGGAGAGTTTTTACTACAAAATGGCCATGGTATTGAAAAGATACCTTTTAGGCTTAGGTGAATTAAAAAAAAGATTGAGAGGAAAGAAATAGGAGAGCCAAGTGAAAATATTAGTAATTAGAATGAGTTCTATAGGGGATGTTATACTTACAACCCCAGTATTGAAAGCTTTTAAAGAGAGGTATCCTGATGCTCAGATAGATTTTTTGGTATTGGAGCAGTTTAAAGATGCTATATCAGGGCTTGATTATATAGATAACTTAATAACTTTTAGTAAAAAAGAGAATGATGGATTAAAAAATATTCTAAATTTTGCTAAAAAGTTGAAAGAAAATAACTACGATTATGTATTTGATCTACACTCAAAATTTAGATCTAAGATAATTTCTAAGAGAATGGGGGTAAAAACATATACATATAGAAAAAGAGCAGTTTGGAAATCTCTCCTTGTAAAATTACGATTGATAAAGTATCAGGTAGATGATACAATTATAAAAAATTATTTTGGAGCTTTTAAAGATTTCAATTTAAAATATATTGGAGAAGATTTGGACTTCAGTTTTGATAAGAGAGATTGTGAGGGTGTTGCACAGTACAGTGAGCTACCAGTGATGGCTCCAAGAGCTTCTAAAAATACTAAGGAATGGACAGCTGAAGGATTTGGTAAGTTGGCAAAACTCATCTATGAAAAATATGGAGTAAAAAGTATTTTGATTGGAGGAAAGGGAGATATACCTAGATGCCAAGAGATTGATAAAATAAGTGGGAATAACTGTATAATACTAGCTGGAAAACTCTCATTGAAAGAGAGTGGAGCTCTACTTTCAAAATCAAAGTTCTTGGTAACAAATGATTCAGGACCATTCCATATAGCAAGGGGCGTAAAGTGTAAAACCATTGTTATATTTGGACCTACAAGTCCAGGTATGTTTGATTTTGGCAAAAATGATATTTTAATATATGCAGGAGTACCATGCTCTCCATGTAGCCTGCATGGGGACAAGGAGTGTCCTAAAAAACATTTTGACTGTATGAGAAAAATAGAAGCTGAAGATGTTTTACAAAAGATTGAAAATTATATAGATTGGGAGGAAAAATAATGGCAAAAGCAAAAGATGAGATTAATGACAAAGAAAAAGCATTGGAAATGGCAATGAAACAGATAAAAAAAGATTTTGGTGAAGGGTCAATTATGAAATTAGGATCAAACCAAAGTATGACAGTTGAAACTATATCAACTGGAAGTATAAATCTTGACCTAGCTTTGGGACAGGGAGGAGTACCTAGAGGAAGAATAGTGGAGATCTATGGAGCAGAGAGTTCAGGAAAGACTACAATAGCTCTTCATGTAGCAGCAGAGGCTCAAAAAATGGGAGGAATAGTTGCTTTTATAGATGCTGAACATGCATTGGACCCTGTATATGCAAAAGCTCTAGGTGTAGATGTAGATGAACTTTTAATATCTCAACCAGATTATGGAGAGCAGGCTTTAGAGATTGCTGATATGTTAGTACGTTCAGGAGCTGTGGATCTTGTAGTAGTTGACTCAGTAGCTGCATTGGTTCCAAAAGCTGAGATAGATGGAGAGATGTCAGATCAACAGATGGGATTGCAAGCAAGACTTATGTCAAAGGCTCTTAGAAAACTTACAGCTACTTTGAATAAATCAAAGACTACAATGATATTTATCAACCAGATAAGAGATAAGATAGGTGGATTTGGTTTTGGTCCTCAAACTACAACAACTGGAGGAAAAGCACTTAAATTTTATGCTTCAGTAAGAATGGAAGTAAAGAGAGTGGGAAGTGTAAAACAGGGTGATGAAGCTATAGGAAATGAAACAGTAGTAAAAATAACTAAGAATAAGATAGCTCCACCATTTAAAGAGGCTGCTTTCCAAATAATGTATGGAAAGGGAATCTCAAGAATTGGAGAGATTTTGGATATGGCTTTAGAGTATGATATTGTTGCAAAATCAGGAGCTTGGTTTAGTTTTGGAGATATCAGACTTGGTCAAGGAAAAGAGAATGTAAAAACTAGATTAGAGAGTGAGTTAGAGCTATTAGCAGCTATAGAGACTGAAGTAATGAAAGTTATGAAACCACACTCAACAAATGAAGAGGAGAGAGAAGCTCCAGAAGGAGAATTAAATTTTGAAGAGGTATAGTCTTAAGGGAAATAAGATATATTTTGATGAATTTTTCTATTTAGATTTAAATAAACAAACAATATTAGATTTCAATTTAAAAAATAGAGATGAACTTACTCAAGAGGAGTATTTTCAATTGATAAAATTAAGGTCTGAAAGTATGGGATATTTTTTGTTAAGTAAGAGAGATTATTCTGAAAAGGAGCTTTATTTAAAGCTCCTTTCAAAATATAAAGAGAAAAGTATTGTGAGAGCTATAATAGATAGGTTTGTTGAATTGGGATATATAGATGATTATGATTATGCTGAACACTACATCTCTTCACATAACTATGGAAAAAAGAAGATGGAATTTATGCTTATGCAAAAAGGTGTATCTAGGGAGATTATAGATACAATATTCTCCACTTCTCAAAAGGAAAAGGATATGGAAGAGATAAGAAGAGTCTGGCTAAAATTGGGAGATAAAGATAGAGATAAGAAGATAGCTTCACTGATGAGAAAAGGATTTGAATATAGAGATATTAAAAAAGTAATGAGTGAATTGGAGAATTAGAGATACTAGGAGGATAAAACATGTTGGGATTGATATTAGCAACAGGTACTGGATTATTAATGTTCATATACATAAGTATAATATATCTTCCTGTGATAGCTTTGAAAAAAGAGAGAGCTGGTGTAGAGCTAGCTAGGGAAAAACTGAAATTAATATCTAATTTTGTCTTAAAAAGTTTAGATATAAGATTAAAAGTTATTTATAAAAATAGAGAGAGTGTAGACTCTTTGGATAAACAGAAAGGGATAATCTATGTATGTAATCATCAGAGTAATCTAGATATTCCTGTTATTGTATCTGCTTTAAGTATGGATGTGGGATTTGTAGCAAAAAAAGAGATGCGAACTTGGCCATTTTTTAGTATTTGGATGAAAAAGAGCAAGTGTGTATTTTTAAATAGAGAGAATCCAAGAGAGGGAATAAAAGATATAAAAGAGGCTGTAAAACTGATAAAAAAAGGTTACCCAATAGTTATCTTTCCTGAAGGAGAGAGAACACTTACTGGAGAGATTCTCAATTTTAAAAAAGGTAGCTTTAAGCTGGCAACAGAGACAGATGGGATAGTTGTACCCTTGACTTTGAAAGGGACATTCAATATTCAAAAACGTGGACAGTGGAGAATGTCAAGAGGTGAGAGTGTAACCTTGGTAGTGGATGAGCCCATACATATGGATACACTATCGAAAGATGAGATTAAAGGATTAAGTAGCAGAGTTAGCGATATTATCAAAAATAATTATTCTAATATAAAATAAAAAAATTGATAAAACTTGAAAAAAATAGTACAATTAAATTGTTATATAACTGACGGAAGTGGGAATAACCACATGAAGTATAACCATAATAATAGCCGACCGTCTGGGCATTTTGCTCAGGTGGTGGTTTTTTTATTTTGAATTACAAAATTTATGTGATATAAAATATAGAAATTGCAAAATTTATTATTGACTTTTTGAATAAAGAATGATACTATAAAGTACAATTAAAATTTGTTTATTTGTATTAAACACAAAGTTTTTAATAGATATATTATTTTAAGGAGGAAATATGGGATTTTATAATGGTTTTAAAGGGCAATTATGGAAGAGAGAAATCAATGTCAGAGATTTTATTCAGGAAAACTATACTCCATATCACGGAGATGAGTCATTCTTAGTTGATTCAACTGAAAAGACTAAAAAAGTATGGAACAAATTAACAGAGATGTTCAAAGTAGAGAGAGAGAAGGGAATCTATGACGCTGAAACAAAGACACCACAATCGATAACTACTTATGGACCTGGGTATATAGAGAAAGAGTCAGAGGTTATAGTTGGACTACAAACTGATGCACCTTTAAAAAGAGGAATATATCCAAAAGGTGGATTAAGAATGGTTAAAAACTCTTTAGAGTCTTATGGATATGAGATAGATCCTATGACTGAAGAGATTTTTACTAAGTATAGAAAAACTCACAATGAAGGAGTATTCTCTGCTTATACTGATGAGATAAGAGCAGCTAGAAAGAGTGGAATCATCACTGGACTTCCTGATGCTTATGGAAGAGGAAGAATAATTGGAGATTATAGAAGAGTAGCTCTGTATGGAGTAAATAGATTAATTGAGGATAAGAAAGATCAATTAAAACAGTTAGAAGCAGCTGACTTTAACGAAGATATAATCAGAAGAAGAGAGGAGATCTCTGAGCAAATCAATGCATTAAAAGAGTTTGTAAAGATGTGTGCATCATATGGTTTTGATGTAACAAGACCAGCTGAAAGTGCAAAAGAAGCAGTTCAATTCCTATACTTTGCTTACTTAGCAGCAACTAAAGATCAAGATGGAGCAGCAATGTCTTTAGGAAGAACTTCAACTTTCTTAGATATATATATTGAAAGAGATTTAGCAGCTGGGGTAATTACTGAGGAGGAAGCACAAGAGTTAATTGATCAGTTCATAATTAAATTAAGAATAATAAGATTCTTAAGAACACCTGAATATAATGATCTATTCTCTGGAGATCCAACTTGGGTAACAGAGTCAATTGGAGGACAAGGAGTAGATGGAAGAACATTAGTAACAAAAACATCTTTCAGATATTTACATACGCTATATAACTTAGGACCAGCACCAGAACCGAACTTAACAGTATTATGGTCAGTAAACTCTCCAGAAAACTGGAAAAAATTCTGTTCAAAAGTTTCAATAGATACATCATCAATCCAATATGAAAATGACGATCTAATGAGACCTGAATTGGGAGATGACTATGGAATAGCTTGTTGTGTATCTCCAATGAAGATAGGAAAAGGAATGGAATTTTTTGGAGCTAGAGCTAACTTAGCAAAAGCTTTACTATATGCCATCAATGGTGGAAGAGATGAGAAGAGTGGGGCTCAAGTAGCACCTAAATTTGCACCAGTTGAGGGAGATTATCTAGATTTTAATGATGTAATGGATAAGTTTGACCAAATGATGAAATGGTTAGCAGGAACTTATGTAAATGCACTAAAAATCATACATTATATGCACGACAAATACTCTTATGAAGCTTTTGCTATGGGATTACACGACTTAAATATAGAAAGAACTCAAGCAAGTGGAATAGCAGGACTTTCAATAGTTGTAGACTCATTAGTAGCAATAAGAGATGCTAGAGTAAAGGTTATAAGAAATGAAGAGGGAATAGTAGTTGACTTTGAAAGAGAGGGAGACTATGTACCATTTGGAAATGATGAGGATTCAACAGATGATTTAGCAGTTCAAATAGTGGAGAAATTTATGAACTACTTAAGAACTCATGGAACATATAGAAATTCAAAAGCTACTCAATCACTATTAACAATAACTTCAAATGTAGTTTATGGTAAGAAAACAGGAAATACTCCTGATGGAAGAAGAGGAGGAACTCCTTTCGCTCCAGGAGCAAATCCAATGAATGGAAGAGATACAAGGGGAGCTATAGCTTCACTTGCTTCTGTAGCTAAGTTACCATTCCACCACTCTGAAGATGGAATATCTTATACATTTGCAATATCACCAGCAGCTTTAGGAAAAGCAAAAGAGGATAGAGTAGAAAATCTAGTAACATTAATGGATGGATATTTTACTCCACAAGGTGGACAACACTTAAATGTAAACGTATTTGATAGAGAGTTATTAGAAGATGCTATGGCAAATCCTGATAAATATCCTCAGTTAACAATCAGAGTTTCTGGATATGCAGTTAACTTTGTAAGATTAACTAGAGAGCAACAATTAGATGTATTATCAAGAACTATAAGTGGAAAAATGTAAGTTGTAGAAATTTAAGGACAATTTTTATTTAAAGAGTAAAGAGCAAGTATGGCTTATGCTGACTTGCTCTCTTTATTCTTGTAGATCTATTTGTATCTAGTAATTTAAAAGAAGGAGATAAGATGGTTTTAGGAAATATTCACTCTTATGAGAGTATGGGAACTGTAGATGGACCTGGAATTAGGTTTGTTATCTTTTTACAGGGTTGCCCATTGAGATGCAAATTTTGTCACAATCCAGATACTTGGAATGTAAAAGAGAAAAAAATTGAAGAGAAAGCCCAAAATGTACTGAAGAGGATAGAGAGATATAGAAACTATTTTGGAAAAAAAGGTGGTGTAACTATAACTGGAGGAGAACCTTTAATTCAAAGTGAGTTTGTGTTGGAACTATTTAAGTTGTGCAAAAAAGCTGGGATACATACAGCATTAGATACATCTGGATATATTTTTACTGACAAGGTAAAAGAGGTACTTGAATATACAGACTTGGTACTTTTAGATATAAAAGCTATTGATAAAGAGGTATATAAAGAGCTTACAAAAGTTGAATTAGAAAATACAATAAAATTTGCTGAATATCTAAAGGAGATTAAAAAACCTACTTGGATTAGGCACGTTGTTGTTCCTGGTATAACAGATGATGACCAGATGTTGGAAAGGACAGCTCGATATATAGCTACTTTAGACAATGTAGAGATGGTGGAGATACTACCATACCATACATTAGGAACATTCAAATATAAAGAGTTAGGATTGAAATATCCATTGGATGGAGTAGAGGATCTATCCTATGAGAGAAAGCAAGAGATAATGGAACTATTTAAAAAATATGAGCTTCCTGTACATTAAAAATGATTTTTTCAGAAAAAAATGATATAATAAAAGATATGTCATTGAGTGTAGAAAAGGAGGTTTTTATGATAATTTTAGGAATTGAAAGTTCGTGTGATGAAACTTCCATAGCTGTATTAAAAGATGGAAAGGAGATTTTATCCAATAAGATCTCTTCACAGATAGAGATACATAAAGAGTATGGGGGAGTTGTTCCAGAGATAGCTTCAAGACAGCATATAAAAAATATTGCAACTATCTTGGACGAAGCATTAGAAGAGGCAAAAATCACTATGAAAGATGTGGACTATATAGCAGTAACTTATGCTCCAGGTCTTATAGGAGCTTTACTTGTAGGAGTTTCATTTGCTAAAGGATTAGCTTATAATTACAATATTCCAATTATTCCAGTTCATCATATAAAGGGTCATATGTATGCTAATTTCTTAGAGCACGATATAAAATTACCGTGTATATCGCTAGTTGTATCTGGAGGACACACTAATATCCTATATATGGATGAGGAGCATAGATTTACAAACCTTGGTGGAACTTTAGATGATGCAGTTGGAGAGAGTTGTGATAAAGTGGCTAGAGTTTTGGGGATAGGATATCCAGGTGGACCTGTTATAGATAGAATGTACTATGAGGGAAATAGAGATTTCTTAGAGATACCAGAACCTAGAGTAGGAGAGTATGACTTCAGTTTTTCTGGAATAAAAACAGCAGTGATAAACTTTGTTAATAAGATGAGAATGAAGGGAGAGGAGTTTTCAAATGAAGACTTAGCTGCTTCTTTTTTAGGAAAAGTAGTGGATATTCTATGTAAAAAGACTCTGAAGGCTGCTGTGGATAAGAAAGCTAAGACAATCATCATAGCTGGAGGAGTTGCAGCTAACTCTCTGCTTAGAAGTCAGCTTACTGAAGAGGCTAAAAAACTGGGGATACAGGTATTTTATCCCTCTATGAAGCTTTGTACAGATAATGCAGCAATGATAGCTGAGGCTGCTTATTATAAGTTGATAAATTGCAAAGATGGAAAGAGTTGTTTTGCAGATATAAACTTAAATGGAATAGCATCATTAAATGTAATAGATGATTAATAAAAAAAGTGTACTTTTCTTTTAGAAAGAGAGTACACTTTTTTGTTATAGCTCCTCAAAATCTAGCAGGATATTGAAATTTTTAATATCCTTATCTAAATCTATGAGATCAGTTTTTTTAATTATTTTATTATCAACTGTAATCACAATGAAAACTTTACGATCTCCAGGAATCTTATAAAATTCAAAAAATCCATTTTCAGAAGTTGTAGTAGTGGCGATTTTTTTATAGTCCTGTCCTAAAAGTTGAAGTTTTATCCCCCTTAAAGCCTTTGTACTATCTGTTACAACTCCAGTTATAGAGTAGGCACTACGTTTTAGAGCTATCTCAATATTACTTGTAAAGGAGTTTTTTTCAATCTTTCTAACAGTTCCATTCTGTATATATCCCTTTTTTTGACAAAGTATAGTTATGATACCACTGTCCACAGGAAGTTTAAAGAATCCTAATTTATCCCCAGTAAGTTTTATAATTTTACTTCCATTTTTTATAGAGATAGTAGGAAATGGAATAGGTAAACCTTCACTGTCTACTACATGCCCTTGTACATAACTTGGAAGTTCAGTAAGTTCAAAGTTCAAAGAGTAGGGTGTAGTCCTTTTGGTGAACTCATATATTATTCCCAGACCACTGTTTTGAGTATATCCAGATCTTTCAGCAGAGACTTTGTAATTTCCAGGTGGAAGATAAGCTGTATAATTACCATAGAGATCAGAGATAAAATTGTAACTGTGGTTATTTACATCAGTGAAAGAGATTTTAACTCCACCTAGTTTAGCATCTCTATTTTTTATATTTCCCTTTACTGTAACTGAATTTTCCTGATTGAAGATGATATTGTCAACGGCAGAGGAATTTTTTATATCTAGATTTTTTTGTATACTGGGATATCCTTCAGCACTGAAAAGAAAATAGTATTCTTTCTCCTCTAGATTCAAAGTAGTTGATCCATTGAAAAATTCCTGAGCTTGAGTGTTCGTGTCCTCACTCTTAAAATACTCTATCTTTCCAACAGGAACATTGAAGTTAAAAGTGATCTCTTTGGCTAAAGTAGAATAAAAACAACCTATAAAAATAAAAAGAAAATAAAATTTTCTCATAGCAACCTCCTAACAAATGAATTCTTTTTATTATACCATTTTTTAAATTGAATAAAAATAAAAACCTTTTAAATATAACTATAAAATGATACAATAGTATGATATAATCTATTACAATGTTATATATTAAGGGTGAGGAAAATGGAAGAGAGCTTAATAGATGAAAAAAATAAGGTTAGTATGAAATTTTTACAAACTCAAGGTGAAAGAGCTTTTTATTTAGATGAATTTAAGGAGAATATAGCTTTAGCACTAACTGAAGATCAGTTGAACTCTGGAGTTGTATATCCTGAAATATTGGAGAGAATGAAAAATAGTGATGTAGCCTATATAAAGATGAAAAGAGAGATAGCTTTAAAATTTCTTAAACCATATATTTTAGAAGCTGAAAAAATAAATTTACGATATACCTTAGTAGATAGCTTAAATTTATTGGGTAATATAGGGTTGGTAGTTGTTACGAAAGAAGCTTTTGATGACAATGAGAGAGAGATAGTAGTAAAGAGTATAGAGGAAAGATTTGAGGAAGCTGGATTGGGTCCAGACTATGTAAAAAATTTTGGGAAAAAAATCTGTGAAAAGCACTACTCTCTAGTAGAAGATAGATTACCTGGCTATGAGAAGAAGTTTAAAAAACTGACAATATTTAATCATTTGGTTGGAGAAAGTTGTCCTATATGCAGGGCAGAAAAGGAGAAAAATAAAAAATGGTAGAAGCTTTTAAAGTAATCGGTGGAAAAAATATAGGTGGAGTATTAAAGGTAGAGGGATCAAAAAATGCTGCACTTCCAATAATGATAGCTACTTTGGTGGAGAAGGGGACATATGTACTAAAGAATGTTCCTAATCTAATGGATATAAGAACATTAGTAAAACTATTGGAGAGTTTAGGTTTACAGATAGAGAGATTAGACGAAAATACATATAAGATAGAGAATAATGGATTGACTAATTTGGTGGCTGGATATGAACTTGTAAAGAAGATGAGAGCTTCTTTTTTAGTTATGGGACCAATGTTAGCTCATAGTAAAAAAGCAAAAGTTTCTCTTCCAGGTGGATGTGCTATTGGTGCTAGACCAGTGGATTTACATCTAAAAGGGTTTGAAGCTTTAGGAACAAAGATAACAATAGATCATGGCTATGTTGAAGCTGAAACTGAGGAGTTAAAAGGGGCTAAAATTGTTTTGGATTTTCCTAGTGTTGGAGCTACTGAAAATATAATTATGGCAGCAGTAAAAGCTAGTGGAACAACTGTATTAGAAAATGCAGCTAGAGAGCCAGAGATTGAAGATCTATGTAATTTCTTTAATGAGATGGGAGCAAAAATAACAGGGATAGGAACAGGAACTTTAGTAATTGAAGGAGTTGAAAAATTAAACCCTTGTGAATATACAATAATACCAGATAGAATTGTGGCTGGAACTTTTGTAATAGCTTCTATAATTTTTGATGGGAAAATAGAGGTAGAGGGAGTTAGAAGAGAGCATCTTGAAGCATTTTTGATGAAGCTTGAAGAGATGGGAGTAAAGTATGAGATAGAGGGAGAGAGATTGAGAGTTCTATCTAAATTGGAAGAGCTACAGGGGGCTAAGGTAACTACTATGCCATATCCTGGATTCCCAACAGATTTACAATCACCAATAATGACACTCATGTGTCTTGCTAAGGGAAGCAGTGAGTTGAAAGAGACTATATTTGAAAATAGATTTATGCATGTACCTGAATTGAATAGAATGGGAGCAAAAATAGATATCAATGGAAACATAGCTACAATAAAAGGTATAGATAATTTCTCATCAGCAGAGGTTATGGCAAGTGATTTGAGAGCTGGAGCATCATTGATTTTAGCAGCTCTAAAAGCTGAGGGAGAGAGTGTTGTTAATAGAATCTATCATGTGGATAGAGGATATGAAAATTTGGAATTGAGATTAAAAAATATTGGAGCAGATATTGAAAGAATAAAAGCTGAAATATAGTTGTAACGGAGGAAGCATGGAGAAGATAATCGGAGTGAATCCTGTAATAGAAGTATTACAAAATAAAGAGAAAACAATAGAAAAGTTAGAGATTTTTAAGGGGGCTAAGGATGATAAGATAAATAAGATAAAAAGATTGGCTTCTGAAAGAAATATAAAGATTTTCTATACAGATAAGAAAAGAGATAACTCTCAAGGTGTAGTAGTATATGTAAGTGACTATGATTACTATGTGGATTTTGGAGCTTTTTTAGAGAAGATAGCTCCAATGGAGAAAGCTCTAGTGCTTATCTTAGATGAGATACAAGATCCAAGAAACTTTGGTGCATTGATAAGAAGTGCTGAAGTATTTGGTGTAAAAGGGATAATTATTCCAGAGAGAAATGCTGTTAGAATAAATGAGACAGTTGTAAAAACATCAACAGGTGCTATTGAGTATGTGGATATAGTTAAGGTAACAAATATCTCTGATGCTATCAGTAAATTGAAAAAATTGGATTACTGGGTATATGGAGCAGAGGGAGAGGGAAGCAAGGATTATTCACAAGAAAAGTATCCAAGTAGAACTGCTTTAGTGCTAGGAAGTGAAGGAAACGGAATTAGAAAGAAAGTAAAAGAGAGTTGCGATGTACTTATAAAGATACCTATGTATGGGAAGATAAATTCTTTAAATGTGTCGGTAGCAGGAGGAATAATTCTTTCTGAGATAGTAAAATCAATGTAAGTTTGAAGATGTAGACTGTACCATTAGGAAGGAAAACTATATGATGAATAGAGAGTTAGTAACTGATGAATTAATAATACGTGCTCAAGGTGGAGATGAAGAAGCTCTAGACTTGATACTGACTGAGTATAAAAAGTTGATTTTTTTAAATGTGAAGAATTATTTTATGGTTGGTGCAGATCAAGATGATTTGTTACAAGAGGGAACTATTGGTTTGTTAAAAGCTATAAAAAGTTATGACAAAGATAGGGCTTCCTTTAAAACTTTTGCTACTTTATGTATTAGAAGACAGATATTGACTGCCGTGAGAAGTTCTACAGCTCAAAAAAATATTCTGTTGAATGAGGCTAGTGGAAATAATCTTGAAACTGAAGATGGATATGAGGATTACCCTCAAGAACTGTATTCAGATATAAAATACAATCCTGAGGCACTCTTTTTATCCAAAGAAAAGATAATGGAATTTCAAGATTTTGTTGAAAATAATTTTAGTCCTTTTGAAAAAAAGGTATTTAATTATATGGTAAAGGGTTTTTCTTATAAGGAGATTGCAACTGAGCTATCCAAAACACCAAAAGTTATAGATAATAGTTTTCAGAGGATAAAGAGAAAAAGTGAATTGTGGTTAAAAACTTATTGAAAATAAAAACTATTGTTAAATAAGTAAAAATTGTGATATATTGAATATGAAAAAGAATTATTTATGAGGTGATATGCTTGAGAGAGTATAATTTTAAAGAAGTAGAGGGAAAATGGCAGAATAAATGGGAAAGTGGGCACATTTTCAAAACTGATAATAAAGTTGAAGGAAAGGATAACTATTATGTATTGGTAATGTTACCATATCCTTCTGGAAAATTACATGTAGGTCATGCTAGAAACTATACAATAGGTGATGTTATAGCTAGATACAAAAGAATGAAGGGATATAATGTATTAAATCCTATGGGCTGGGACTCTTTTGGATTACCTGCAGAGAACGCAGCTATTCAAAATGGAGCACATCCTGCTGTTTGGACAAAATCTAACATAGAAAATATGAAGAGGCAGCTAAAATTATTAGGATTCTCGTATGATTGGGATAGAGAGATAGCTTCATATACTCCAGAATATTATAGATGGAATCAATGGATGTTTAAGAGACTTTATGAAAAAGGGCTAATATACAAGAAAAAATCTCTAGTAAACTGGTGTCCAGATTGTAATACAGTTCTTGCTAATGAGCAAGTTGAAGATGGAAAATGCTGGAGACATAGCAAAACTTCTGTAATTCAAAAAGAGTTAGAGCAATGGTTCTTCAAAATAACAGACTATGCAGATGAGTTATTAACTGGGCATAAGGAGTTAAAAGAGGGTTGGCCAGAGAAAGTTTTAACAATGCAAAAAAACTGGATAGGAAAATCTTATGGAACAGAGATAGTATTCAAAGTTGCTGAAACAGGAGAGGATCTACCTATGTTCACAACAAGAATAGATACAATCTATGGAGTTTCTTACTGTGTAGTTGCTCCAGAGCATCCAATAGTTGATGAGATTTTAAAGGTAAATCCAGAGATCAAATCTCAAATAGAAGCTATGAAAAATACTGATTTAATAGAGAGATCAGCTGAAGGAAGAGAGAAAAATGGAGTGTTTACAGGTTGGCACGTAATAAACCCTGTAACAAAAGAGAAAGTTCAATTATGGGTAGCTGACTATGTACTAATGAACTATGGAACAGGAGCAGTAATGGCAGTTCCTTGTCATGATGATAGAGACTTTGCATTTGCTAAAAAATATAACTTACCATTTAATGTAGTTATAAATCCTATTAATAAAGAGACTAAAGAGGTTGTAGAATTAAAAGCAGATGAGATGACAGCTGCTTTCACTGAAGTTGGAGTAATGAGTAATTCTGGTGATTTTAATGGAATCTCTTCTAAGGAAGCTTTAACTAAGATAGCAGAATTTGTAGAAGCAAATAACTATGGAAAAAGAACTGTAAAGTATAGATTAAAAGATTGGGGAGTATCTAGACAGAGATATTGGGGGACACCAATTCCAGCACTATACTGTGAGAAATGTGGAACAGTTATGGAAAAAGATGAAAATTTACCAGTGAGATTACCAGAAGATGTATCATTCAATGGTATAGGAAATCCACTTGAGACTTCAGAAAGCTTTAAACATGCAACTTGTCCAATGTGTGGTGGACCTGCAAGAAGAGATACAGATACAATGGATACATTCGTAGATTCATCTTGGTATTTTTTAAGATATTGTGATCCTAAAAATGATAAACTTCCATTTGATAAGGAAGTAGTGGATTCTTGGGTGGGAGTAGATCAGTATATAGGTGGAATAGAGCATGCAGTTATGCACCTATTATATGCAAGATTCTTCCAAAAAATGTTGAGAGATATGGGATTGGTTACAGCAAATGAACCGTTCAAAAGATTGCTAACACAAGGAATGGTTTTAGGTCCATCATATTACTCAAATAATGAAAATAGATTTCTTTTCCCAAGTGAAGTGGATATAAAAGGAGAGAAGGCTTTCTCTAAAGTTACTGGAGAGGAATTGGCTATAAAAGTTGAGAAGATGTCGAAATCTAAAAATAATGGTGTAGATCCAGAAGAGATGATTAATAAGTATGGAGCTGATACTACAAGATTATTTATAATGTTTGCTGCTCCACCTGAAAAAGAATTAGAGTGGAATGAAAATGGATTGGCAGGAGCTTACAGATTCTTAAGCAAAATCTGGAGACTTGTAATGGAGCACAAAGAGAACTTAGAGTTTGGAGATATTGATTTAACAAAAGTAAGTAAAGAAGATAAGGCATTACTTATAAAATTAAATCAAACAATTAAGAAAGTAACAGAATCAATAGAGGATGATTATCACTTCAATACTTCAATAGCTGCTACTATGGAGCTTATCAATGAAACTCAAGATTATAAAACAAATATATTAGAGGCTAGTAAATCAACAAGTGAATCTAAAAAGATATTTGCAGAGGTTATAAAAAATATCCTAGTGATGCTATCACCATTTACTCCACATTTCTGTGATGAATTATGGGAAGAAATAGGAAATACAGGATACCTATTCAATGAAAAATGGCCTGAATATGATGAGAAATTAACAGTTTCATCAGAAGTAACTATGGCTATTCAAGTAAATGGAAAGGTAAGAGGAACTCTAGAGGTAGAGAGAGGAACTTCTAAAGAGATAATAGAGAAGATGGCTTTAGAGTTAGATAATGTTAAAAAACATTTAGAGGGAAAAACTTTAGCTAAGTTGATAGTTGTACCTGATAAAATAGTAAATATAGTAGTTAAATAATGATATAGTAAAAAAGTTGGAGTAAACTTTAATTCACTCCAACTTTTTATATATAAATTTTATTTTTTAAAAAAAGTATTGACGAAATTTTATATCTATGGTATTATATATCTTGTCCGCGAGAAAGCGAGACAAAATAATGT
>JAHHSZ010000017.1 GCA_020024915.1 Fusobacterium sp. | reverse complement strand
GAACTTATTGAAAAATTGTCTAAAAATCCAATCAAAGGGGAGATTGTTCTTCTAGTAAAGGGATTGGAAGATTAAAAAAGTAGTTAAGGAGAAAAATTATGTCAATGACAAAGATAAACTGGTATCCTGGGCATATGAAAAAAACAAAGGATTTGATAAAGGACAATATGCAACTGATAGATATAGTTTTAGAAGTTGTAGATGCGAGAATACCAATATCAAGTAAAAATCCAGATATAACAGTTTTTGCAAAAAATAAAAAAAGAGTAATAGTTTTAAATAAATCTGACTTAGTAGAGAAGAAAGAGTTAACTTATTGGAAAAAATACTTTAAAGAGAATAATTTTGCAGATGAAGTATTGGAGATAAGTGCTGAAACAGGATTTAATGTAAAGGCACTATATCCAATAATAGATAAAGTATCAGCAGAAAAAAAAGAGAAGATGATGGCTAAAGGGCTAAGAAAAGTTAATACTAGATTAATGGTAGTAGGTATTCCAAATGTTGGAAAATCTAGACTTATCAATAGAATTGTTGGAAAAAATAGTGCTGGTGTAGGAAATAAACCAGGATTTACTAAAGGAAAACAATGGGTAAGAATAAAAGAGGGATTAGAACTTTTGGATATGCCTGGGATACTTTGGCCAAAATTTGAAAGTGAAGAAGTTGGACAAAACCTCGCTATTACAGGAGCAATAAGAGATGAGATTCTTCCGATAGAAGAGATTGCAGGAATATTGATTTCTAAGATGATAAAGTATGAGATGTGGAATACATTGAAAGATAGATACAAGCTTTTAGATGAGGATAAGAGTACAATAATGGGTGAAGTATTGGAAAAAATAGCTCTTAGAGGAAAGATGTTCAATAAGGGTGAGAGCTTGAATATTCAACAAGCAGCTTATACTGTACTTAGAGATTATAGAAATTGTAGACTTGGAAAATTTGGTCTAGATAAGTAGTATGGAGGAATTTTATGGAGAAGCTAAGTGTAGATTTAGAAGTTTTAGAAGAAGTACTTGTTAATTTTTTAAGAGAGGAAGCGACAAAAGTTGGATTTAGGAAAGTGGTTTTAGGATTATCAGGAGGAATAGATTCGGCATTAGTAGCTTTTTTAGCAGCAAAAGCTTTTGGTCCAGAAAATGTTTTGGGAATAATGATGCCATATAAGACATCTAGTAAAGAGAGTGTTGAGCATGCAAAACTTGTAGTAGAAAAAATAGGAATAAGAAGTAAATTGATAGAGATAACTCCAATGGTAGATGCATATTTTGAAATGAACCCAGAGATGAATAGTCTTAGAAAGGGAAACAAAATGGCAAGAGAGAGAATGTCAATACTTTTTGATCACTCAGCTGCAGAAAACGCCTTAGTATTAGGAACTTCAAATAAAACAGAGCTACTTTTAGGGTATGGAACACAATTTGGAGATTCAGCTTCAGCAATAAACTCAATAGGAGATTTATACAAAACTCATGTATGGGAATTATCAAGACATATGGGAGTTCCAAATGAATTGATAGACAAGAAACCTAGTGCAGATCTATGGGAAGGTCAAACTGATGAACAAGAGTTGGGATACTCTTATCTTATGGCTGATGAGATTCTATACAGATTTGTAGAAGAAAGAAAGAGCATAGATGAAATTGTACAAGAGGGTTATCCTTTAGAAATTGTTAAAAAGATAGTAAGAAGAACTAAGATAATGCAATATAAACGTGTTATGCCTGTGATAGCTAAGGTATTTTCAAGAGGAATAGGAACTGGATTTAGATATCCAAGAGATTGGGGAGTTTAAAAATTAAATATGAAGAGGTGTATTTATGAATAAAGATGAACACTTGAGACAAGAATTAGATGAATTTAAAAAGGAAAAAGAAAGAATAAGAAATATTGTTGGTGAAATAGGTGGAAAAAATAATAAACAACATAAGGTAGTTAATTTTATCTTTTTGCTATTGATAGGTATACTTCTAATACTAGGTGTTGTTTTACGAAAGATTACCCCATATTTAACTTTAGAGATAGTAACATTATTAGGAATATTCAAAGTTATTTGGATGTTTTATGAATTTCAAAGAGCTAGTCATTTTCAATTTTGGATATTAAACTCCTTAGAGTTTAAATTAAATGAGATAGAGAGAAGAGTGAAGAGAATAGAAGGAATGATAAAAGAGAAAAGGTAATTATGCAATTGTGAATTCTTATAAAAAATAAAAAATAGCCAAATAGAGGGAGTTTTCAACATTTTTGTTGAAGGCTCCCTTTCTATTTAATTACTGGGAACATAATTTCACATAACAAATCTTCAATTTAATTTTCATAAAGGGGCACCTCCTTGTTCATTAAGTTTTTAGTTAAATAGTATAGTATATTTTTGAGTACAAAAAAGACTCTCTTCAAATTTTTTTGAAGAAAGTCTTAAGTTTCTATATCAGGTCTGAACGGTTACAAAATTAAATAAATAATGGTGCATCTGGTCCAACTGGAATTCCTAATAGAATCCATACACCCATCAATAATGACCAAAATACTAAAAATGCCAATGAGTAAGGTAACATCATAGAGATTAATGTACCAACTCCTGCCTTTTTATCATATTTTTGTATCATAACAACTATCATTGCAAAGTAACTCATAAGTGGTGTAATGATATTTGTTGAAGAGTCTCCTATTCTATAAGCAACCTGAGTAAGAGCTGGAGATAAACCTAAACGATACATCATAGGTACAAATATTGGAGCCATAATTGCCCATTTAGCAGAAGCAGATCCCATAAATAAGTTTAAGAATGCAGATAATACTATAAATAAAAGAATCAATGGTAATCCAGTAATTCCAACAGATTCTAGAGCATCAGCTCCCTTAAATGAAACTATAACTCCTAGATTTGTTTTACCAAAATATGCTATAAATTGAGCAGCAAAAAATACAAGTACCATGTATCCTCCCATTGATTTCATAGCAACGGTCATTCCTTCTATAACATCATGAGATGATTTAATTTTCCCAATTGTTTTACCATAAATATATCCAGGAATTAAGAAAAATAATAGAATTGCTGGTAATAATCCATCATGTAAAAATTTATTTAATGTCATTTCTCCAGTTGCACTATTTAAAGTTCTAAATACAGCATTGTGAGGAAACATTAAATATCCCATAATTAGGCAATAAATAACAAGTCCTATAATTGCATTTTTTAATGCCTTGTTTTGTAATGGAGTAAGTGGAGTGTTATCTGGTTGATAACTTCCTGTGTATTTTCCAAGATTTTTTTCAACTATTTTATCAGTAACAAAAGTTGCTACTATCGTTAAGAATATACTAGATACTGCTAAAAAATACCAGTTGCAAGTTGGTGCAATTTGCATATCAATTCCTGCTGATACAAGAGCTTGATTTGTGATACCTGTAAGAAGTGGATCAGTTGTTCCTAATGCAAGGTTTGCAGAAAATCCTCCAGATACTCCTGCAAAAGCTGCTGCCATACCAGCTAATGGATGTCTACCAGCCATTGCAAATATCAATGCTCCTATTGGAATAACTACAACATACCCAGCATCTGAAGCTATATTTGACATAATACCAACAAAAACTACAAGTGGTGTTAAAAATTTTGGATTAGCATTTAACAAAGATTTTTTTAAAGCTGTATCAAATAGTCCTGACCACTCAGCAACTCCAACTCCTAGCATTGCTACTAAAACTGTTCCCAAAGGAGCAAATCCTGTAAATATTGATGTAGCTGAGTTAAACATATAAGCAAGTCCCTCTTTGTTTAATAAAGACACAGCTTTTTTAGTTACCTGTGCATTTGCTTTTGCATCAAAAAAGGTAACACTAACTTCTCTTGCTGCAACAAAATGAGACACTACTACTACTATTACTGCCAGTAAAAAAAACATTACTGCAGGATGAGGCAATGCATTTCCTACACGCTCTACTCCTTTTAAAAATCCATTAATTTCTTTTTCTTTTTTTTCATTTGTTTTATTATACATTTTTAACCTCCATTCTCGATGTATATGTATATTTTAAGAATACTATAAATATGAAAAAAAAGCAATACTATTTTTTATTAATATGATAATTGAGAAAGAAATAGTAAAAAAATTCAAATTAAAAATAATGATGTTTGTTAAAATTGATTTTTTAAGTTAAATGTGGTATACTTAATAAGTTATAGTGTAGAAAAGGAGATGAGAAAATAGTGTTCACTAAGTTAGAAGAGGTTGTGAGAAGATTTGATGAGCTTAATGAGATGTTAGGATCACCAGAGATATTATCTGATCCTAAAAAAATGATGGAATGTAATAAGGCATTAGCTGAAATAACTCCACTTGTTGAAAAATATAAAGAGTATAAAGCTTTTAGTGAGGATTTACAATTTATAAAAGAAAATATCAGAAATGAAAAAGATCCTGATATGAGAGAGATGATGAATGAAGAGCAAAAAGAGCTTGAAGAGAAATTACCAGAGTATGAGCAAGAGTTAAAAATACTTTTACTTCCAAAAGATGAAAATGATGATAAAAACGTTATCGTAGAGATCAGAGGTGGAGCAGGAGGAGATGAAGCTGCTCTATTTGCAGGAGATTTATTCAGAATGTATTGTAGATATGCAGAGAGAAAAAAGTGGAAGATAGAGATAATTGAGAAGCAAGAGATTGGTATTGGAGGGCTAAAAGAGGCTGTGTTCAGTATCAATGGATTAGGAGCTTATTCAAGATTAAAATTTGAATCAGGAGTACATAGAGTACAAAGAGTACCTGAAACTGAATCAGCAGGAAGAGTACATACATCTACAGCAACAGTTGCAGTTCTTCCAGAGGTGGAAGATGTAAAAGAGGTTAAGATTGATCCAAAAGAATTAAAAATAGATACATATAGATCTGGTGGAGCAGGAGGTCAGCACGTAAATATGACTGACTCTGCTGTTAGAATTACTCACCTACCTACAGGTATAGTAGTACAGTGTCAAGATGAGAGATCACAGCTAAAAAATAGAGAGAAAGCTATGAAACACTTAGTTTCAAAATTATATGAAATGGAATGTGAAAAACAAAGAAGTCAGGTAGAAAGTGAAAGAAAACTTCAAGTAGGAACAGGGGATAGATCTGAAAAGATCAGAACATACAACTTCCCACAAGGAAGAATTACAGATCACAGAATTAAATTTACTGTATATCAATTGGATGCATTTTTAGATGGAGATATAGATGAGATGATAGATGCTCTTATCACATTCAACCAAGCTGAAATGCTTGCAAGTGCATCAGAAGAGTAGTATGAAATTACTAGAAATATTAAATTTTTCAAAAGAGTATTTGCAAAAATACTCTTTTTCAAAACCCCGTCTTGAAAGTGAGAAGCTTATATCAGCAGTTCTAAAAATAGAGAGAATTGCTCTATATGCTTATTTTGATATGGAACTTACACCTGAACAAAAGGATACTATAAAAAGATATTTAAAAGAGATGGCTAGAGCTAGAAAAGGATTTGACCAACTTATAAAGGATAAAGGAGAAGAGAGTATGGATATGAAAAATTATAAAGATGAAAATTATGAACTTTTAAAGAAATCTATCCAATATCTAGAAAAATATCAGGTACCAAATGCTAAATTAGACGTAGAATATATATTTTCGCATATACTTAAAGTTAATAGAATGACACTTACTTTAAATTTGAATAAAAAAATAGAAGATAGTGATAAACGACAGATAAAAGAGATGCTAGTAGCTAGAGGAAAAGAGAGAAAACCGTTACAATATTTACTTGGTGAGTGGGAGTTTTATGGTTACCCATTTAAAGTAGATGAGAGAGTTTTAATTCCAAGAGCTGATACAGAGATCTTAGTAGAGCAGTGTAAATATTTGATAAATGATTTCCCAGCACCAAAAATCTTAGATATAGGGACAGGAAGTGGAGCTATAGCGATCACTTTAGGAAAAGAATTATCAAATGCTCATATACTAGGATTGGATATAAGTGAAGGAGCTTTAGCAGTTGCAACTGAAAATAGAGATTTAAATGGAGCACAGAACGTAAAATTTTTAAAGTCAGATGTATTTTCAGTTTTAAGAAACGAGAAGTATAAAAATGTAAAGTTTAATTTAATTGTATCAAATCCACCATATATTCCAACAGATGAATATAGTGAGTTAATGCCAGAGGTCTTAAAATATGAACCACAAAATGCCCTTACAGATGGAGGGGATGGATATTTTTTTTATGAGAAAATATCTAAAGAGGCTTCAGAATTTTTAACAAGAGATGGATATTTAGCTTTTGAAGTAGGGTATAATCAAGCCGAAAAAGTAGCTGAATATATGAGAGAAAACAGTTTTGATGTTATCTCTGTAGTTAAAGATTATGGTGGAATAGATAGAGTAGTAATTGGAAAGAGAAGAGAGGAAAATTAATGTCTACAAAACTACATGATTATGATTATTATTTACCAGAAGAGTTGATAGGTCAGGAGCCAAGAGAGCCAAGAGATCATGCAAAACTTATGTTGGTTGATAAAAATAATAAAAAATTAGAGCATAAACATTTTTATGATATAATAGATTATCTCCATGAGGGAGATATTTTGGTTAGAAATTCTACTAAGGTAATACCAGCCAGATTATTTGGACATAAAGAGACTGGTGGAGTATTGGAAATTTTACTAATTAAAAGAATAAATCTTGACACTTGGGAATGCCTGTTGAAACCTGCAAAAAAATTGAAATTGGGACAAAAGCTTTATGTAGGACAAAATAGTGAGCTTGTAGCAGAGTTGATAGAGATAAAAGATGATGGGAATAGGGTATTAAAGTTTAGCTATGAAGGAGCTTTTGAAGAGGTTTTAGATAAACTTGGAAATATGCCACTACCACCATATATAGTAGAGAGTTTAAAAGAGAAAGAGAGATATCAAACTGTATATGCTCAAAAAGGTGAATCAGTAGCAGCACCAACTGCAGGATTACACTTTACAAAGGAATTATTAGAAAAAATAGAAAAAAAAGGGATAAAAATTGTAGATATATTTTTAGAAGTAGGCTTAGGAACATTTAGACCAGTTCAAACAGAGGATGTGTTAGATCATAAGATGCATGAGGAGATGTTTGAAATTCCGAAAGACGCTGCAGATATAATAAATCAAGCGAAACTAGAAGGAAAGAGAATAATCTCTGTAGGAACTACAAGTACTAGAGCATTAGAATCATCTGTAGATGAGAATGGAAAAGTGATAGCTCAAAAAAATAGTACAGAGATATTCATATATCCAGGGTGTAAATTTAAGGTTGTAGATGCTTTAATAACAAACTTTCATTTACCAAAGTCAACACTGTTAATGCTTGTATCAGCTTTTTCAAATAGAGAGTTTATGTTAGATGTTTATAGAACTGCTGTGGAAGAGAAATATCATTTCTTCAGTTTTGGAGATGCAATGTTTATCTATTAATGGAGTTGATAGAATGAGAATAATAGCAGGAGATGCGAAAAATAAAAAGATAAAAAGTAGAAAAGGAACAGACACTAGACCAACATTAGGGAGCATGAAAGAATCACTATTTTCAATTATTGCTCCATATGTTCCAGACTCTGTATTTTTAGATCTGTTCAGTGGAAGTGGAAGTATATCTTTAGAAGCTTTAAGCAGAGGAGCTAAGAGAGCTGTCATGATTGAAAAAGATAGTGAAGCTTTAAAATTTATAATAGAGAATGTAAATAACTTAGGATATGAAGATAGATGTAGAGCTTATAAAAATGATGTAATCAGAGCTGTAGAGATCTTAGGAAGAAAAGGAGAAAAATTCAATATAATTTTTATGGATCCTCCATACAAGGATGAAACTTGTACAAAAGTTATGAAGGCTATAGAAAAAAATGGAATTTTAGCGAATGACGGACTTATAATTTGTGAACATCATGTTTTTGAGGAGATGGCCAATACCATTGGTGAGTATAAAAAAGCTGATGAGAGAAAATATGGTAAAAAGTGTATAACATTCTACACAAGATAAGGAGATAACTATGAAATTTGAAGAGAATCTTGCAGAGATAGATGAGATAATAGAGAAACTAGAAAGAGGAGATCTTTCTTTAGCTGAATCCATAAAAGAGTATGAAATAGCTATGAAACTTCTAAAAAAATCTTCAGATCTATTGAATAAAGCTGAGGGAAGAGTTTTAAAAGTGGTAGAGAAGGATGAAGATTTATTGATTGAGGAGGTATAAAATGTTATTGAAAGAATATCTTGAAACAGGAAGGAGATTAGTAGAATCAGGAATAGATAAGTATTTAAATGAGTTGACTTATCCAGAGGTTATATGTGAAGGAATGAAATATGCTGTTTTAAATGGTGGAAAAAGATTGAGACCAATCTTACATTTCATGACATTAGAGATATTAGGTTGTAAAAAAGAGATGGGATTAGCAACAGCTTCAGCTATTGAGATGATACATTCATACTCTTTGGTTCATGATGATTTACCTGCTTTAGATAATGATGATTATAGAAGAGGGAAATTAACAACTCATAAAAAATTTGGAGAGGGAGAAGGAATTTTGATAGGAGATGCCCTATTAACTCATGCTTTTTATGTACTTACTGCGAAGAACTCAGAGCTTTTACCTGAAAAAATAGTTGAGATAGTGAAATTAACATCTAGTTATGCTGGAATAAATGGTATGATAGGTGGACAGATGGTAGATATAGAGAGTGAAGGTAAAAAAATTTCATTGGAAACTTTGAAATATATGCACGCTAATAAAACAGGAAAATTATTGAGACTTCCTGTTGAAACAGCTTGTGTTATAGCTGGAGCTACAAAAGAAGATAGAGATGTGCTTTTAAAATACTCTGAATTAGTAGGACTGGCTTTTCAAATAAAAGATGATATTTTAGATATAGAGGGAGATTTTGAAAGTATAGGAAAACCAGTAGGAAGCGACCTTGAGCATGATAAATCAACATATCCTTCCATCTTAGGAATGGAAAAAAGTAAAGAGTTACTTAAAGAGACAATAGAGAGTGCAAAAACTATTATAATAGATAGATTTGGAGCAGATAAAGGAGAAGCTCTATTGCAATTAGCTGATTATATTGGAGATAGAAATAAATAGAAGAAAAATATATTGTATTTTAAATTAATTTTTTAATAAAAAATCTTGACATTGTAGGTATAAAAATATATACTTTAGTTAGTAGATGTAACAAAATAGTTTTATTTTTTGGAATAAATACATTTTGTAAAAAATATCTATATTTAACTTTACAATTAAATATTGTTTTTTTGATACTGTCCGCTAAGCCAAACAGGTGAGAGGGACTTGTTGGGACGACCGGGGTATTCTAATTTTTAAATTACTTAGGAGGTAGATTAAATGAAAAAAGAATATCCATTAAATGTTATGACTCCTCATTCTTTTACTTATGTTAGACGTAATATACCAAGAGTCACTGTTGAACAGAGAGAGCGTATGTTAAAAGCAACCCATTATAATGAGTTTGCATTTCCAGCAGGAATGTTGACAGTTGATATGTTATCAGATTCAGGAACAACAGCTATGACAGATGTTCAGTGGTCAGCTATGTTTTTAGGTGATGAGGCATATGGACGTAATAAAGGTTATTATGTTTTGCTTGATGCTCTTCGTGATTGTTTTGAACGTGGAGATCATCATAAAAAAATTATTGATTTAGTAAGAACTGATTGTCAAGATATTGAAAAAATGATGGAAGAGGTTTATCTTTGTGAATACGAAGGTGGATTGTTTAATGGTGGAGCAGCTCAAATGGAGAGACCAAATACTTTCATTATTCAACAAGGACGTGCGGCAGAGTCAGTTCTATTCGAGTTGGTTAAAAAGATCTTAAATCAAAGATATCCAGGTAAGAAATTTACAATACCTTCAAATGGACATTTTGATACAACTGAAGGAAATATAAAGCAAATGGGATCAGTTCCTAGAAACTTATATGATAAAGAGTTGTTGTGGGAGGTTCCAGAAGGTGGAAAATATGAGAAAAATCCATTTAAAGGGAATATGGATACTGTAAAGCTAGAGGAATTAATTAAAGCAGTTGGTCCTGAAAATGTTCCTTTGATTTATACTACAGTCACAAATAATACAGTATGTGGACAGGCTGTTTCGATGGCTAATATAAGAGAATCTTCAAGAATAGCACATAAGTATAATATCCCATTTATGCTTGATGCAGCTAGATGGGCAGAGAATTGCTATTTTATAAAAATGAATGAAGAGGGATATAAAGATAAATCAATTTCAGCAATTGCAACTGAGATGTTTTCATATTGTGATGGTTTTACAGCTTCTTTGAAAAAAGATGGTCATGCAAATATGGGAGGAATTTTAGCTTTTAGAGATAAAGGTTTATTTTGGAAAAATTTCTCAGATTTCAATGAAGATGGAACAGTAAAAACTGACGTAGGAATTTTATTAAAAGTAAAACAGATATCATCATATGGAAATGATTCATATGGTGGAATGTCAGGAAGAGATATAATGGCACTTGCAGCAGGATTGTATGAGTGTTGTAATTTTGATTATTTAGATGAAAGAGTAAGACAATGTGATTATTTAGCAGAAGGTTTTTATAAAGCAGGTGTAAAGGGTGTAGTATTGCCAGCAGGAGGACATGGGGTTTATATTAATATGGACGAGTTTTTTGATGGTAAGAGAGGACATGAAACATTTGCAGGGCAAGGGTTTAGTGTTGAACTAATCAGAAGATATGGAATTAGAGTTTCTGAGTTAGGGGACTATTCAATGGAGTATGATTTGAAAACTCCTGAACAACAAAAAGAGGTGGCGAATGTTGTTCGTTTTGCAATAAACAGAAGTCAATTGAGTCAAGAGCATCTTGATTACGTGATCGCTGCTGTAAAAGCTCTTTATGAAGATAGAGAAAGTATTCCTAATATGAGAATAGTTTCAGGTCATAACCTTCCAATGCGTCATTTTCATGCATTTTTAGAGCCTTATCCAAATGAAGAAAAGAAAAAATAGTAATTAGATATGATTGTTAGGTAAAAGACGTCTACAGATTGTTTTCTGTAGACGTTTTGTGAATATAAATATACTGAAATTAACTGTACATTATTAATGAATTTCATCAAATTTAAAGTATCTAAAAATAATAGATAGGAGATATTTATGGAAAATATAACAAAAAGAGATGGATTTAATAGTAAGTGGGGATTTATTTTAGCGTGTATTGGTTCTGCTGTCGGTATGGGTAATATTTGGAGATTTCCTGTTATGGTATCGAAGTTTGGTGGAATGACATTTTTATTACCATACTTTATCTTTGTAATTTTAATTGCTGAAACAGGAGTTGTAGAAGAGATGGCTTTGGGGAGATCTGCTCAAGCTGGACCAATAGGAGCTTTTGCACATACTTGTGAAGTTGGTGGAAAAAATAGAAAAATAGGAGAAATATTGGCATTGATCCCTGTAATAGGATCTCTAGCTTTGGCAATAGGATATACTGTTGTTGTAGGTTGGATATTTAAGTATACATATCTGGCTTTCACAGGAAAGTTATCTTCTATGGGGCAAAATATGAATCTAATAGGAGAAACTTTTGGAAATACAGCAACTAGTTTTGGGAACAATTTTTGGTTAATTATAGCATTAGTTGTAAGTTTTATAATTATGGCTTTGGGTGTAGCAGATGGAATAGAAAAAGCAAATAAATTTATGATGCCAGCATTGTTTATTTTATTTATAGGATTAGGGATATATATTTTTAGTTTGGATGGAGCAAGACATGGGTATAAGTATATATTTACAATAGATCCTTATAAATTAAAAGATCCACTACTTTGGATTTTTGCTTTTGGACAGGCTTTTTTTTCTCTGTCTATTGCGGGAAATGGAACAGTTATTTATGGATCATATTTAAGTAAAGATGAAGATTTAGTTTCAGCAGCAAAAAATGTTGCATTTTATGATACAATTGCAGCACTTTTAGCTACAATTGTAATTATTCCAGCTATTTCAGTAGGCGGATCACAACTAGACGTTGGAGGACCGGGACTTATGTTTATTTACTTAATAAATGTATTTAATAGTATGCCTGGTGGAATATTTGTTGGAATAGTATTTTATGTATGTGTACTTTTTGCAGGAGTTTCATCACTTATAAATTTATATGAAACATCTGTTGCAACTCTCCAAGAACAATTTAAAATGACTCGGGTTATATCAGTTTCAGTTATAGGAGCAATAGGAATCATGGTAGCATTGTGTATTCAAGGAATAATTGAGCCATGGATGGATGCAGTATCTATTTATGCTTGTCCACTTGGTGCAGCACTTGCAGGTATTTTCTTTTTTTGGATTGGTGGGAAAAAATATGCTGAAGCTGCTGTTAATGAAGGGGCAGGAAAATCTATAGGAAAATGGTTTGTTCCAGCAGGAAGGTACATTTATGTTCCGTTAGCATTAATTGCTCTAGTAGCAGGAGCCGTTTTAAATGGAATAGGGTAAAAAACTGAGAAAAAAATAAAGAAAGCTTGAGATTCATCAGTCCCAAGCTTTTTGATTTTCTATATCCTCCTTTGTAAATTTTCAATTTGTAGGTTAAGAATAAGTTTGTCTCAAGACTTAGTTTTGCTTAATTAACTTTACACTATTTTATATATATGTTATGATATTATAGTATATTATTATAATTATGGAGGATATTTATGGATGTTCAGCAACATATAGTTAAAAATTTTTTTGGAGAAGTATTGGAAAAACTTACTAGTAAAACTTACTTAGTAGATCTTACTGTAGGATGGATATTTTTTATATTTAAAGTTATTACTTGTGTAATTATCTACTATATTGCACTTAGATTTATAAGAAAATTATTACCCATATTAGATAAGGCAACTTCTAAAGAGAATGTAAATAAATCTCTTGGAAGTTTTTTAAGATCAATTTTTAATGTGGGAATGCATGCACTCCTTATAACTATCTGCTTGCTTGTTCTAGGTATAAAAGAGAGTAGTTTGTTTGCATTTTTTGGTACACTAGGAATTGGAGTTGGTTTAGCTTTAAAAGATAATCTATCAAATCTTGCAGGTGGAATTATCATACTTATTTTTAAATCTTATTGTGTTGGTGATGAAGTAAAAATTGCAGGAGAAGTAGGGTATATACATGAGATTGATGTATTTTTTACATCTATTCGTACTCATAATGGGGATATTGTGATGGTCCCTAATGGAATGGTAGTTTCCAATAAACTTATTAACTATAATAAGACACCTACTAGAAGACTTAAATTAATAATTGGAGTGGACTATAATTGTAATCTAAATGTTGCAAGAAAGGCTCTTGAGGATATTTTAAATAAAAATCCGCATGTCTTAAAAGAACCAAAGCCTTACACACATGTGGATAACTATGCTGATAGTTCGATTAATATTGCACTTAAAGGCTGGGTTTCCAATGAACATTATTGGAAAGTGTATAAAGAAACTCTAAATGAGATTAAATCTGCACTTGATGCAGTAAATATAAGTATTCCATTTCCTCAAATGGATGTTCATCTTAATGAAGTTTTACAACAAAAAGGCTAGAAAGCCCCTGACTTTAGTCGTTGGGAGTATCAGTTGAACAGAGAGAGGATAAGCAAAGTTAATAACTTGTTCTCTATTGAGGGTTGCATATGTATTGTAAAAAAGGAGTTCCCAACTATTTTTGTTGGAGACTCCTTTTAATATAAGTTTATATTTTACTAAATATTTTGAGTTCTTGAAGCTCTTCTAATATAGATTCAAGAGATGTTTTTCCATCATTTATAGCCATGGCTGCTAGAGTTCCTTCTACAAGTGATGTATCTGCAATCTTAATCTTATCTTTATTGTATGAGTCATCTAAAAACTCAATAGCCATCTCACTATTTAGAATAGAGCTACCAAGATCCCCAATGATAAGTACTCCATCAGGAGAGTAAACACTTTCAATAGCTTTTTTGATAATCATAGGATCAGATCCCAAATGATCACCTTCAGTTCCACTTCCATTTACAACTGGAAAATCATATCTTTTCATCTCATTGCATAGATTAATAACCTCATCAGCTAATTTTTTACTATGTGAAACAATAACAAAACCTACCATTTAAATCTCCTAAAGTGACTCTGCAATAGTTTTTATAATAAGATATGAAGATGTAGCTCCAGCATCAATATGTCCAATACTTCTCTCTCCTAAATAAGTAGCTCTTCCTTTAGTAGCTAACATATCTTTTGTAGACTCCATACCAGCTTTGGCAGATTTTTCTGCAACTTCAAAAGCAACTTTTAGATTTTTACCAGATTCAATCTCACTCTTAAAAGCTTCATAAGCAGGGATTAAAGTATCTAACATAGTCTTTTCTCCTTTTGTAGCTTTACCACGACTTTCTATTCCTAGGATCATATCCTTCCAAGCTTTGACAACATCTTCAGGAAGTATGGGATCTTTTTCTTTCAAAGAAGCAGCTCCTTTCATAAGAGCAGTAGCATATAGGGCACCAGATGCTCCACCTACGTTGGACATCAATAGCATTGCACACTTATTAAGGACTTCAAAAGGTTTTAGTTCTTCCATTTTTGAAATTTCCTCTTTAACTTTTTCAGCTCCTCTAGATAGATTTACCCCATGATCACCATCACCTATAACTCTATCTAATTCAGTTAAGTTATCTCTATTTTCAATAATGATTTCACAAATTTTATTTAAAATATCTAGTCTCATATGATCAGCTCCTAAACTCTTTTGAATGCTGGTGTATCAGCTTTTGCCATGAGAAGTTCTTTTATCTCATTATCTAATTTTAGAATTGTGATAGAGAATCCACCCATATCTAAAGAAGTCATATAGTTACCAACGATTGTATCAACTACTTTTATATTTTTTTCTTTTAAAACATCAGCAATTCTATTATTGATAATGAATAACTCTATCAGAGTAGTTTCTCCAAGTCCATTTACCAAAACAGCAACTTCTTCACCATTTAATTTAGATTCATTTAATATTTTTTCTAATAGATAATCAACGTGAGTATTAGCATCTTGGAATTTTTCTCTATGAGTTCCAGGTTCACCATGTATTCCTAATCCAATTTCAACTTCATCTTCAGCAAGTTCAAAACTTAATTTACCAGTAGTTGGAACAAAGCAAGGTTTCAATGACATTCCCATAGTTTTTATATTGTTTATAACTTTATTTCCCAATATTTCTAGCTCATCAAGAGAGTATCCTTTTTCAGCTGCAGCACCTACTATTTTATGAACTAGAATAGTTCCAGCTATTCCTCTTCTACCAACTGTATATGTGCTATTTTCAACAGCAATATCATCATTAACTATTATTCTCTTAACAGGAATATCCTCCATACCTGCCATTTCAGCAGCCATTTCAAAGTTCATGACATCACCACTGTAGTTTTTGATTATTAATAGAACTCCAGCCCCACAATTTACAGCTTTGATAGCTTCATAGACTTTATCAGCACTAGGAGATGTAAATACTTCACCAGCTACAGCACCATCTAGCATACCATATCCAACAAAACCAGCATGTGAAGGTTCATGTCCACTTCCACCACCACTAATTAAAGCAACCTTATTATTTTTTTTCTCTTTTCTAACAATAATAGGCATATCATTAACTATTTTAAGAGAGTTAGGATAAGCTTTTATCATTCCAGCTACCATTTCATTTACTATGTTTTCAGGTTTGTTAATCATTTTTTTCATAAAATAACCTCCAAAATTTTTTTATAAAAAAAGACTCAAAAAAATCTACTAAAAAGATTTAATCTAAGCCTTTCTCCAAAAACACTACAGCATATTTCCTTATCTCATTGTAAGATATTTAAGCATATTTGTCAAATAAAAATAACAAATGGCTTATATGTATACAAATAAAAATAAAAATATAAAGCAAAATATAAAAAGGAAGTAAAAAGAGTAGAAATAATTTAAAATCTATGTTACAATATAAAGTCGAATAAATTTTAAAAAAAGGAGAAGCGAGAATGAAAATAGGATTTGACCATAACAAATACCTTGAAGAACAATCAAAGTATATTTTAGAGAGAGTTAATAATTATGATAAGCTTTACCTTGAATTTGGTGGAAAACTTATGTTTGATTTACATGCTAAAAGAGTTTTACCTGGATTTGATGAAAATGCTAAAATAAAAGTATTACATAAATTAAAAGATAAACTTGAAGTAGTAATCTGTGTATATGCTGGAGATATAGAGAGAAATAAGATAAGAGGAGATTTTGGAATTACTTATGACATGGAAGTTTTTAGATTGATAGATGATCTAAGAGAACATGAACTTCAAGTAAATAGTGTTGTTATAACAAGATATAACGATCAGCCTGCAACTACTTTATTTATTAATAAATTAGAGCGTAGAGGAATAAAAGTATATAAACATAGAGCAACTAAGGGATATCCAACAGATGTTGATATAATTGTTAGTGATGAAGGATATGGACAAAATCCATATATTGAAACAACTAAACCAATAGTAGTTGTTACAGCCCCAGGACCTGGAAGTGGAAAATTAGCAACTTGTTTAAGTCAGTTATACCATGATTATAAAAGAGGGAATGCAGCAGGATATTCAAAGTTTGAAACTTTTCCTGTATGGAATGTACCATTGAAACATCCTTTAAATATAGCCTATGAAGCAGCAACTGTTGATTTGCAAGACGTAAATATGATAGATCCTTTCCATTTAGAAGCTTATAGAGAAACAGCTGTTAACTATAACCGTGATGTAGAAGCTTTTCCACTACTAAAAAGAATTATAGAGAAGATAACAGGAAAAGAATCAATCTATAAATCTCCAACAGATATGGGAGTTAATAGAGTTGGATTTGGGATAATTGATGATGAAGTTGTAAAAGAGGCATCTAAACAGGAGATAATAAGAAGATATTTCAAAACTGGTTGCGAATATAAAAAAGGTTATGTAGATTATGATACATTCAAAAGAACCCGTACAATAATGGATGCTCTAAATTTAAAAGAAGAGGATAGAAAAGTTGTGGAAGTAGCTAGAAAGAAATTAGAAGATATTAGATCTAAGCAAACAGAACTTGCTTCAGCAATAGCTTTTGAATTACCAGATGGGCAGATGATAACAGGAAAGGCATCTCCACTTATGGATGCTCCATCAGCAGCTATCTTAAATGCTGTAAAATATTTTGCTGGAATAAATGATGAGATATTATTAATATCACCAGTGGTATTAGAGCCAATTTTAAATTTAAAAGATAAAACTCTTCAAAGCAAGAATATAACTTTAAACTGTGAAGAGATTCTAATGGCATTGAGTATCTGTGCAGTAACAAATCCAATGGCACAAGTAGCTGTGGATAAATTGAGTATGCTAAAAGGAACACAGGCACACTGTACAAATATTGTAGGAAAAAATAATGAGCAAACTTTAAGAAAATTAGGTGTTGATCTTACTTGTGATCAAGTATTCCCTACAGAAAATTTATACTATAATGACTAAAAATGTTGGAAATATGAGGAAATTTATCCTCTATTTCCTTTTTTTATGGTTAAAAATAGAAAAAAATGCTATAATCTGAATAGAAATCAATTGGAGGTAGAATTTTGAAAATATTAGTAATCAGATTTAAACAGATTGGAGATTCTGTTTTAGCAGCACCTATTTGTAATACTTTAAAGAATACATTTCCAGATGCTCAAATTGATTATGTTATCTATGAGCATATAGGACCACTTTTTGAAAATCATAAATACATAGACAATGTAATAACAATTACAAAAGATGAACAGAAAAATATATTTAAATATATAAAAAAAGTGTGGCAAGTAACAAGAAATAATTATGATATAATCATTGATATTATGTCTACACCTAAAAGTGAGCTATTTACACTTCTATCACCTAAGTGTAAGTATAAGATAGGGAGATATAAAAAAAATAGAGGGTATACATATACTCATAAGATATTAGAACCAGTAGGAGCAAAGAACAAGATTGATAAGTTTTTAAAAATGTTGAAGCCTCTAGAAAAAGAGTATGATATAAAATATACTGAGGATTTTTCTATTGAAGTTACAGCTCAAGAGAAGGAGTATATGAAAAAGAAAATGATAGATGCAGGTATAGACTTTCAAAAACCTGTACTAGCATTTGCTATAAATGCAAGAGTTCCTTCAAAAGTCTTTAATATAGAGAAGATGTTAGAGGTTACAAAGGAGATAATCAAAGAGTTTGAACCTCAAATAATATTCTACTACTCTCCAGCTGAGAAGGAGTTTGCACTAGAAGCTCATAAAAAATTGGGAAATGATAAGCATATTTTTACAAATATAGAAACAAAAAGTATCAGAGAATTAGCAATGTTACTAAAAAATTGTGATATGTTCTTTGGAAATGAAGGTGGACCAAGACATATAGCACATGCAGTGGGAATTCCTACATTAGTAGTTTGTAGACCAAATCTAGATGTAAGAGAGTGGTTGATAGCAGGAGATAAAAATGAGCATATAGGACCATTAGATATAGATCCTAATGCTTATTCATTAGGAGCAAGTGAACAGGAAAAAATAATGACTGTTGATTTAATTGTAGATAAATTTAGAGAATTCTACAATAGGAATGTAAAAAATAACAGAATTTAGAAGGAAAATTCGGATTTGAAAGAGCAGTTTGATAAAAAAGAGTGTTGCAACAAAAGTTTATAACACTCTTTTTTTAATTGATTAATCTATTTTTCAACAGGGTAGATATTCTTAATAGAAAAACCTAGAAATTTTTCAACTATATTTTTAAAAGAATCTATATTTCCAGATATAAAAAAATCTAATGAACCTTTTTTTCCAGAGGAGTTAAGTAATTTTTTCTTCTTCAAAAGGTTTTTTAAATCTATAGCTGTTTCTTTTGCAGGATCAACAATTGTTCCAGAGAAATATTTTTTAATATCATTTTCAATAATAGGATAGTGGGTACAACCTAAAATTAAAGTATCTGCTGATTTAGATAGTTTAGAAATATGATTTTTTAGGATTTCTTCTCGATCAGGATATGAATCCCACCCATTTTCAATCATTGGACATAATTCAGGACATCCCTCTTGAAATATAGAAAGACTACTTGAAAATTTATCTAACTCTTTAATATAACAATGAGATGATACAGTAAAAGGAGTGGCTAGAATATTAATTTTTTTATTCTTAGTAACTTTCATAGCTCCCTTAGCACCTGGAGTTATAACTCCAATAATAGGGATAGAATACTCCACAGTAAGTTTATCTAAAGCAGCAGCAGTTGCTGTATTACAAGCTATTACTACGGCTTTACATCCATTCTTCATAAAAAAATCTAATATTTTAGAACAGAAATTTTGAATCTCTTCGACTGATTTTTCTCCATAGGGAGCATTACCACTATCACCATAATATATAATATTCTCTTGAGGGAGAAGTAGGAGTATTTCTTTTAAAATTGTAGTTCCACCAACGCCAGAATCGAAAACACCAATACTTAAATTTTGTGACATAATTAATGTTCTGTTGTCAATAATATATAAAATTTATAAATATGATTTAATGTTTTGTTCTATGTGCCTAATTTTAACATTAATATTATTTATAGAGACTTATGTTAATATCTTGAAAGATTAATATGTGTATTTAAATCTCTATAAATATTTAAGCCTACAACTATAATTTTTAAACGCTATTTTTTAGTTTTAAACACTTTTTAATCTTTTCACATTGACTCAGCTATTGTGATGTTGATTAAAATATATCCATTATTACTAATTCAAATTTTTCTTAATACACACTCATATTTAAGTGCTGTCTAAATTCATAAAAATATTTTTCTTTATCATATCAGGTAAATATTTAATTTTTATCAATTTTTAACACTCAAGTTTTCTACTGCAATATGTATATTTTATATATTGACAACTCCCTCCTTTCGTAATTTTATATTTTTATTATTTTTTTAATTTTTAGCTATATTTTATTTACACTTTATTGGTAAATTGTTTTACTTTTTGAAAATAGAAATTTTTAACCATTACTATTCCTATTTTTTACATGCACACTGGCTTAATTATATCATTTTATTTTCTAAAAAACAATAAGGCAATTCATTGCACCATAGAGGTGGGGGACTTCTTGCTTATTAGGTCAAAAAAGAGAAAAAGTGTTAAAAAATAGTTTTTTCTTTAGAAAATAAGTAATTTAATCAATGAGTTATATATAAAAAATATATTTTTTAAAAATATTTAATTAAATAAATTTTTTTAAAATATTAATTTCAATCCTTTTTTTATACAAGTTATGTGTATAGGGGATATGGGACCACTTTCTCCGTCAATATCAGATTTTATAGTAGGATCAGAGTATTCAACTGTAAAGTTATTACTTTTAAAGTGAATAATATCCTTAGGTTTTTCAAGATGCTCTGATCTAAAAAATTCAAAGAATGAAAGAAGAGCAAGATGGAGATTCTCTCCTTTTAAGATTATTACATCTAAAAGTCCATCATTTATCTCACTTTTATATGAAATATTTATATTTCCAGCAGTTTTTCCATTAAAAGTAAAGAAAATTAATGCATTACCCTCATAGAAAAAGTCATCAGCTGCCATTTTAATATTAAGTTTTTTTAGTGAAGGTAGCTCTTTAATACCATTTAAGTAGTAAGCTAATTTCCCTAAAATATTTTTTAAATGAGTGGGAGTTTTTTGAGAAACATCTGTAAATACCCCAAAACTAAAGACATTTATAAAATATTTGTCATTTGCCTTTCCTAAATCAATCTCGTGGATATTTCCAACTAGTATTTTATCACAAGCCTCTCCAATGTTTGAAGGCATTTCTATAAATTTAGCAAAATCATTAGCAGTTCCAACAGGTAGAATAGCTAATGGAATATCCAGTTGCTTTGCTTTCATATGATTGATAATCTGATTGATTGTACCATCTCCCCCAGCTCCTAGAATATGGTGATAACTATTATCTAAATCTAAAAATGCATCTGCTAAATTTTGCTCCTCAGAGATTCTAAAGGGGATAATAGTATACCCTTTATCTTGGTATTTTTCAATAATTATATCTAAGTTTTTTGTGACAATCCCTTCACCTGAGAAAGGATTGTATATAAATTTTACTTTTTTCATAAAGCACCTCTACTATAAGTTTAGTCTTTTTTTTATCTCTTCGATTACCCAATCATCAACTTTTCCTTTCATTCTCCGGATAGCTTCATTTTTACAGTTATTAAAAAATCTTTCCTTTTTATAATCTTCTAAATCAATAGCATAAATTTTATTATTAACAACAAAAAAATTGTCATAAGAAAAATCTCCACAGTATATGTCATGATTCAAAATAGTAGTAATTAAAAGTATAAAGTCATTTAAAATAAAAGAATTATTTTTTTCTTTTAAATACTTGTCCAATGGAAGTCCACGTAGTTTTTTTGTAGTTACGGAGTAATGAGAATAACTTAATACTTTAACTGTAGGAATATTTAATTTTTGTAACTCTGAACTAATGAAATAAAAATTATTTCCTGGGTATTTTCTAAGTTTAAAAAAATACTTAAGTTTGTTAATAAATTTAGGTTTAAAATTTTTAATAAATGTTTTATTATTTTCATTAAAATAAACAATAGATCTTTTTTGTTCACTAATAATCTTCATATAAACTCTCCCAATATAAAATATATTTAAATTATAGCATAAAAATGCAAAATTAATATTAAATTTAATAAATCTAAGTGAAAAATAATTAAAAATTTGGTATAATTTATAGATAAAGGAAATATTAGTATTTAGGGAGTTATTGATGAAGAGAAAATTGATTGTTCATAATGGAAATATTTCAATTGGCGGTCAGGAAAAAATGTTAATAGAATTCTTGAAATTATTGGACCCTCAAAAGTATGAGGTATTATTATTAGTGGAGGAAAATAATGGAAAAAGAAATGATTATATTAATGATATTCCTAAGTGGGTGGAGTATAAATTTTTAACAACTGAAAAATTCATGAGTTGGATTGAAAGAAATAAAAAGAGTAAAAACCCATTAAGAAAGATATTGTACTCATTTTTATTAAAAATAAAGAAAAAAATATCAGCAAAAAAATTTGAAAAATATTTGAAATTTTCAGATATAATTATAGATTATGATATGGGATTGATGAGAAATTTACATAAAATAAATTTAAGGAATAAAAAATTAATTGGTTGGAGTCATGCTGGAGATGGAAGTTTACCTAAAAATAAGAATAAAAGAAAAAATGTGGAGAGATATGACTATATAGTAACGATAAATGAAGTGATGAAAAATGGATATGAAAAAAATACTGTTCATCCTCAAATATTAAAGATATATAATTTTATGGATTTTAATTTGATTTTGGAAAAAAGTAAGGAACCTATTGAGGAAAACTTAGGAGAATATGTAATTTCTGTTGGCTCACTAACTGAAAATAAAAATCAAGCATTGTTGATAAAAAGCTTCTCAAGATTAAAAAAGGAAAATAATATACCTGAAAAATTGGTAATTATTGGTGAAGGAAAAGAGAGAGAGAAATTAGAAATGTTGATAAAAAATTTAAATATGGAGAGTGAAGTTTTTTTATTAGGACAAAAATTAAATCCATATAAATATATAGCTAATTCAAAATTATTTGTTTTATCTTCAAAAAATGAAGGATTTTCACTAACATGTGTAGAGGCTATGATTTTAAGAAAAATGGTAATAGCAACAGAAACTAATGGAACACAAGAAATTTTAGGAAATAAATCTGATTATGGAAGATTAATTTCAGAAGATGAAACTAATTTATTAAATTTGATGTTTTTTTATTTAAAGAATGAAAATGAATGTAAAAAATAATGAGAAAGCGAATACAAAGATCTAAACTTCTAGGTTCGTCGGGCAGGTCAAGTTGTTTAAAAGAAAAGTTAAAAAAAAATTTAAAAGAGCAAACAACTTCAAAAGGGTAAGAAGGAATCAGGATAAAAAATGAAAAAAATTTAGTAGCTAATTTTAAGATACAACTTGAGAAGTTTAATAAGATAAAAC
>JAHHSZ010000016.1 GCA_020024915.1 Fusobacterium sp. | reverse complement strand
ATTTTAAAATTTGAAATATTAAAGTATTATAAAGTTATAAAGATATAAAGGGGGTATATATGATGAAAAAATTATTTCTATTTATTCTAAGTTTAATAATGTCTATATTCTTTATTGGTTGTGGAGGAGAGAAAGAGGAGGCAGAACAGGTTAATACTAAAAAGCTAACTGTTTATTGTCCACACCCTTTGGAATTTATAGATCCTCTAGTAAAAGAGTTTGAAGTGAAAAATGGAGTTTCAGTTGAGGTTATAGCAGCTGGTACTGGTGAGTTGATGAAGAGAATAGAATCTGAGAAAGATAACCCATTAGCTGATGTATTATGGGGAGGAACAATAACAACTGTTGAGCCTATAAAAGATTCATTTCAATCATACACAAGTAAAAACGAAGAGTATTTTTATGATAGTTATAAAAATGTTGAAGGAAATATGACAAGATTTACAGCAGTTCCAAGTGTCATAATGGTAAATAAAAATCTGATTGGAGATATTAAGATAGAGGGGTATAAAGATCTATTAAATCCAGCTTTAAAAGGAAAAATAGCTTTTTCTGACCCAGCAAAATCATCATCTTCATTTGAACATCTAGTTAATATGTTATATGCAATGGGAAATGGTAATCCAGATAATGGTTGGGATTATGTAAAACAATTGATGGAGAACTTAAACTACACTCTTCTTTCAGGATCTTCAGCTGTTTATAAAGGAGTAGCTGACGGAGAGTATACAGTTGGATTAACTTTTGAAGAGGGGGCTGTAAAATATGTAAACTCTGATGCTCCAGTGGAAGTTGTATATATGGAAGAGGGAGTTATAGTTAAACCAGATGGTACATATATTATTAAAAATTGTAAAAACTTGGAAAATGCAAAGTTATTTGTTGATTTCTTAACTAGTAAAGAGGCTCAAACAATGATTACAAATCAGTTGAATAGAAGAAGTATCAGAAAAGATGTTGAACCTGGAAAAGGATTAAAAAGATTGGAAGATATCAACGTAATTGAAGATGATATTGAAGTTGTAAAATCTCAAAAAGCGGTTTGGTTAGATAAATTTAAAGATATTTATACAAAATAAGTTGTAATTATGATTTGCCCATTTACAGAATTGACACTATGTTAATGGGCAATTTTATATATTAAGGAGAGATGAGAATGAGTGTAGCTATAAATGTAAATGATGTAGTAAAAAAATTTGGTGATAATGTAATTATTCCTGGAATGTCAGTAAAGATAAAAAATAGAGAGTTTTTTACTCTTTTAGGTCCTTCTGGTTGTGGTAAAACTACACTTCTAAGAATGATAGCTGGATTTAATAGTATTGAAGATGGAGAGATCTGTTTTGATGATAAAGCAATCAATGATGTTCCTGCTCATAAAAGAAATATAGGAATGGTTTTCCAAAGTTATGCTATTTTCCCACATATGACAGTTAGAGAGAATGTAGAGTATGGACTTAAATTGAGAAAAATAGAGAAAGATGAGATAAAGAGTAAAGTTGATAATATCCTAGAAGTTGTTAAGATAGCTGAGTACCAAGATAGATTGCCAGAGAGATTATCAGGAGGACAACAACAGAGGGTAGCTTTAGCAAGAGCAATTGTAATTCACCCAAGTGTTTTATTGATGGATGAACCTCTTTCTAACTTAGATGCTAAATTGAGATTGGAGATGCGTTCAGCTATAAGAGATGTACAGAAAAAAGTTGGGATAACAACTGTATATGTAACTCACGACCAAGAGGAGGCATTGGCAATTTCAGATAGAATAGCAGTTATAAATAAAGGGGTAATACAGCAATTAGGAGCTCCACATGATATATATACAAGACCATATAATCAATTTGTAGCAACTTTTATTGGTTATTCTAATCTATTTAGAGGAAGAGTAAGAGTTGAAAATAATAAGAAAATTGTAGTTTTAAAAAGTGGTTATGAGATAGAGATGGATAATTTGTTAGACAGTGTCAAAGATGGTGAAAGTGTTATGATAGCTATTCGTCCAGAGGAGTTCTCTATAGCTGAAAAAGGAATAGAGGTAGAGATAAAAGCAAGTACTTTCTTAGGGAAATATAATACTTATGAAGTGGAAGCTTTAAAAGATGAGATTGTGGAAAATATGCCAGCTTTAGAGTTTTCACAAGATATAGGACACGCAAATAGAATATATCAAATAGGGGAGAAGATATATTTAAAACCTAATTCTAAAAAGATAAATATATTTTCTTCAGATGGAGAAAAAAGTTTGATTAAAGGGGTGGAGATATATGTTGAATAAAAAATTCAAATGGGATTTTTGGACAAGCGTAACATTAATAATTGCCTTAATATTTACACTGTTTTTAATATACCCACTCTTTTCATTATTTGTAAGTGGATTTAAGGATCCTGTAACTGATCAGTGGAGTTTGACAAACTTTGCTAGATTTTTTGGAAGAAAATACTACTATCAAGGGTTATTAAATAGCTTTAAGGTAACTACTTGTGTCACTGTTATAGCTATCTTAATTGGAGTACCAATAGCATATTTTATGACAGCATATAAAGTTAAATTAAAAGGACTTATGGAAGTTTTAATTATAGTCTCAATGTTGTCACCACCATTTATAGGTGCTTACTCTTGGGTATTGTTATGTGGTAGAAGTGGAGTTGTGACAACATTTTTTAGAAACTCTTTTGGAATAAAATTACCTACAATTTATGGATTTTCAGGTATACTCTTAGTATTTACTTTAAAATTATATCCATTTATATATCTCTATGTTTCGGGAGCATTGAAAAAAATTGATGTATCTTTGAGTGAAGCTGCTGAAAGTTTAGGTTGTACAACATTTAAGAAAGTTTCTACCATTATTATGCCTTTGATCTTACCTACACTTATGTCTGGAGGGTTATTGGTGTTTATGAATGCTATGGCAGACTTTGGAACTCCAATGTTGATAGGAGAGGGATATAATGTTATGCCAGTACTAATTTATTCTGAATTTGTAGGAGAGATGGGGGGAAATGCCAATTTTGCTGCTGCTATGGCTACTGTTCTAGTGTTTATAACAATAGTACTTTTTTTAGGACAGAAATATATAGTCAATAAAAAATCTTTTGTAATGAGTTCTTTAAGACCTATTCAACCTAAAGAACTAAAGGGAACTAAAGGAATATTGATGCATATATTTATCTATTTTGTCGTTATTTTATCAATAATACCCCAAATTACAGTAATTTATACATCATTTTTAAAGACTAGAGGTTCAATATTTGCAAGAGAGTTCTCTCTAGAAAGCTATGAGAAAGTTTTCTCTAGGATGGGAAATGCTATTTTTAATACATATTTATATGGTGGAACAGCAATTGTAATAATAATTTTATTAGGAATGTTTATTGCATATATTTCAACAAGAAAGAAAAACTTTTTAACAGGAATTATTGATACAATGACAATGTTTCCATATATTATACCAGGATCTGTAATTGGTATAACCCTACTGTTAGCTTTTAACAGTAAGCCTCTATTATTAAGTGGAACAGCAATTATAATTGTGATATCTTTTGTAATTAGAAGATTGCCATATACTTTGAGATCTGCAGCTGCAATATTGTATCAGATAAGTCCAAGTTTAGAGGAAGCTTCTATTAGTTTAGGTTGCTCACCAGTAAAGACTTTCTTCAAGATAACATCTGTAATGATGTTACCAGGGGTATTGTCAGGAGCTATTCTAAGTTGGATAACAGTTATAAATGAATTGAGTTCTTCAGTTATATTATATACTGGATTTACTAGAACAATGTCTGTATCTATTTATACTGAGGTTATTAGAGCAAGTTATGGAACAGCTGCTGCTCTATCTACAATATTAACTGTTACTACCATAATCTCTTTATTGATTTTCTTTAGAGTAACTGGTGGAAGAAATGTAAATATTTAATGGAATTAATAAAAAAATAGTGCTACAATAAGATAAAAAAGGAATGAGTAGAATGAAGGAAAGAAATTTTATCAGTTTTAAAGAACAAATGAAAAAAATTTTGATTTTTTATTCACTCATTCCTATTATTTTTACAGCACTTATTGGTTATGGAATGATATATTACTTAAATTATCAGGCAATAAAGAGTAATAACCAGAAAAATTTAGATTTTTTAGCACAGACAACAGATGAATTAATCTCTAAAACCTATACTGAAATTGAGAGATTGAGTTCAGATGAGAGTATAAAAAATGTTGTTCTCAATGGAAAAGTTGATGAGAAGACATATAGTATTTTCTATAAAAGTTTGTTGAATAGAGAGGTAAAAGGGAAGTTTGTACTATATGATGAGAATATAAATATATTGATGACAAATGCAGAGTTTTTAGGAAAAAGTAATGGTTATATTTGGGGATTTTTTTATAGAATGTTATCCAATAAAAATAAAGCTATAGATTTTGTAGGAAAGTTCTATTTTAGAGATGGACACTCAAGTAACTATTCAGTTGGTAAAGCAATAAAAATAGATGGCAGGGTTAGAGGTTATCTTGTACATCATATTTTAGATAGTAATTTCCAAGAAATAATGGGAAATTCTGAGAATTTTGGAGTTGTTATTACAGATAGGTATAATAATATTATAGCAACCAATAGTACAAATTTTGAAGATTCTTTGGATAAGTTAAAAAAAGAGTTTAGAATTGGAAAAAAACACTTAAAATATGGAAATAAAAGATACTATATAAATAGAAAAAAGGTGTTTTATTCAAATGTAGAGATCTACTGTATCTCATCTGTTGATTATATATTCAATAATTTTAGTGAAAGCTTTCTTTATATAACGGTAGTCTTTATATTTTTGATATTTTTTATGTCCAAAGTTGCTAAAAGAATAGCTTTGAATAAAACAAAAACAATTGAGGAGATAGTGAGAGCAATTAAAAATATTGAAACTGGGGATCTAGATACAGAGATTGATATAAACTCTAACGATGAGTTTGAATTGATAGGGCGAACATACAATCAGATGCTCTTAAATATAAAAAAACTTATTGAGAAGAATAAAGAGGAGGCAAGACACAGTGTACTAGCTGAGATAAAACAGTTAGAGAGTCAATTTAATCCACACTTTCTTTTTAATACTTTAGAGATGTTGAGATATACTATTCATTTAGACAAAGTAAAAGCCAATAAAATAATACTTAATATGGCATCAATACTTAGATTTAGTATTGAAAATAAGAGTTCTGAAGTGACAATAGAGAGGGAGATTTTTTATATAAAAAACTACTTGGAACTTCAAAAGTTAAGATTGGGAGAGAATTTTGAATATTTGATAGAAGGAGAAGAGGAGCTAAAAAATCGTCTAACTCCTAAATTGATAGTTCAGCCAATTGTTGAGAATTCAATAAAATATGGATATAGTCAAGATCGAGAGTTCAAGATATATATAAGAATAAGAAGGATAAATAGAGATATTAGAATAGAGATATTTGATAATGGAAGTGGAATAAAAAGAGAAGTTTTAAGAGAGCTGAGAAATAAATTGTATCTAAATTCCTTAACAATGAAGGAAAACTTAGGTATATACAGTGTTCAAAGAAGAATAGAACTACTATATGGAGATAGTTATGGTTTAAAAATAAGAAGTACTGTAGGAAAAGGAACTTATATAAAGATAGAAATTCCTTTTAGAGATAGTGAGGTCAGATGATGAAAGTATTGATTGTGGAAGATGAAGAGATTATAAGAAAGGGGCTTATTGGAACAATTGACTGGGAGTCAAAGGGTTGTATTATAGTAGGAGAAGCTATAAATGGACTAGACGGTATGAATAAAATAATTCAAAATTTACCAGACTTAGTTATTACAGACATAAAAATGCCAAAGATGAGTGGTCTTGAGATGGTAAAAGAGTGCTATTTAAGAGGGCTCTACTTTGAGACTATCTTACTTACAAGTTATGGTGAATTTGAATATGCAAAAGAGGGGATAAATTTAGGAGTTATAGGCTATATTCTGAAACCTTTAGATGAGGATCTCTTATATTCAGCTTTAGATAAGGTTAAACAAAGAGTTGAGAAGCAAAAAAATCCAAAAAAAATAGTAGGGAGTAAAGAAGAAAAAAATATTTTTTTTGATATAAATTCTCACATTGAAAAAGCGAGATCACAAAATAAATATGTATATAAAGCATTAAAAAATATCAAAGAGAATTATAGTAAAAAAATGAATATAGTTGATGTTTCTGAGGAGTTAGAAGTAAGTTCTGGCTATTTGAGTAGAAAGTTTAAAGAAGAATTAGATGAAACATTTCTAGAGGTTGTGAATAAGTATAGGGTTGAAAAATCTATAAAATTACTTTTAGAACAGGAGCTAAAAATGTATGAGATTTCAGATAGAGTAGGGTTTACGGATTATAAGCATTTTTGTAATGTGTTTAAAAAATATATGGGAGTAGCTCCAGGAGAGTTTATAAAAAATGAGGTGTCTAAATGATAAAAAATATTGTATTTGATTTAGGAAATGTGTTGATAGAATATAATCCTCAAAAATTTATTCTTAGGAATGTAAAAGAGGAGAATTTTACTAAATTTAATGAAGTTGTTTTTAAAAGTAAAGAGTGGTTGGAGTTGGATAGAGGAACATTAGAATATCATAGAGCAGTGGAGATATTTTCAGAAAAGCTTCCTGAAGAGAAGGAGAGTATAAACTCTTTATTTAATAATAGTATACAAGATGTTTTGTTTCCAATTGAGGAGAATATCGAGATTTTAGTTAATTTAAAGAGAAAGGGTTATAAGCTGTATATACTTTCAAATTTCCATAGAGAAGCATATTTAGAGATAGCTAAAAAGTGCAGTTTTGATAGATATTTTGACGGTGGAGTAATCTCTTATGATGTAAACTTGTTAAAACCTGAAGAGGAGATATATAGAACTCTTTTGAAAAAATATGATTTGTTAGAGAGAGAAACTTTATTTATAGATGATACCTTGAACAATGTTGAAAAAGCTAGTGAATTAGGAATAGAGACAATACACTTAACTGAAAAATCTAAACTGAAAGAGGAGTTAGAAAGAGTTTTAAAGATGAAAATTTAGCTGAAAAATAAGAAAACTTAAGAATTGTTATGACTCTACAATTCTTACAGTTTTCTCAAGATTTTAAGCCTAGATATTATAATATATGATTTATATTTAGATTGCTTAATTCATGGGAGATCATTTTTGAGTGTAGTTTTAAAAGGGAGATAATGTCATTAATATGCTCCTCAGTTGCTCTAACCACAGGAAAACTAACTCCAAGAGCAGCTTGAATACTGTTATTTATTCTTATAGGAACAGCTATACAACAAGCATCAGTAGTTATCTCTTGTTTTTCATATGCATAATCCTCTTCCTTACATTTATTTACTAGATTGACAATATCATCAAGATCATTGATAGTATACTCCGTAAATTTATCTAATTCTTCAGAATAAAGCTCTCTAATATCTTCCTCTGAATATTCAAATAATAAAGCTCTTCCTAATCCAGTGCAATAAAGAGGTAAATTTCTACCAATAGAAGATAACAACTTAATAGGTTGACGACTTTCAATTTTAGTGAGATATAGTACTTCGTTTCTATGGTTAATTCCCAATTGGCAAGTTTCATTACACTCGTTTACAATACTTCTCATATGAGATTTTACAATATCCAATCCGTTGATGCTATTTAGGTATGATTGTCCAATTTGAAAAGTTTCAAGACCTACAGCATAGGTTTGAGTAGCCATATCAAAATTTAAAAGTTCTGATTCAACTAGTGTTTTTAAAATTGGTGAAAGTGTACTTTTAGGTATATTTAATTGTTTTGATATGTTTGAAAGAGTTAGTTTATTTGGATTTTTTGAAACAATATTCAATATATTTATAACTCTCTCTGTTGGTTTATGTGAGCTCATAATTTAATACTTCCTTTTTTATTTCTTTACATATTCTATGTTTATGATAACAAAAATTTTTCAAAAAATCAAACTATATAAGCTTGTTTCAATAATTTTAAAAAAATAAAATTTTACTTTACTTATTGAAAAAAATGTGATATCTTTTTATTAAGATGTACTAAAATACGAACTAAAACGTAAATACGAATAAATATAAATTTTAAATGAAAAGGAGAGATGAAACAATGGAAATACGTTATGCTTCAAATAATAAAGATGCAAAAGCATATGATACAAATAGACTAAGAGAGGAATATTTAATTCAAGATTTATTTTTAGCAGATAAAATAAAATTAGTTTATTCTCACTTTGATAGAATAATTGTTGGAGGAGCTTGTCCAGTACAAGAAACTTTAAAATTAGAGGGAAGTAAAGAGTTAGGAAGTAACTTTTTCTTAGAGAGAAGAGAGTTAGGAATAATAAACGTTGGAGGAGCAGGAGTAATATCTCTAGACGGAACTGAATATGAGTTAGGATTCAAAGATGCTATCTATGTTGGAATGGGAGTAAAAGAGATATTATTTAGAGCAGTAGATCCTCAAAATCCACCTAAATTCTATATGAACTCAGCTCCAGCTCACAAAGCATATCCTACAAAGAAAATAGGATTAGTTGATGCTAAAAAAGTTCACTTAGGAAGCATTGAAACATCGAACAAAAGAACGATCAACCAATATATTCATCCAGATGTACTAGATACTTGTCAATTAGTAATGGGAATGACAGCATTAGAAGATGGGTCAGTATGGAACAGTATGCCTTGCCATACACATGACAGAAGAATGGAAGTTTACTTCTATTTTGACATGGAAAAAGATACAAGAGTATTCCATTTAATGGGAGAGCCTACTGAGACTAGACATATAGTTATGAAAAATGATGAGGCTGTAATCTCTCCATCTTGGTCAATTCATAGTGGTGTAGGAACAGGTGGATATACATTCATATGGGGAATGGTTGGAGAAAATCAAACATTTACTGATATGGACCATGTAGCAATGGAAAATTTAAGATAGTTAATAATAATATTTTTGGAGGTAATAGATAATGTTAGATAATTTTTCAATGGATTTTTTTTCATTAAAAGATAAAGTTGCAATTGTAACTGGAGGAAATACAGGGTTAGGACAAGCTTATGTTGTAGCTCTTGCAAAAGCTGGTGCAGATTTATTAGTTGTAACTTATGATACAGATTGGCAAGAAACAAGAGAGTTAGTTGAAAAAGAGGGAAGAAGAGTTCACTTTGTTCAGGCTAACTTAACATTAAAAGATGATATTAAAAAAGTAGTGGCTGAGTGTTTATCTGTTTATGGAAAGATAGATATATTAGTAAACAATGCAGGAACTATTAGAAGAGCTCCATTACTTGAGTACAAGGAAGAGGATTGGGATGCTGTTATGGCAATAAATATTGATGCTGTATACCACCTAAGCCAAGAAGTTGCAAAAGTTATGGTACCACAAGGATCAGGAAAAATAATCAATATAGCTTCAATGTTATCATTCCAAGGTGGAAAATTTGTACCTCCATACACAGCTAGTAAACACGCTGTTGCAGGAATTACAAAAGCTTTTGCTAATGAGCTAGCATGTAAAAATATCCAAATAAATGCAATAGCTCCAGGATATATAAAAACAGCTAACACAGCTCCAATTAGAGCTGACAAAGAGAGAAATGCTGAGATATTAGGAAGAATTCCTGCAAATAGATGGGCAGATCCATTTGATTTAATGGGAACAGTAGTATTCTTAGCAAGCCGTGCTTCAGACTATGTGAATGGACATATATTAGCTGTTGACGGTGGTTGGTTAGTAAGATAATTTATAATCTAATTAAATAATCCTTTTTATGCTACACTCTAAAACTCACTATTTGAGAAAGGAGTGTAGTTTTTGTATTTGTAATAAAAATTAATTGTTAAACAGCTTGCAAACAATGGGTTAACGTGTTAAAATTAAGATGATGAAATTAATAAAAACAAGGGGGACATATATGGCAATAACAATTTCTTTACATAATAAAAATGGGAACATACGTAATGGGCAAAATAAATCAGGAAAAGCTCCTACTATTATGGCAAAAACAGATGAGGTTATAACTTATCTTTCAACACAAGACTTGATATATGAAGAGGGAGATTATTTTAAAATAGTGGTTGATGAACCTAACCAATATCTGATGGTTCGTTTAGATGAGAGTTTAAATGAAGATTTAATCTATTTGAAAGGGACAGAATGGATATATACAATTCCAATAGCTGAAAATCGTGTAAAAGCAAGAGTTGATACAGCATTTACAGGAAAAACACACTATATTAGTGTAAGATATGCTGAGAATTTTGAGATAAATCAATATAGAAACCTAGCAAGAAATACACACGCTTTAAATGAGTATAATGGTGCTTATCCATATGCCTTTGCAAATGTAGAGACGAGAAATGAAGCTACATTCTTTGCTTGTAATGCAATAGATGGAGTATATGCAAATAATAGTCATGGATCATATCCATATGCATCTTGGGGGATAAATCAACAGTTAGATGCTGCTTTAACATTGGATTTTGGACGTGAAGTGGAAATAGATAGAGTAGATATAACAATAAGATGTGATTTTCCACATGATAGTTATTGGACACAGGCTACTTTAGAATTTTCTGATGGAAGCAAAGAGGTTATAAGTTTAAATAAAATTCATACACCTCAAAAATTCAGATTTGAAAAAAAATTAATAACTTGGGTAAGATTCCAAGAGTTGATTCAAGATACAGATCCTTCTCCATTTCCAGCACTTACACAGTTAGATGTATATGGAAAAAATAATTTAAAGTAGTTTTAAATTATAAAAAAGTATTACATAACAACTTTAAATAATTAAGTAGGAGGAGTATATGCTACCTAAGTATGAGATCATAAAAAGAGAGATTGTAAAAAAAATAGATGAGGGGATATTTAAAGCTGGGGAAAAGATTTATTCAGAAAGTGAATTAAAAGAAAAGTATTCAGTTAGTAATACTACAGTTGTAAAAGCTTTAAATGATTTAGTTAATGAAGGAATATTAATAAGAAGACAAGGTAAGGGAACGTATGTAAGAAGACATCTTTTACATAAAAAAGTACTATTTAGCGAACTTACTCCAAAAGATAAAGTATCACAGATAGTTGCTGAAAAGACAGTGACAAAAATTTCTTCTCCTTATATTGACAGAGATATGAGTATGAAATTAGGAGGGAGAACAGGAAAAGAAAAAATTATTCATATCAGACAGATAGCTTATGTGAATGAAGTTATTTGGAAAGTTCAAGATAGATATATATTTAGTAATAAACTATCTGCAGATATAATAAAGAGATTAAATAAAGGAGCAAGTTTATCAAAAGAGTTAAATATAACTGAACATACTGTAAATTTTCCTATTAAGATGAAAATTAGGTATGTAACTTTAGATAGAAGTTCAGAGATTTTTAAAATAATGGTAGAAGGAAATAGTGAACTAGAAAAGAGAGAGGATATATCTCTTATTTTCCTAGAAAAAATAACTTATAACTCAGATGAGGAGCCTATAGTTTATATGCAAAGTTGTATTCATCCTAATTATTATGAGATAGAGATAGCTTCAGAATACTAAAATATTTATGTTTTAAACATGAAAAAACAGTTCTAAAAATGACTGTTTTTTTTCTTTTTCAAAAAAATATTGACATTAAAATGAAATTGTTATAATATAAAGTTATAACCGATTAACGTGTTGAGTTGACAACGAATTTTTAAATGTAGAAAGAGGTAGAAATGAGAAAAATAAACCATGAACTTTTATTAGGAAGTGAGCGTTATATCAATAACGGACTTATTTCAGAAGAGAAATTAAATGATGCAATCAATGTGTGTCTACATAAAGTAGATAAAAACATAGCTAAGTTAGGAGAACTTTTCCCAACACCTGCAACTTTTAATAATGCTTATAAACCAATGCCTAATACAGAATGGACTAATGGATTTTGGACAGGAATTTTATGGCTTTGTTATGAACTTACAAATGATGAAAAATATCGTAATTTAGCTGAAAAAAATGTTGAGTCTTTTTTAGATAGAATAGAGAAAAACATAGAGGTAGAGCACCATGACTTAGGATTCTTATACAGTATATCTTGTGTAAGTGCATACAAGTTAACAGGAAATGAGAAAGCTAAAAGAGCAGCTATCTTAGCAGCAGATAAACTAATTAGTCGTTATCAAGAGAAAGGACAATTTATCCAAGCTTGGGGAGAGTTAGGAGCAAAAGATAACTATCGTTTAATAGTTGACTGTCTATTAAATATTCCATTATTATACTGGGCTACTGAAGTAACTAATGATATTAAATATAGAGAAATTGCAAAAAAACACTATATATCTACAATCAATAATGCAATTCGTGAGGATGCATCAGCGTTCCATACTTTTTACTTTGATCCAGAGACAGGACTTCCATCACATGGAAAAACAAGACAAGGTTATTCAGATGATTCAAGCTGGGCAAGAGGCCAAGCTTGGTTAATATATGGAATAGCGTTAAACCACTCATATGTAGAAAATGAAGATAATATTGAGTTATTTGAAGCTATTACAAACTATTTCTTAAACAGATTACCAAAAGACTTTGTAAGTTACTGGGATTTAATATTTGGAGATAATTCTGGACAATCAAAAGATTCATCAGCTACAGCAATAGCAGTGTGTGGAATGAATTTGATGGATAAGTACTTACCAGAAACAAATAAGTACAAACTTATTTATAAGTATGCTGCACATTCAATGTTAGGAAGCTTAATTGATAACTATACTGATGACTTAACAGACGGAATACAAGCTCTTATAAATGAAGGTGTCTACTCTTGGCATTCAGGAAAAGGTGTCAATGAAGGAAACATTTGGGGAGATTATTTTTATTTAGAAGCTTTAGTTAGATTTAAAAAGAATTGGAAAATGTATTGGTAGGAGGAATTTATATGAACAAACCTAATATTAAAATGGTAAGAATTGATGAGAGATTAATTCATGGACAAGGACAATTATGGATCAAAAACCTAGGAGTAAACCTAGTAATCGTTGCAAATGATGATGCAGCAGAAAATGAAATTCAACAAACTTTAATGAGCTCAATTGTACCAAAAGAGATAGGAACAAGATTCTGGTCAGTTGAAAGAACTGCAAAAGTAATTTGGAAAGCAGCTCCACACCAAACTATATTTGTAATCGTAGCTAGTCCAGAAGATGCTAGAAGATTATGTGACTTAGGATTCCCAATGGACGAGTTAAATGTTGGAAATATCCACTCTGGTGAAGGAAAAGAAAAAGTATCTCAATTCATATATTTAGGAGCAGAGGATAAAGAAGCTTTAAGAACTTTAGAGGATAAATACAGTGTAAAATTAAACACTAAAGTTTCCCCAGTATCCACTGATGGAGAACAAACAGTAGAAACTTTAAGACAAGCTATTCGTAAATAATCAAGGGGGTTTAAGGTAATGGAAATTACATTAGTACAAGGGATATTAATTGGATTAGTAACAGCCTTTTGTTATTCAGGAATGTTACTTGGAATATATACAAATAGAGCTATTGTAATGGCTTTCTTTGTAGGAATTGTTTTAGGAGATTTACAGACTGCACTTATATTTGGAGCTATATCTGAATTGGCATTTATGGGATTTGGAGTAGGACCTGGAGGAACTGTACCACCTAACCCAGTAGGACCTGGAATAGTTGGAACTATAATGGCTATAACTCTTAAAGATCAAGGAATTACACCTGAATCAGCATTAGCATTATCTTTCCCATTTGCAATTCTTTTCCAATTTATTACAACAGCTACTTATACATTATTTGCTGGATCTGGAAAATGGGCAAAAAATGCTATAGAAAGAAACCAATGGGGAAAATTTGCTGTAATAGCTAATTCTACTTTTTTAGGACTTGCAGTAATAGGGTTTATAATTGGAGTTGCAGCTTCTTTAAGCTTACCAGCGTTAAAGTTATTTGTTGATGCACTACCAATGTGGTTAATAAAAGGTTTCTCAGTAGCAGGAGGATTAATACCAGCAATTGGATTTGCCATGATATTATCTGTAATGTTAAAGAAAGAAGTAATTCCTTATGCAATATTAGGTTATGTATGTATTGCTTACTTAAATCTTCCAATAATGGCAGTAGCTTTAGTAGGAGCAATATTTGCGTTAATAGCTTATAATGGAAAAGCTAATGCCCCTGTAGCAGTAACTGAAACTAGAAATGTAAAACCAGTAACAGATAATATTGATGAGGAGGACTTTAGTGATGGAATCTAAAAATATGTTGACTAAAAAAGATTATATAATAGCTACAATAAGAGCGTACCTTTTACAAAGTGCTTTTAACTATACTGAGTATCAAGGTATAGGATATTTGAATATTATACTACCTGGACTGAAAAAAATATATAGGAATGATCAAGAAAAATTAAAAGAAGTGGCAATAGCTAACCTTGAATTTTATAACACAAATCCACAAACAATACCTTTCATAACAAGTTTACAACTTGCTATGTATCAAGATGGTCAGTCAGCAGCAAATGTTAGAAGTATAAAAATGGCTCTAATGGGACCATTATCAGGAATTGGAGATTCAATATCTCAATTTGGATTAGCACCATTATTTTCTACAATATTTGCTGGTCTTGCTCTTAGTGGACTTGGTTTTGCTCCATTAGGGTACCTATTTACAATGATATCTGTAACACTTATGATAAAACTATTTTTAGGATTTTTAGGGTATAAATTAGGAACGAAAGCAATAAAAAGTTTAAGTGATAAAATAGGAGAAGTATCAGAAGCAGCTAATATAGTTGGAGTAACAGTTATATCAGCACTAGCAGCAAAATTTGTTAAGGCAAAATTAGCAGTACAATATGTTACAGAAATGACAATAAATGGTCAAACTACTCAAAAAATAGTAAGTTTTCAAGAAGTCTTAGATCAAATATTACCAAGCTTACTACCAATAGCAATAACAGGATTAGTATTATACCTACTTAAAAAGAAAAAATGGAATACTTATAGATTACTAATTCTATTATTTACTTTAGGGATCACTTTATCAGCTTTAGGAATTTTAAAATAATATGGAACTATTAAAAGATTATCAAAGTTACTTTTTTAGAAACTCTTTTGTTGAGAGAGTAAGAAAAGAAGATAATGACTTTATATCAGAAATTATGAGAAGATGTGAATATTTATTAAATGACGAGATAGTATTTACTGATTCAATGGATATGGAAAGTTCTTTTATTCCATATAAAATAAATGACTATAAATGGAAGGACACTCCTAATGGGGATGAGGAGTGGTGCTTTATGCTTAGTCGTAATGGATTTACTTTAGATTTAGCTCTTGCTTATCTGTTAACAGATAAGCAAGAGTACTTGCTAAAGTGGAAAGATTTAGTTTTTTCATTTATCAGAGAAGAGGGAGAACCTAACTCTGAAAATAAAAGATGTTGGAGAACCTTAGATACAGGTTTAAGACTTGGCTTCTGGGTACGTAGTCTAGTATATATTGGAAAAGAAAATTTTAATGAACAAGAATGGAAAGAACTTTTAACTTCAATGGAAGTTCATAGAGAATACTTGAAGTCTAATTTTAAAGATAAACTTTTATTAAGCAACTGGGGAGTGCTTGCTTTAAGTGGTTTGATTTTAAGTGTTTTATTTGAAAAAGAGAGTATAAAAAACTATAGAGACATCTGGGACAAATTAGAAACTACAATTGAATTACAATTTACTGAAGATGGAATACAATGGGAACAGAGTCCACTGTATCATCATGAGGTTATATTAAATTATGCTCACATTTTACAGATTAGTGAAACCTTATCTATAGAATTACCAATCAATCTAAGAGAAATTTTAAAGAGATTTGTAAAATCAGCTTACTATATGTGTGATCAAAAAGATTATCTACTAGCTTTAAATGATAGTGATTATGTTGATTTTTCATATGTATACGATTTCTATAGAGGAATGCAACTGTTAAATGATAAGGATTCTAACTATTTGAAAAATTTAAAATCTAAGGTTTTATTAGGTGACTATTATCTTAGTAAGTTAGATGAACTTGTAAAAGAGAAATACGAAGATAGTTACTATGATAATATGGCTGGATTAGCAGTAGTAAAAGATGAAGATTACTATTTAACTTGTTTTAATGGGTTACATGGCAGTTCACATGGACAGAGTTCACAAGGTGCAATCACTTTAAATTACAGAGGAACTCCTATACTAATTGATGGTGGAAGATACTCATATACTGAGTGTAGAGAGAGAATAGAATTAAATAGTGATTTCTCACATAATACAGCAACCTTAGAAAAACTAAAGGGAACAGTTATTAAAAATTCATGGGAGTATGAAAGATTAATTGAACCTTTAGGAATGTCTGTAAAAAATAGAGATGAATTATCTTTTGTTGAGATGGTTTGGTTAGCAAAAAATAATGAAAATATGGGAGTTTTTAGAAGAGATGTATTCTTATTCAAAGATATAAAAACTCTAGTGGTTATTGATGATGTAAAGGTAGATAAAGAGGATAGATTAGAAGCATATTTTCACTTGAATGATAAAGTTCAGTTTTCATTGGAGAAAGGAACTTTAAAAACAGATGATATATTTGTCTATTCAGATGGAGATATCTCAACTTTTACTCACTATCACTCACCAAGATATAATCAATTAAAAGAGCATACTGCAATAAAAATTAGTAATAATAATTTTGTAGCAACTGTAATCAGTTTGGAAAAAGATATTGAGATTGAAAATATTCCAGTTCATCAAAATAATCGTGATGAGGAATTTGAAAGTTGTAAAGGGATAAAACTAAGTTTGGGTGGAAAGATAAAAGAGATATATGTTAACAGTTCTGAAATAGTGAAACATGACAAGTTGTTAATAGGGAATAACAACCATATGTTTTATGGTAGTGTTGTAGTATTTGAGAATGGTAACAGAATTAGGATAAAATAAGGAGCGTAAATTTATGTATGGAGTAATTGTTGCAACTCATGGAAACTATGCAAGTGGATTAAAAAGTACTATAAAATTAGTATGTGGAGAGATGGAAAACCTAAGAACTGTAGATTATGTAGCAGAGATGTCTGTTACTGATTTAGAAAAAAAATATGAAGAAGCTATGGAAGAGTTAAAAACTTATGATAAAATCATATTTTTAACAGATATTTTTGGTGGAACTCCATTCAATAGAGCAGCTATGAAATATGCTGGAAATGATAATGTTAAAATTTTAGCTGGAGTTAACTTTACTTTAGTATATTCAGCTTTAACTGCTGATTCAGATGATATAAATGAGGATATAGCTGAAATGATTGAAGCTGCTAAAGATGAGATTGCTGAATTTAAACCTGAAAAGCCTAATAATGATGATGACAACTTTGATGATGGGATTTAATTAAGAAAAAAATTTAATGTAAAAATGTAGTATAGGCAGAACTTGGACTAATTAAATTAATCTAAGTTCTGCCTATACTTTTTTATTACTTAAATGAAAAATATTTAGTTAAAAATAAGGAGGGACAATGGCAAAAAAGAAATTATTGTTTTTATCTGCTGTAATTTTATTAATGGGTACAGAAGGATATGGGGAAACATTTAATGTGGGTGAATCTAGTGTTTCAAAAGATATAGTAGTGATATCAGGGAGTGGTTATCAATTAAATGCTGGAAATAATGATAATGATATTACTAAGGTTATAAATACTGGAAAAATAACTGTAAATAATGGAATGGGAATAAATTTATATTCGCCTTCAAATAAAAAAGGTAAAAATCATTTTATAAATAATGGTGTAATAGAAGTTAATAAAAATAATGGAATGCAAACTAGTAAAAATGGTTTAATTGAAAATAATAAGGACATAATAGTAAAAAATGGAGCTAATGGTGTATTAGTAAATGGTGAAGGTAGTAAATTTGCAAATAATGAAAAAGGGAAAATAGTTTCAAGAGATGCTAATTCTAAAGGAATAAATATAAGTATTGGTGAAGGAGTAAATAAAGGGAGAGTAGAAGTTTCCAATAAAGGTATAGGAATATATGTAAATGGAGAAAAAGGAAGCTTCTCAAATGAAGAAAAAGGAAGTATTTTAGTATCTGGAAAAGATTCAAAAGGATTACAATTATCTAAAGGAAAAGCAGTAAATAATGGAATAATTCAAGTAACTAATGATGGAATAGGTGTATTTTATTCTGGAGACTCAAAATTTATTAATAATGGAAAAATGGATATTGAAGGTGTAAATTCAAAAGGTATATTTATTAATACTCCTAAAAAAGGAGAAGCAATAAATAATGGTGACATAAATTTAAAAAATGGAGCTTTAGGAATACTGACTAAAGGAAAAGCAACAAATAATGGAAATATTTCAGGAGTAGGAACAGGAGTAAAATTAGATAATGGTTATTTTATCAATAGTGGGAAGATAAAAACTACTGGAAATGCAATAGAATCAGTTACTGGAACTAATAACACTGTATATCTAAAAGAAGGAAGTAAAATAGTTGGAAAGATTGTTGGAAGTACAGGGATAGATATACTAGCAATTAGTGGAAAACAAAGTAATTTAAATGTTGATAAATATGAGGCTATAGTAGTAAAAAGTGGAGATACAACAATAACAGATTCAACAATAGCTTTAGAATATAATAAAGGAACTAAAAAGTATTTAGAGGAGAGTAAAAATAAATTAGATACGCTTGAAAAACTAAATAAAGTACAGGATAGTTCTGGAAATTTAACTTTGGAAAATAGTAAATTAGTTATAAATTTTAAAGATTCTTTAACTAATCCAAGTGCAACAGAAAATCCAATTATTGATGCTGACAAACTTACTTTTACAGGAAAAACAAATTTAGTTTTTAATTCTAGTGATGGAAGAAATGAATTTAATGTAAATGAAGCTTTAGGATTAGAAGGAAAAGAAATTAATTTAAGTAATGCAGAGTTAGATAAGACAGCAGTATGGAATTATCAATTAGATAAGAATGGTAATTTAGTAGCTAAAAAAGAGAATTATCAAAATGTAATAACAAAAGGTGAATTAAAAGATTTTGCAACAGTTTTTGATAAGAATAGAAGTAGTATGTCAGGGAATTTTTTTAATAAAGTTGTAGGGGAGCTAGATACTTTAAAAACTTCAGGAGAGTTTACACAAGCTATGGCTCAAATGTCAGGTGGAATACATGGATATACAGTAGATATTTCTGCTATTAATTCAAGAACTCTTGTTAACACAATGAAAAATAGGGCATTAAATGGAGAATATATATCGAATAGAGCAAATAACTCATGGATACAAGATGTAGTGTATTTAGATAGGAATCATAAAATGAATGGATTAATGTCAGCTTCATATGATGAAAGAGGAATATTAGGTATAACAGAAAAACAAGTTTATCCAAATTCAAGATTGGGATTTGTATATGGTGGAAGTAGAGGAGATGCAGATTTTGATAATGGAATTAGTGGAAATATTAGAGCTACTAATACATATTTAGGTGGATATTATAATTATGATTTTAACAACAATATATCACTAAACTCAAATTTCTCATTTGTCTATGGACATAATAAAGTTAATAGAAAGATAAATATTGGAAACTATAGTGAGGAATTAAAATCAAATTATCCAACTTATGCAATGGGAATAGGAACAAATGTTATATATACTTTAAAAGATGATCAAAAAAATAGAGTATTATTCTATACAGGTATTGATATTAATAGAATTATGCAAGGGAATATAAATGAAAAAGAGGAGTTAAAGATAGGGGATAAAAATACAACTCTAATGGTAAAAAATGCTAGTGCAAATGAGTTTTCTTATTATTCAATAACTCCAAACGTAGGAATGACACTTCAAAACTCTGGATATATCTTAGATAGAAAATATTTACTTGGGATAGATTTTTCTTGGGAAACAGAAATAGGAAATATAAAAGATGGAAAAAGATTAAATATGCAAGGAGTACCAGAACAATATAAAGTAGGAACAGTTGATAGAGAGAATGTGATATCAGCAAGTGTATTTGGTCAAGTAGGTTTGACAGAATCTTTAGCAGTTAATGGAAAATATACAATAGCTAGATCAGATAAATATGATATGGATTTAATAAGTTTAGGAATGTCATATAAAATGGATAGTTTAGCCGATAACTTAATAATAGGGCCTGTATTACAGGGAATTGAAAATACAAGAGTGATTTCTGATAGATGGAGAGGAACATTTAGTTTTATGTTTGAGACTGAAGATGACTCAGATAGAGCTTATTATCATTCAACAGAAAATTATTTAACAGGTGGAGATTATGCTACATCTACAAAGGTAACACCTAAATTTATATTGAATTTGATAGATAAGCAATCGAAGTGGTCTTACTATTTTGAAGGATACTATATGGCTAATGATTTCTTGAAGGAAACTAAAGAAAATGAGAATAGATTTACTTCAACAAGAATACATGGTGAAGCTAGATGGAGAGAACTATATTCTAAAGGCCAATATGGATTGAATATAGGATATAGAAATGAAACTGCTGAGAAACCAGCGTTATCTACTTATGAAAAACCTCAAAGATTAAAAGAGGGAGTGCACCAATTAAGACTTACTCCTAACTTTACTTATAATTTAGGAAATGGATTCAAATTTGAGGCTAAGCCTACAAGTATATTTAAATATAACTATGAAGGAATCAGAGAAGGGCAGATGGACTTTGTAGTAGAGGGAGAATACTACTTAACTTATTCAGGATTTATGCCAAGTTGGAATCTTAGATTAGGATACTATAGAGAAGATAGATGGATGGATCACAGTAATAGAAAACTTGTTTGGGATAGCGTAGCAAAAGATATTTCAGAGGCAAGAGATTCAAGAAGATATCAATTAAATCAATTGAGACCTTCAGCAACTTATTATTTTGGAAATGGGGATAATGTAACACTTTCATTGAGACTTCCATTAGGAAATGGAGCTTGGTATAATAGCTTGGATAATAATAAAAAAGGTGCTGAAAGCTATGAAACAAGATACTCTGTAGACTATAATCATGTTGTAGTTTCAGGATTTAATGTGTTTGGTGGAATAACATTCCTAGATATAAAAACAAAAAATAAAGATCACGCAAGTAAGGATTATGGAAGAATTACAAAATCATATTCATTTAGACCAAAATTAGGATTTAGCTATAATTTCTAATAGTGAGGAGGGAATAAGAGTGAATAAAAAATTAATTTTATTATGTACTGTTTTAATATTGAGTAATACTTCTTTTTCTAAAGATATTCAAAAAGTAGAAGAAGTAAATTATCAAGAACAAGAGAAAAACGAAATAAAAGATTATAGAAAAATAAGGGATAAATGGACAAAATTTTTAGTTGGATTACCTCAAAATGGTAAAGAATTAGATTTTGATTTTTCTGAAGTTGCAAGATTAAATGAGAAGTCAGCTGATGCAGTGTATAGTCAAATAAATCTATCTAAAGATAGAAAATCAATCTTTAAAAGTGCTGAAAATATGACAAGTGGAGTAGATGTATTAATCCAATATAATAACTTAACTAAGCTAGCAATAGCTTATGTAACGCCAGAAACTAAGTACTATAAGAGTGAGAAGATAAAAAATGAGATAGTTGAAGCTTTAGATTGGTTATATATCAATGCTTATCATGAAAACTTGCCAGAATTAGGAAATTGGTGGCAATGGGAATTGGGAATCCCTAAAAAATTAAATGAGATAATTACATTGATGTATGAAGATATCTCTAAAGAGAATAGGCTTAAATATTTAAAAGCCTCAGAATATTTTCAACCAGATGCAAAGTGGTCAGGAGCAAGTCCTTCTGCTACATATTCATCAGCTCCAAACAAAAGAGTATCAACAGGTGGGAATAGAATAGATACTTCTATAATCTCTTTTATGAGAGGAGTTTTAATGGAGGATAAAGAGGAGGTTTTAGAAGGGTTAAATGCTGCAGCAGAGGTAGGGGAGCTAGTAACTATAGGAGATGGATTCTATAGAGATGGATCTTTTATCCAACATGACAATGTGGCATATAATGGAACTTATGCAGCTGTACTGTTTGATGGATTAGGATTGATGCTATATTTAATCAATGGAACAGAGTTTAAGATGGAAGATCCTAGATTGGATAATATTTATGAGTCAATACTGAATGGTTATAGCTATCTTCTGATAAATGGAGGGATAAATGACTCTGTAAATGGAAGATCTATTTCAAGAGATAATTCAAGTGATATAGAGAGAGCTAGAATTTTAATTAGTTCTGTTGCACTTCTTTCTGAAGGGGCCTCAAAAAATTATCAAGATAAATTGAGAGAGTTAATAAAGAAAGTTGTTTTAGATAATAATCAGTACTCATTAGTGGAGAAAGAAAAAAATCCTCTTATAAAAAATATTTTAAAAGAGATAATAGAAAATAGAGAGATAGAGGCTCTGGACGTACAAGGAGCAAAGGTATTTGGAGCTATGGATAGAGCTGTCTATATAAATGATAAAGATGGAAAAGTAGTAGTATCTATGCATTCAAATAGAGTTGCAAATTATGAGACTATGAATGGAGAAAATATTAAAGGTTGGTATACTGGAGATGGAGTGACATACATTTATGGGAAAGATTCTAGTATATATACAGAGTTTTGGCCAACAGTGGATATGTATCACTTACCAGGAGTAACAAACAGTATCAATAAAATGGGAGATAAAGCAGGGGAGAGAAGAGTTAAAGCTTTAGTAAGTCCAAAAGCTTTTGTAGGAGGAGTTGAAGGTAAGGATTCAGCTTTTATAGGAATGGATATGATCTCTTGGAACAAGCAAACTAGAATGAAAAAATCTTGGTTTATGATAGATGGTGTAACTTTAGCACTAGCTTCAAATATCAGAAGTAATGATGGAGAGATACATACTACTATAGATAATAGAATTTTAAATAATGGAAAAATATTTGTTAATGGTGAGGAGTTAACAGAGGGAAAAGTTATAGAAAACTCTAAAAATCTTTCAATAAATTTTAACGGTAACTATCCTGAAGAGAATATAGGGTACAGAGTGATTAAAGGACCAAAAATAAAAGTAGATATTAAAGAGAATAAAGGTTCTTGGAAAAATATAGGTGGAACTTTAACTGAGGAGATAAGTAAGAGATATTTTGTTACTTATATGGATCATGGAAAGGATCCAAGAAAAGATAGTTATGCTTATTTAATACTTCCAATGTTCTCTAAAGAAGCCGTAGATAACTATGATGTTTCAAGATTTGAAATAGTTAAATTGGATGAGGAAGCTCATATAGTAAAAGATAGAAATAGTGGAGTATTAGCTATGAATTTTTGGAAAGATGGTGTGCAGGAGTTTGAAAATATAAAAGTATTTTCAGCGATGTCAATTATCAAAAATGAAAAAGATGATATATTAGAACTATATGTAAGTGATCCAACACAACTTCAAAACTATAG
>JAHHSZ010000015.1 GCA_020024915.1 Fusobacterium sp. | reverse complement strand
TGAGCCTAATACTATTGTTAATGAATACAAAGGTGTTCTTGATAGTGAAAGTCTTTTAGAAAATAGTGATTGATTTATTCTTTTGAGAATAGATAGAAACTAATTATAAAAGAACCCCACGACTTTAGTCGTTGGGAGTATCAGAAAATTGATAAAGCGAAGGTATTTACAAATTCTTTAAATTATGGTAAAATTTGTAGCAATATAAATTTTTTAGGAGGGGCTTTTCAATGATTGGAATAGGAATAGTAGGTCTTCCAAATGTCGGGAAATCAACACTTTTTAATGCAATAACAAAAGCTGGTGCAGCAGAGGCAGCAAACTACCCATTCTGTACAATAGAACCAAATGTAGGAATGGTAACTGTACCAGATTCAAGATTAGATGAGTTATCAAAAATAATTAATCCTCAAAGAGTAGTTCAAGCTACTGTAGAGTTTGTTGATATAGCTGGATTGGTAAAAGGAGCAGCAAAAGGAGAGGGATTAGGAAATAAATTTTTATCAAATATCAGATCTACAGCAGCAATTTGCCAAGTAGTAAGATGTTTTGAAGATGATAATGTAATTCATGTAAGTGGTTCAGTAGATCCAATAAGAGATATCGAGGTAATAAATACAGAGCTAATATTTGCTGATATGGAAACTGTAGATAAAGCAATTGAAAAACATAAAAAATTAGCTATGAATAAGAATAAAGAATCTATGGTATTAATGCCTGTATTAGAAAAATGTAAGGCACATTTAGAAGAGTTTCAACTATTAAAAACTCTATCTATGACAGAAGAGGAGTTAGAGTTAATAAGAACATATCAATTATTGACTTTAAAACCTATGATATTTGCAGCAAATGTGGCTGAAGATGATTTAGCAACAGGAAATGAGTATGTGGAAAAAGTAAGAGAGTATGCTGAAAAATTAGGTTCAGAAGTTGTAATAGTTTCTGCAAAAGTTGAAGCTGAATTACAAGAGATGGATGATGAAGAGAGCAAGAAAGAGTACTTAGAGGCACTTGGTGTTGAAGAGGCAGGATTGAATAGATTAATAAGAGCTGGATACAAGTTATTAGGTCTTCAGACTTATTTTACAGCAGGAGTAAAAGAGGTTAGAGCTTGGACAATAAGAATCGGAGATACTGCTCCAAAAGCTGCTGGAGAGATTCATACAGATTTTGAAAAAGGATTTATCAGAGCAAAAGTTGTTTCATTTGCTGATTTTATAAAGTATTCAGGATGGAAGGGTGCTCAGGAAGCTGGAGTATTAAGATTAGAAGGAAAAGAGTATATAGTTCAAGATGGAGATTTAATGGAATTTTTATTCAATGTGTAGAATAAAAAAAATCCTTTGTTAAGAAAAATTACTTGACAATATTTAAAAAACTTAGTAAAATATCTAGGTGTACGATTGGAGGAAATTGTTTTGAGATTAGAGATTAAAAATTTTCCAAACCAAATTTTAGAATTTGACTTCTATATTGATAATATGGAGGACATAGATCTAAAAGATAGAGTGCATGTTATAGGAACAGCTATAAATAACAATGGTAAAGTTGAAATAAGTGGAAAATATTCAACTAAAGTAAAAACACAATGTGTAAGATGTCTGAAAGAGATTGAAATGGAATTAAGTAATGATTTTATGGGAACTTTCTTAAATGAAAGTGAGTATATTCAGTATTTAAAAAGTTTAAATGCAGAATGTGAGATTAATCAAAATGAGATTTATGACGAGATAAAAGATGGAGTTATAGACTTAGAAGGATTAATAAGAGAGTATATAATACTTGATATGCCACCATATCCACAGTGTGAGCTTGTTTGTGAAGATGATTCAGAGATAGAGAAGCACAGTGATAATGGAATTGATCCAAGATGGCAACAATTATTACAAATAAAAAATTAATTTTTAAATAAGAATGTAAGTAGGAGGGAAACTAAGATGGCAGTACCTAAGAAGAAAACGTCTAAAGCTAAGAAAAACATGAGAAGATCTCATCATGCTTTAACTGGAACTGGATTAGCAACTTGTGAAAAATGTGGAGCTCCAAGAAGACCACACAGAGTATGTCTTTCATGTGGAGATTACAATGGAAAACAAGTTCTAGCAGGACAAGCTGAGTAATTAGATTGTTTAATTAGATAAAAAAAGGCAAGGTAAGCTCTTGCCTTTTTTTGTTATAAAAGTGATAAAAATATTTTTAAAATTTACAAATATGATGTATAATGTTGTAAAGATAATTACATAGGAGGCAACAATGAAAATAGCTTTGGATGCTATGGGTGGAGATAAAGCTCCCTTTGAAACAGTAAAAGGAGCAGTGAAAGCCTTAGAAGAGAGTGAAAGTTTACAACTCATACTTGTTGGGAAGAGAGAGATAGTAGAAGAGGAGCTATCAAAATACAAAGTTGATAGAGATAGAATAGAGATAGTAGATGCTAGAGAGAAAATAGAGATGACTGATGATCCAGTAACAGCAGTTAAAGGAAAGAAGAATTCATCTATGAATAGGACTTTAGAACTTGTTAAAGAGGGAATAGCAGATGCTTCTGTTTCAGCTGGGAATACAGGTGCTCTAATAACTGCTAGTCAATTGAAATTGAAAAGAATAAAGGGTGTATTGAGACCTGCTATTGCCACAATGTTTCCTAATAAGACTGGAAAGATGTTGATGTTAGATGTTGGTGCAACTGCAGATTGTAAACCAGAGTTTTTAAATCAGTACGCTATGATGGGTTCTAAATATTTAGAAGTATTGTTAGGAAAGAAAAATCCTACTGTAGGATTATTAAATATTGGAGCTGAAGAAGGAAAAGGAAATGAAGTAACTAGAGAAGCCTACCTTCTTTTAAAAGAGAACAAAGCTATAAATTTTATGGGAAATGTAGAGAGCACAGAGGTTATGAATGGAAATATAGATGTAGTAGTAACTGATGGATTTACAGGAAATATGGTTTTAAAGACTTCTGAAGGAGTTGCAAAGTTTATTGTCTCGTCATTGAAAGAGGAGATAGGTAAATCGTTTATATATAAGCTAGGAGCTCTGTTGATAAAGCCAGCAATAAAACATATAGCTAAAAAGATGGATTCATCAGAGTATGGTGGAGCGATATTTTTAGGATTGAATGGAATCTCTATAAAAGCTCATGGAAATTCAGATTCAACAGGGATAAAAAACGCTATAAAAGTAGCTAATAAATTTGCTGAGATGAAATTTATAGAAGAATTAAAAAATGTTATAGATATAGATAATATTAAAGAATAGACCTTATAGGAGGAGATAATGGAATACAAAAGTGTAGGAATCAAAGGATTAGGATACTATGTTCCAGAAAAAGTAATGACTAACTCTGATTTTGAAAAGATAATAGATACATCTGATGAATGGATTAGAACAAGAACAGGGATAGAGGAGAGAAGATTTGCTGCTGCTGATCAAGCAACTTCAGATCTGTGTGTAGAGGCTGCTAAAAAAGCTTTAGATAGAGCTAACATGACAGTGGAAGACTTAGATTTAATATTAGTGGCTACTTGTACTCCAGATTATTTAGTTCAAGCAACTGCATGTTTGGTACAACATAAATTAGGTAGCAAGGATATTCCATGCTTTGATTTAAATGCAGCTTGTAGTGGATTTATATATGGACTTACAGTTGCTAATGGAATGATAAAAGGTGGAGTATACAAAAATATACTTGTAATAGGAGCAGAGACACTTTCAAGAATTATAGATATGCAGGATAGAAATACTTGTATATTATTTGGTGATGGTGCTGCTGCTGCAGTAGTTGGAGAGGTTGAAAAGGGATATGGAATGCTATCAACTTATCTAGGTGCTGAAGGAGAAGACGATGATATATTAAGAACTCCTGCTGGTGGAACAAAAAAACCAAATGATGCAAAAACAATAGAGAATAGAGAGAACTTTGTAAAAATGAAGGGACAAGATGTATTCAAATTTGCTGTACATGCACTACCAAATGCTACAAAACATGCTTTAAATACAGCTAATGTAAGTGCTAATGATCTAGCTATGATATTCCCGCATCAAGCTAATGTAAGAATAATAGAGTCAGCAGCAAAAAGGATTCATGTCCCAATTGAGAAGTTCTATATGAATCTTCAAAAATTTGGAAATACTTCATCAGCTTCTGTAGGTCTTGCATTGGGAGAAGCTTTAGAGAAAGGACTTGTAAAAAAAGGAGATCTAATAGCTTTAACAGGTTTTGGAGCAGGATTAACATATGGTTCTATAATAATGAGATGGGCATATTAATAAAGAATTGACAGAATTTAGATGCTATGATATATTAAATTACACGTGTTTTTATTAAGGAGGAAAAGATGTCTAAAATAGCTTTTGTATTTCCAGGACAAGGAACACAATATGTTGGAATGGGAAAAGAATTATATGAGAACAATGAGCTAGCAAAACGAGAGTTTGATAATCTATTTTCAAAACTGGATTTTGATTTAAAAAAAGTTATGTTTGAAGGTCCAGAAGAGGAGTTAAAAGAGACTAAAAATACTCAACCAGCTATAGTATCAATGAGTTTAATATTGACAAAATTATTAGAAGTTAAAGGAGTAAAAGCTAATTATGTAGCAGGACATTCTGTAGGAGAGTATGCAGCTTTTGGAGCAGCTGGGTATTTGTCATTGGAGGATACAGTTAAATTAACTGCTGCTAGAGGAAGCTATATGAATGAAGTAGCACATAAAGTTAATGGTGGAATGGCAGCAATTATTGGTTTAGATTCTTCAAAGATAGTTGAGATACTTGAAAGAGTAGAGGGAGTAGTTGAAGCAGTAAACTTTAATGAACCTAAGCAAACTGTAATAGCTGGAGATAAAGATGCTATTGAGAGAGCTTGTGTAGCTCTTAAAGAGGCTGGAGCTAGAAGAGCAATGCCATTAGCAGTATCAGGTCCTTTCCATTCATCATTGATGAAGGAAGCAGGAGAAAAATTAAAATTAGAGGCTGAAAAATATAACTTTACTATGACAGATGTTAAATTAGTAGCAAATACAACAGCTGAAATTTTAAATTCAGTTGATGAGGTGAAGGAAGAGATCTATAAACAGAGCTTTGGTCCAGTAAAATGGGTTGAAACAATAAATAAATTGAAAGCTGAAGGGGTAGATACAATTTATGAAATAGGACCTGGAAAAGTATTAGCAGGACTTATAAAGAAAATTGATAAAGAAATTATGGTAAAAAATATAGAAAAACTTGAAGATTTGTCAAATATATAGTAAAATTTATAATATATAACGTTTTTAAAATATTTAAAGAAAAAATTAAGGAGGAAGAAAAAAATGTTAGATAAAATAAGAGAGATAGTAGTAGAGCAATTAGGTGTAGATGCTGAACAAGTAGTACCTGAGGCAAACTTTGTTGAGGATTTAGGAGCAGATTCTTTAGATACTGTTGAATTAATAATGGCATTTGAGGAAGAGTTTGACGTTGAGATTCCTGATACAGATGCAGAGAAAATAAAAACAGTTCAAGATGTTATTGATTATATTGAATCAAAATAATTAATTGGATAAAGATAAACGGGGTATTTATTAGGTACCCCGTTACTTATATATATTAGAGCAAGATTAGAGGTGATGTTATGAATAGAGTGGTCGTTACAGGTCTAGGACTAATAACTGCTTTAGGAACAGGAATAGAGAAGAGTTGGAAGAGAATAGTAGCTGGAGAGACAGGGATAGCTAGGATAGAATCTTATGATGTGTCAGATATGCCAGTACAAATAGCTGGAGAGGTAAAAGATTTTGATCCTACAGAGTTTGGAATTGAAAAAAAAGAGATAAAAAAGTTAGCTAGAAATACTCAATTTGCAATAGCAGCTACAAAAATGGCTTTAGATGATTCTAAATTAATAATAGACGAGAGGAATGCTGAAGAGGTAGGAGTAGTTGTTTCTTCTGGAATTGGTGGAATAGAGGTATTTGAGAGTCAACATCAAGCTATGTTAGAAAAAGGAGTAAGAAGAATATCTCCATTTACAATTCCAGCTATGATAGCTAATATGGCTGCAGGAAATATAGGTATTTATTTTGGAGCAAAAGGACCTAATAAATCAGTTGTAACAGCTTGTGCTGCTGGAACTCACTCAATTGGAGATGCTTTTGAAATTATAAGATTAGGAAAAGCTGATGTGATGTTTGCTGGAGGAACAGAAGCAGCAATAACTCCATTTGCTATGAATGCCTTTGCTAATATGAAAGCACTTTCAACAAGAAATGATGAGCCTGAGAAAGCTTCAAGACCATTTACTGCTGACAGAGATGGATTTGTAATGGGAGAGGGAGCAGGAGTATTAATTCTTGAGGAGTTAGAATCTGCAAAAGCAAGAGGAGCAAAGATATATGCTGAAATAATTGGATATGGAGAGACTTGTGATGCTTACCATATAACAGCTCCAGTAGATGGTGGAGAAGGAGCAGCAAGGGCATTTAAAATGGCTCTTAAAGAAGGAGATATAGCATTAGAAGATGTTGGTTACATAAATGCTCACGGAACTTCAACACCAGCAAATGATAAAAATGAAACTGCAGCAATAAAAGCTGTATTTGGAGAGCATGCCAAAGAATTGATGGTATCTTCGACAAAAGGAGCTACAGGGCATGGATTGGGAGCTGCTGGAGGAATTGAGGCTGTGATTATAGCAAAAAGTATTTTTGAAGGTGTTGTTCCACCAACAATAAACTATGATAATCCAGATCCAGAGTGCGATTTAAACTATGTGCCAAACAAGGCAGTTAAGAAGGAGATAAATGTAGCAATGTCAAGTTCACTAGGATTTGGTGGACATAATGCTGTAATAGCTATGAGAAAATATAAGTAGAATTTTAGGAGGGAAAATGAAAAAAAATTACTTAGATTTTGAAAAAAATCTTAGGTATAATTTTAAAAATAAAGAACTTCTAAAGAATTCACTTATTCACCGTTCATTTGGAAATGAGCATAGAAGATATAAAAAGATAAGTAATGAGAGACTAGAACTGCTAGGAGATGCAGTTCTAGACCTTGTTGTTACAGAATATCTATATAAAAGCTATGCAAACTCTACAGAGGGAGATTTGGCAAAAGTAAAATCTATGGTGGTAAGTGAGCCAGTTTTAGCAGAGATATCTAAAAAATTAGAAGTTGGAAAATATCTACTATTGAGTAGAGGTGAGGAATTAACTGGTGGAAGAGAGAGAAGCTCTATACTAGGAGATGCATTTGAAGCTATATTAGGGGCAATATATATAGATTCAGATTTTGAAACAGCTAAGAAGTTTGCACTTTCACATATAAAAGATGCTATTGATAATGTGGACAACAATGAGGATATTTTAGACTTTAAAACAATATTACAAGAGTATAGTCAGAAAGTATATAAAATTATACCTGAGTATTCAGTGATAAAAGAGATAGGACCAGATCATCAAAAAGTGTTTGAGATAGAGGTTAAGATAGATAATGGAATTGAGGAAAAACAGTCTGAAATAGGTAAAGGTAAGAATAAAAAGACAGCAGAACAAGCAGCTGCTAAGTCATTGTGTAAAAAATTAGGAGTAAAGATTCATGAAGCACTATAATATTCCCATATTTATAAGTCATTTTGGTTGCCCAAATTCATGTGTTTTTTGTAATCAAAAAAAGATAAATGGTAGAGAAACAGATGTTACAATTCAAGATTTAAAAGATACAATAGAGACATATTTAGAAACTCTTCCAAAGAATTCCAAGAAAGAAGTGGCTTTCTTTGGTGGAACTTTTACAGGAATTTCTATGAATTTACAAAAAGAATACTTAGAGACAACTTATGAATATATAAAAACTGAAAGTATTGATGGGATAAGATTGTCTACTCGTCCAGATTGTATAACAGAGGAGATAGTAGAGCAGTTAAAAAAATATGGAGTAACAGTTGTTGAATTAGGAGTTCAATCTCTTGATAAAGATGTGTTGTTGGCAACTGAGAGATACTATTCTCTAGAGGTAGTAGAAAATGCTTGTAGATTACTAAAAAAATATGGGATAAAAGTTGGAATCCAATTGATGATAGGATTACCAAAATCTACTCAAGAAAAAGAGTATGAAACAGCTAAAAAAGCCTTGGCTATGGAACCAGATATGGTAAGAATATATCCGACATTAGTGATAAAAAATACTAAGATGGAGAGAATGTTTTACAATGGAGAATATACTCCATTAACATTAGAAGAGGCTGTTGAGATAACTAGGAAAATTTACTCTCTTGTAGAGAGTAAAGGAGTGAATGTAATCAGAGTAGGATTACAGCCAAGTGATGATTTGAGAGAAGATGGAGTAGTTATTGCAGGCCCATTCCATTCAGCATTTAGAGAGTTAGTTGAAACAGAGATACACTGTGACTTCTTTAGAGATATAGCATTGAAAGATAAAAAATTAGATATTTTAGCCAATGAGAAGTCTATTTCAAAATTTGTTGGAATAAATAAAGCTAATAGGTTGAGATTAAAAGAGTATTTTAATATAAAGATAGATAATTCAATCAAAAAAGATGATGTAGTTGTAAATGGAAAAAAATATTCTAGGTTAGATATACTAAGAGGAGAGTTAAAAAGAAATGAATCAGATAGTGATCAACATAGATGAGTTTCAGTCAAGAGCAGCTATAATTGAAGATAAAAAAGTGATTGAGATTCTGATTGAAAGAGAAGAAGAGGGAAGAATAAATGGGAGTATTTATAAAGGAAAAGTAGCCAATGTTCTTCCTGGAATGGAGTCAGCTTTTTTAAATATAGGGTTAGAAAAAAATGCCTTTCTCTATGTAAATGATCTGAGAGAGTTTGAAGAAAAGTATTTAGATGGGATATGTAATAGTGAACGACCAATAGAGGATATATTAAATGTTGGAGATGAGGTTGTAGTACAGGTTTTGAATGAGCCAAGAGGAAGCAAGGGTGCAAGGGTGACTACACACTATACATTGCCTGGAAAATACTTGGTATTGATGCCAAATAATGATCATCTTGCAATATCTAAAAAGATAAAAGATGAGGAAGAGAGATCTAGATTAGAGGAGATATTTAAGGACATAAAGCCTGAAAACATGGGAATTATAATTAGAACAGCAGCCTTTGGAAAGAGTATTTTTCATTTTGAAAGAGAGCTAGAGTACCTAGTAAAAAAATGGGAAGATATAGAGAAAAAAACGAAAAAGGCTAGAATAGGAGAGGTGTTATATAAAGATAATGGAGTTATAACAACTGTTTTAAGAGATATTTTCTCCAACGACATAGATGAACTTATAGTTGATAATGAGGAAGCTTATTGGGAAATTATAGATTATATAAATGCTTTTAGTGAAAAAACTTTAAAAACAAAGATAAAACTTTTTAAAGGAGAAGATGAAAGAAATATATTTGAAGTATTTGAAATTGATAAAGAGATACAAAACGCTTTAAAGGAAGAGGTAAGATTAGAATGTGGTGGCTCACTGGTAATTCAGAAAACAGAAGCATTGATAAGTATTGATGTAAATACAGGAAAGAATACAGGAAGCTACAATCTTGAAAAGACAGTTTTAAATACAAATTTAGAGGCTGCAAGAGAGATTCCAAGACAGTTGAGATTGAGAAATTATGGTGGAATTATAATAATAGATTTTATTGATATGAGATTGGATAAGGATAAGGAACAGGTATTAAAGACATTGGAAGAGAATCTGGCCAAAGATAGAATAAAAAATAATATCGTTCATTTTACAGATTTAGGTTTGATAGAGATGACTAGAAAAAGAACAGGAAAACCATTGTATAGTTATTTTCAAGAAGCTTGTCCAATGTGTAGTGGAACAGGAAAGATAAAATCTAAGGATGCAGTTATTCATGAGATGATGTCAGAGATTAGAAACTGTGCAAAAGATGAGGACATATCAAAGATAAAAATAATATTATCCAAAAAATTAAAGATAGCTTTTAAAGAGTTGTATTTTGAGTTTGTAGAAGATTTTGTAAAAAATAGAAAGAAGGATCTTATATTGGAAGAAAATAAACAAAATAATTATAGGTATGAGATTGTTTTAATAAAGTAAAGGTGAATATATGAAAATAGGAGTATATGCAGGAAGTTTTGATCCAATAACTAAAGGGCATTTTGATGTTATAAAAAAATCTTTAAAAATAACAGATAAATTAATAGTGGCAGTTATGAATAATGCCAATAAAAAATGTTGGTTTTCATTGGAAGAGAGAAAAGAACTGATAAAAATGCTAACAAATGAATTTGGAGAAAAGGTAGAAGTAAAGAGTTTTGATGGACTGTTAATAGATTTTATGAAGGAGCATAATGCAGAGATTATCATAAGAGGATTGAGAGCAGTATCTGATTATGAGTATGAGTTAGGTTATGCTTTTGTAAATCACGATCTTTCAGCTGGAGAGGTTGATACAATATTTATACCAGCAGCAAGAGAGTACATGTATTTAAGTTCAAGTGCAGTAAGAGAAGCAGCAACTGTAGGAGCAAGACTAGATATTTTTGTAGATACCAAAATAGTGGATATAGTGAAAAATAAAGCTAAAAATATAAAGGGATAGGTTATAAATGGCAAAAACTAAGAGTTTTTATGTATGTAGTGAATGTGGATATAAAACTGCAAAATGGACGGGAAAGTGTCCACAATGCAATAGTTGGGGAACTTTTGAAGAGGAGCTGGAAGTTTCATCAGCTGTAGGTGCACCAGTAATCTCTTCAGCAGTATCTATAAAGGAAACTTCAGAGAAAGTTTTTTCTTTTAATAATGTCATAATAGAGGAGAGTGATAGATACAAAACTCAAATAGGTGAGTTTGATAGAGTATTAGGTGGAGGATTGTTGTGTGGTGAAGTCATTCTTATCACTGGGAATCCTGGGATAGGAAAATCAACTTTATTATTACAGGTTGCAAATGAATATACTGCATATGGAGATGTAATTTATATATCAGGGGAAGAATCTCCAGCACAAGTAAAGAGCAGAGGAGAGAGATTGAAAATAAAGAGTAAAAATCTTTATTTGATGTCAGAGACAGATATTTCAAAAATATATGAATTTTTAATAGCGAGAAAACCTAAAGTTGTGATAGTAGATTCAATACAAACATTGTATAATTCAATTGTAGATTCAATACCAGGAACACCTACACAGATAAGGGAGTGTACATTAAAGATAATAGAGTTAGCTAAAAAATATGGGATTTCATTTTTTATAGTTGGACATATTACAAAAGATGGAAAAGTGGCAGGGCCTAAATTATTGGAACATATGGTAGACGCAGTATTTAATTTTGAGGGAGAAGAAGGACTTTTTTATCGTATCTTAAGAAGTACTAAAAATAGATTTGGTTCAACAAATGAGTTAGCAGTTTTTAGTATGGAAGAAGACGGAATGAAAGAGATAAAAAATTCATCTGAATATTTTCTTAGTGAGAGAGAAGAAAAAAATATAGGAAGTATGGTGGTTCCTGTATTAGAAGGAACTAAAGTATTTTTATTAGAGGTACAAACTCTTCTTACAGAGGTAACTATTGGAATTCCTAAAAGGATAGTACAAGGTTTTGATAAAAATAGAATACAAATTTTAATGGCAATTGCTGAAAAAAAGATGTATATGAATTTAGCCATGAAAGATTTGTTTGTAAATATTCCTGGAGGACTTAGTATTGAAGATCCAGCAGCAGATTTGGCAGTTTTAATATCAATATTATCAATATATAAAGGTGTGGAGATAAGTCAGAAGATTGCCGCTATTGGAGAGTTGGGGCTAAGAGGAGAGATTAGAAAGGTATTTTTTATAGATAAAAGACTTAGAGAATTAGAAAAATTAGGATTTAAAGGGGTTTATATACCAGAAGCTAATAGAAAAGAGATTGATAAGAAAAATTATAACTTAAAACTGATATATTTAAAAAATTTAGAAGAACTTTTAGAAAGGATGAATAAAGATGGACAGTAAAAAATTGGGAGAGATGCTGTCATTTGTGACACCAGGAACAGCTCTTAGAGAAGGATTAAATAATATATTAGAAGCAGGATTGGGAGCTTTAATAGTTATAGGCTTTGATGAAAATGTAAAAAAAATGGTAGATGGTGGATTTTATTTAGAATGTGATTTTACTCCAGAAAGAGTATATGAATTGGCAAAAATGGATGGAGCAATAATTTTAGATGCAGAGTGTAAAAAGATAATGTATGCTAATGTTCATTTACAACCAGATAGAAAATATAAATCTACAGAAAGTGGAACGAGACATAGAACAGCTCAAAGATCAGGTCAACAGATAGGGAAATTAGTAATAGCAGTTTCGGAGAGAAGAAATGTGATAACTTTATACAAAGATGAGATAAGATATAGATTAAAAGATGCCTCTTCAATAGAGAACGAGGCAGCTCAGGCTATAAAAACAATGGAGAGATATAAGGCGGTTTTAGATAGAGCTTTAGCAAATTTAACAATATTAGAGCTGGATAATACAGCAACTTTATATGATGTGGCTACTGCACTACAGAGATTTGAAATGTTAAGAAGAATAGGAGCAGAGGTAAACAACTGCGTTGTCGAATTGGGTGTAGAGGGAAGATTATTAAATCTTCAATTTCAAGATTTAAATCAGGATATTGAGGAAAATGAGTACAATTTAATCAGAGACTATATAGAAGACGGAGTGGAATACAAAGAAGTAAAAGAGAAAATGAAAAATCTAAATGATGAAGAGTTGCTAGAGGTAGAAAATTTTTCACACTCTCTTGGTTATGGAAAGAGTTATAGTTTACTAGATAATGAGGTAAGTCCTAGGGGATATAGATTACTAGGTAGAATAAGTAAGTTAACAAAAAAAGATATAGAGAAATTGATAAATAGATACAATAGTATTTCAAAACTTCAAGATGTACCAGATGAAGAGTTATCAGATATGAAAATAAGTAAGGTTAAGATAAAAGCCTTAAAAAGTGGTTTGAAAAGATTGAAATTGACTGTTGAATTGGAAAAAGTGTAATAGAAGTAAAAATATAAAAAGGAAAAAAGTTGCTCATAGGATAATGCCTATTATAGTAGTATTTTCCTTTTTATTTTAAGCTTCTTTATTTTTTAATTTTATAAAAATTAAAGTGAGAATAAATAGGAGCATCTGATTATTATAGCAACAGTATTGTTGTCAACTGCCATCTCAATTAGAAATACTAATATACCTATATCTAATTTAGCACTCTTCTTCCCAATTATTAATTTTTGAATATGACCAAAGATAAAAGCTACTATAGGTGATGACAATTGGTAGAAATCTATTAAAATTATTTATGAACATAAAACTCAATAATTGATGTATCATTTTTATTGTAACTTATCTTTATAGAGAGAGTTTTATCTTTTAAAACTACTGTCTCTTTATCTTTTAGAGAGTAAAGAGTAATAGTAAACATATATTTAGATAGTTGAGGAAGATTATTCTTTTGAATAAAGACAAGGATATCTGTATGCATTTGAAATAGAGATTTAAATTTCTTTTTCAAAATATAATCAGGTTTATCAAGTTCCTCATTTTGTGCAAGAGATAGTTGGAGATGTTTTTCAATATCAATATCAAAATTGAGCAAAACATATTCAACTTTATTTTTTACAAACTCCTCCCCATACTCTGCTACAGATTTTAAAAGTAGGGAGTATATTTCAGAGAAATTTTTAATATTTTTCCCTAGTTTAGCCATTAATGAATCAATAAATTGAGTTGTATTTTCCTCAGCAATTGAATTAGAATCAATCTTCTTACAAATTGTTATTCCTAAAATTTTGGCACTTTTATGTTCGCCATTTTTAACTTTTTCATATTCAAGATTTAATTTACCATTGGTTTTAATATCTTCTAGTATTGGAATGAGAAGATTTTTTTCAATGTCATAAAATCTTTTATAAGAGTTGCCTATTTCAAGAATTTCACGAAGAGTATCAACTGGAATATAGATATTGTTATCTTTATTATTGTAAATATATTGATAGAGACGATAGGAGAATTTCTCCTCAAGAAATAGTATGTTTCTCAGACCGACTCTATCAAAAAAAGATCCTTTTTTAAATGAATTAGTAATTTCGTCTGAAAATACAAGATATATAGTTTCATTGTTAATATAATAAGATTGTAGTATACTTATACAGGTAAAATAGTTATTCTCTTTAGAGAAGATTGTGATAGTTTTACTCATCAAACTATTTAGATATTTTAAAATCTCCTCTTTTTCAGTAAAATTAAAAATTTTTAAAAATTTATTTAAAGATATGTGATTGTATTTTTGCAATCTTATATTACGAAATAACTCCTTATCTTTTTTTGTTAAGTGTTTTGTAAAATCAAGTTTAATATCTTTTTCAATTAATTCAAAATCTAAAAGACTTATTTTGTCATTTTTTTCATTCATACATACCACCTTAAAAAATTAAAAAAATTTTGAATATAATTTTCATAAAAATAAAACGAAAAATAACAAATAATATTTCGTTATACCTAATTAGTCTACCATTTATTCTATAAAAAATCAACAATTAACAAAAAAACTATAATGATAATAACGAAAAAAGTTCAAAAAATGATAGATTTGACTTTTTATAATATATAATATATGATAAAGATGTGAATAAATAAAAAAATATGGGAGGTAATATAGATGAGTTTAACAATTGAAGAGATAGCAATGACAATAGTAGGAAATGCAGGAGAGGCAAGAAGTTTAGCATTTGAAGCTTTAAGAGAAGCAAAAGAGGGAAATTATGATAAAGCAAAAGAGTGTTTAGATCAAGCTAAAGAGAGAAGTTTAGCAGCACATGAGATGCAAACAGAGTTAATATGTAATGAAGCAGATGGAAATGGAATAGAGATGAATCTATTAATGGTACACGCTCAAGACCACTTAATGACTTCAATACTTGCTAGAGAGTTAATTGAAGAGATGATCGCTCTATATAAGAGATTAGATAAATAATCATTGAAATAACCTTAGGAGGAAAAAGTTAATGAAAAGAGAATGGGGTATGATAGCAACTTGGAGAATGGCAGGAGATGCTGTTGCACTAGGAGCTGATATATTAGAGAACGGTGGAAAATGTCAAGATGCTGTAGAAAAAGCTATTATGCAAGTAGAAGATTATCCATTTTATAAATCTGTAGGTTATGGAGGACTTCCTAATGAAGAGTGTGAAGTAGAATTAGATGCGGCATTTATGGATGGAAAAACTTTATCAATAGGAGCAGTAGCAGGAATAAAAGATTATAAAAATCCTGTCTCAATAGCAAGAAAATTAAGTGAAGATAGATTTAATATTTTCTTAGTTGGAGCTGGAGCAGAGGCATATGCTCATAAAAATGGTTTTGTTAGACAGAATATGCTAACTGAGAGAGCAAAGAAAACTTGGGAAAAGAGAAGAAAAGAGATATACGAGAAAAATCTTTCTCCGTATGATGGACATGATACAGTTTGTATGATAGCTCTTGATAAGGAAAAAGATATGGCTGTGGCTACATCAACAAGTGGACTATTTATGAAAAAAAGAGGTAGAGTAGGAGATTCTCCTGTTTCTGGATCAGGATTCTATGTTGATAATGAAGTTGGAGGAGCAGCAGCTACAGGACTTGGGGAAGATATAATGAAAGGTTGTCTATCTTATGAAGTAGTTCAAAGAATGAAAAAGGGAGAGACTCCTCAAGAAGCAGCTCAAGGTGCTGTAATGGATTTTACTGACGAGTTAAAAAGAAGAAGAGGACACGCTGGAGCTATTTCAGTAATAGCCCTTAATAATAAAGGTGAATGGGGAATAGGAACAAATGTGGAATTTACTTTTGCAGTGACTACATCAGAGGAGATACCTCAAGTCTATATTGCTAATCCAATAGAGGAAAGCAAAGATGTAAAGATAGAAGCAGTTAGTAAAGAGTATATGGAAGAGTATAAAAAAAGTATTCAAAAACCAATAGAGTAGTGAACATAAAATAGGAGGATAAGAATGAACAAATTAATTTATATATTAGAAGAAAAACTTGTTCCTATAGCTGCTTGGCTAGAAGCTAATAAATATGTTAATGGAATAAGAAGAGCGTTTGTTATGCTGATGCCAGCATTGATGATAGGTTCATTATTTTTAATGATTCAATCATTCCCATTACCAGCATATCAAAATTTTATGAAAAGTGTTTTTGGAGATAACTGGGGATCAGTTTTCGATATACCTGTAAATGCAACTTTCTCAATGTTAGCTGTATATGTATCATTTTTAGTTGCTCAACAATTAGCAAAGCAATTTGAATTGGATAGCGTTGCAGTAGGATTGTTATCAACAGTGGCATTTTTTATCTTAACACCTTTAGGAAATACACAAGAGTATGGAAGTGTAATCACTTTTGACTGGTTAGGAAGTAAAGGAATGTTTATAGCTATGATGGTAGGATTCTTTACTATGGTAATATTTAGATTTTTCGTAAAAAGAAATATCTTAGTAAAAATGCCAGATGGAGTACCACCTGAAGTAATTAGATCATTTGAAGCTCTTATTCCTGGAGCAGCAATATTAATAGTAGCACTATTAGTAAGAGTAGGAATGGCTCATACATCATTTGGAACAATTCATGATTTTGTATATAAAGTAATAGCTATACCACTAAAATCATTGGGAACTTCATATATAGGATCTATGTTAACAGTATTTTCAATATCTATCTTATGGTCAGTAGGAATTAATGCTGGATCAATGGTAAACGGTATTGTTAGACCATTCTGGTTAGAGAACCAATTAGAAAATATAGCAGCAATAAAAGAGGGATTGCCTATTCCACATGTTATCACAGAGCAATTCTTTGATATGGTATGGATGGGGGGATCTGGAGCAACATTATCTCTACTATTAGCAATTATAATATTTGCAAAAAGTAAACATATAAAATCAGTTGGAGAGATAGCAGCAGTACCAGGTCTATTCAATATAAATGAACCATTATTGTTTGGACTACCAGTAATATTAAATCCAATTATGTTGATTCCATTTAATATAGTTCCATTAGTAATAGTTACAACACAGTATATAGCTATGAATATAGGTCTTGTTGCAAAGCCAATAGGGATTGCTTTACCTTGGACAACACCAGCAGTTATAAGTGGATTCTTTGTAGTAGGAGGGTTATCAGGAGCTTTAATACAGATATTTAACTTAGTTTTAGGAGCTATGATCTACTTACCATTCTTAAGGATACTAGATAAAGCATCATTAAAAGAGGAAACAGAATTAGGAGAATAAAAATAGCGGAGTTATAAGGAGAGTGTCAATATGAAAAAAATATTATTACTTTGCTCTAACGGAATGTCAACAAGCTTGATGGTAAAAAAAATGTTAGAAGCAGCAGAGAAAAAGGGAATAGAGGTTGAAATAAAAGCTGTAGGTCTAGAGATGTTTAAAGAAAACTTAGATAAATATGATGTTTTCTTATTGGGACCACAAATTAAATATAGAAAAGCTGAATTTGAGAAGATGGCAGCTGAAGTTGGGAAAAAAGTAGAAGTAATCAATACTATTGATTATGGAATGATGAAAGGGGATAAAGTTTTAGACTTTGCTCTAGGTTTAATAGGATAGTTAAAAAATGAGGAGCAACTTCTTTAGTTGCTTCTTTGTTTATTTGGAGGTAACTATGAAAATTAAAGACTATATAGATGATAATTTTGATAAGATAATGTCAGATGTTATAGATATTATAAAGATAAAAACAGTAAAGGCTGAACCAGTAGGAGATGCTCCATTTGGAGAGAATTTAAAATATGGACTTGAAAAAACTTTGGAATTGGCTCAAAATTTAGGATTTAGAACTAAAAATCTAGATAACTATGTTGGTTATGCTGAAATTGGAGAGGGAGAGGAGTATATTGCTATCTTAGGACATATAGATGTTGTACCTGAAGGAGATTGTTCTAAATGGGGTGTAGATCCATATGGAGGGGAGATAAAGAATAATTGTCTGGTAGCAAGAGGAGCTATAGACAATAAAGGACCAATCATATCTTCATTGTACTCATTAAAGGCTCTATTAGAAGAGAATCCACACTTTAATAAAAGAGTAAGAGTGATCTTTGGAACAAATGAAGAGAGTGGAGATGAGGATATAAAACACTACCTAAGCTTAGAAAAACCACCAAAATATGCCTTTACACCTGATGGAAGATTTCCAGTTATATTTTCAGAGAAGGGTATATATACATTTTCTTTTAGAGAGAGAATTGATTGGGATAGGACAGAGGTTTTAGAGATACAAGCGGGTACAAGATCAAATGTAGTTCCTGAACAGGGAAAAATAACTTTAAAAAATAGTTCAGCTACAAAAGTTAAAGAGAGTTTGAAAAAAATGGTTGAACTTTCAAAATGTAGTTTTAAATTATTGGAAGAGAAAGATAGATTGGTAGTGATAGTAAATGGAAAAGCTGCTCATGCAAGTTCACCTGAAAGAGGAATTAACTCAATTTATGGAATGTATCTATTTTTAAATGAGGTATTAGAAGAAAAAGATTCACTTAAAAATTTTGTAAGATTTATAGCTGAACATATTCAAGAGACAACTGACGGAAAATTATTGGGAATAGATAGTTTAAATATGGAAACTGGGGATTTAACTATCAGTGCTGGAATTACTAAAAAAATAGATGAGTATATAAATATAAAATTCAATATTAGATATCCAATATCAATAACAGAGGAGATTTTGGACAGAGAGTTACAATGTAGAGCTCAAGAAAATGGAGTTGTATTCTTTAAGGAGAACCATAATCCACCACTATATTTTGCAAAGGATTCTATCTTAGTAAAAACTTTACAAGACACCTATAGAGATATTACAGGAAGAGATGAAGAGCCTGCAGCTTTAGGTGGAGGAACTTATGCTAAACTTATGCCAAATACAGTGGCTTTTGGACCAAATTTCAGGGAGTTTAAAGGAAATCCCCACAGTTTTGATGAGTGTATGGACTTGGATATGTTAAAGATTGGAATAGAAGTATATGCTAAAGCTATATTAAAATTAAGTGAGTATATTTAGGAGGAAAAATGCTAAGAGAAAAATGTATTGGGAGCTTTTTAGAAGCAATAGAAGCACAAAAATTAGGAGCAGAGAGAGTAGAACTTTGTGATAACTTAGAAGAGGGAGGAACAACACCTTCATATGGAACTATAAAAATGGTTGTTGAGAAACTAGATATTCCAGCTTTTGTAATTATCAGACCAAGAGGGGGAGACTTCTTTTATACAGAAGAAGAATTAGAGATAATGAAAGAGGATATAAGAGTTTGTAAAAAATTAGGTGTCAAAGGTGTTGTTATAGGGGCTTTAAATAGAGATAATACAATTAATTATGAAGCTATAAAAGAGATGATAGAATTAGCTAAACCTATGTCAATAACTTTTCATAAAGCAATAGACGAGTTAGCAGATCCAGTAGCTCAAGTAAAAAAATTAGCAGATTTAGGAGTTGATAGAATATTGACTTCAGGAACAAAAGAAACAGCTCTGGAAGGAAAAAATATCTTAAATGCAATGATAAAAGAAGCTGGAGATGACATTATAATAATAGTAGCAGGAAAAGTTACTAAGGGTAGCTTAAAAGAAATCTCTGAAACTATACCAAGTAAAGAGTATCACGGAAGGAAAATAGTTTAAAATTTTTAGTTTTATATCTTCTTATTGAAAAAAAGAGAACAATGGGGTATCCTATAGTGTGAGAGTATTTGGTAGGGAGGATACAAATATGGAGAAAAAGAGTATTTATAAGGGGGCACTAATTTTAGTAGCAACCTCTTGGGGAAGTGGATTTCCAATTACAAAGATTGCATTGGAAAGTGGAATAGCACCTAATGCTTTAATGTCAATAAGATTTTTAGTAACAGCACTAATACTGTTTATTTATTTGAAGTTTGCTGGAGAAAAACCGACAAGATCAGAGATAAAGTTGGGCTTGGGAGCTGGACTAGTTTTAGGGGTGGCATTTTCACTGCAGACAGTTGGATTATTTTATACTACCTCTTCAAAGAATGCTTTTATAACAGGTGCATACGTTGTAATGGTACCTTTTATCTCTTGGTTGATTACTAAAGAAAAACCAAAAAGTATAATATATTTTGCTTCTTTTTTATGCTTGTTTGGAATAGGATTTCTCTCTTTAGATCGGGATTTTAGTGTGAACTATGGAGATTTTCTAACTTTTGTATGTGCTATATTTTTTGCTTTGCAAATGTCAATAATTGGAGCTACTATAAAGGGAAAGAACCCTGTTATAGTCAATACTTTTCAAATGTTAAGTGCTGGAATTTTGACATTTGTATTGAATATTTTATTTGAAAATTTCTCTTTAATTAGTACAAAACTAAATACAGTTCAAGTATTGGCTATTGGATTTTTAGTAATTTGTAATACAATGATAGCATATTTAGTTCAAACAGCTGCTCAAAGATATGTAGCTGCTTCTACAACATCTTTGATACTTTCAACAGAGATATTATTTGGGGCATTAGCCTCAGTGATATTTATGGGAGATATTTTAACTATAAAGATGTTATTTGGAGGAATTTTGATATTTGCATCTGTAGTTTTAGCTGAAGGAGATTTCAAGTTGAAAAAATAATTAAGAGTATAAAATAAAAAGTTGATTTGTTAAGGAATGTGTCCCTAGCAATCAACTTTTTTATTTTAAATTTCTTTATCTATTGGACTTTTAAGAAAATAGAGTAGGAAAATAGCTGCTATACTGCCAATAGCAATTGAAATTAAGAATCCTATTCTATTATCTACAAGAGGTAAAACAATCAATCCACCATGAGGAGCCTTTGAGGTAACATGGAGAATAGTTGCTGAACAAGCACCAATAGCAGAACTTATAACTGTTATTGGAAGAATTTTAATATCTTTAGTCAAATATATTAGAGCTCCTTCAGTAATTCCAAGTATACCTAAAAATATAGCTAAAATACCAGTATCATGTTCAATTTTTGAAAATCTATTTTTCAAAATGTATTGAGCTATTCCTAATGATAGTGGTGGAATGCAGATAGCCACAGCGAGAGGTCCCATAATATTATATTTTCCATAATCTAAAGTTGTAATACCATAGATATATGCTATTTTATTAATAGGTCCACCTAAATCAGCACCAATCATACCACCAAGTATGAAGATCAAAAATATAATATTTTTATCACTTAAAGTATTGAGATAGAGATTTGTATTTTTTATAAAAAAAGTTATTGGTTCTTTTAAAAGATAGAACATAATAGAACTACCTAACAGTGTTGAAGTTATTGGAATAATTATTAGATACATAATAGAGCTAAATTCAAGAGGAACTTTTATCTTTTTTAAAAGTTCAACAAAATACCCAATAAATATTCCTGAAAGAATTCCACCAATAAGTCCAAGATTGATAAATTGAGATAAACTTCCTAAGATAAGAGCAGGAATAAATCCTGTACTCCCACACTTTTCTTTGGCAATAAATCCAGCTAGAAGTGGAGGAACAATAAAAAAACTATAGTTACTTACAATTTTAAAAAAATCTATTTTTGTATATAGGGCAATTATTGCCATTATTCCACCAATAATTACTGCCGGAATAGACTGAATAATACTTTTCATTAAAATTTTTCTCATAAAAATAACCTCCATTCTATATAAATAATAGCATGGGAGTTATTTTTTTTCAACTTGAACTATTTTTTTATTTTTTTAAGGATATTAACCATAATAGCAGTGATTAATGAACCAACAACTATAGCTATAATAAACATCAATTTATTGTCAACAACTGGTAAAACAATAGGTCCACCATGAGGAGCGTGATCAGCAACCTTACCAATAGCAGCAATAACAGCACCAATAGCACTACCTGTCATTATAGAAGGGATTACTCTTAAAGGATCAGCAGCAGCAAATGGAATAGCCCCTTCTGTAATTCCTATAAGTCCCATAGCAAATGCAGCTTTTCCAGCTTCTCTTTCAGATATTTCAAAGTTTTTACCACCTATCATAGTAGCTAATCCCATTCCAATAGGAGGAATACAGATAGCTACAGCAATAGGACCCATGACCTCTGGAACTCCTTGAGTAATCATAGCAGATCCAAATAGAAATGCAACTTTGTTGATAGGGCCTCCCATGTCAAAAGAGATCATAAGACCTAAAATTAATGCTAAAAAGATAGATCCTGCTTGCATTCCTTTAAGAACATTAGTTAAACCATTCATAAATCCAGATATAGGAGAACTGATAAAATACATCAATACACCTACTAGTCCAGTAGAAACTAGGGGAATGACAAAGATTGGCATAATAGGTCTCAGTCCAGCTGGAACATTCCAGTTTTTAATCCATTTTGCAATATAACCAGCAGCAAAACCAGCAACCATACCACCTAAAAATCCAGCTCCAGCTGTATTAGCTAAGGCACCACCTACTAGTCCAGGAGCTAGTCCAGGTCTATCAGCAATACTCATGGCTATATATCCAGATAAAACAGGAATCATAAGTCCAAATGCAGTAACACCTAAATCCAACATAGATTTTAAAAATGGATTTGTGACATCAGCTCCAGCTCCAGCTTTTATTCCAGATAGAGCAATTGAAAGTGCAATAAGGACTCCTCCACAAACAACTAATGGTAACATATTAGAAACACCATTCATCAGATGTTTGTAAACTCCAGTCTTTTCATTTTTAGTAGTAGTTTTACTCTCTTTTTTAGATGAAGAGTGAAATATTATCCCCTCTCCATTTAGAGTTTTATTGATTAATTCTTCAGGAATTCTAATAGCTTCTTTCACAGGAACTTGTATAAGTTTTTTCCCTTCAAATCTATCCATATCTATGCTCTTATCAGCAGCTACAATAACACCAGTAGCTCTTTTGATATCTTCGGCAGTTAGTTCATTTTTAACACCAACACTACCATTAGTCTCAACCTTTATATCCACTCCTAATTCTAAAGCTTTGTTAATTAATGAATCAGCAGCCATATATGTATGAGCAATACCAACAGGACAAGCAGTTACAGCTACAACATATCCATCTCTCTTTATTATTGCTTCATTTTCTTTCTTTTCAACAGTATTAAATAATTTTATTATCTCATCTTCTGTTTTGGCATTATCCAATTTTTCTCTAAATTCATCGTTTAAAAGTTTGTTAGTAATTTTAGATAGCATTTCAATATGTTCATCAGTAGTTCCTTCTGGAGCTGCAATCATAAAAAATAATCTTGCTTTCTCTCCATCTAATGAGTTAAAATCTACACCAGTTTCAGATTTTCCAAAAGCTATAGTAGCTTTCTTTACAGCTTTTGTTTTTCCGTGGGGAATTGCAATACCCTCTTCTAATCCTGTAGAAGATGTAGCTTCTCTCTCTTTAACTACTCTTAAATATTCCTCTTTATCATTTAGAACTCCACCTTTATCAAGAATATCAACCATTTCTTCTAAAATCTCGTTTTTATTTTTTCCAGTAAGGTTCATTTTAATAAATTTTTTATTTAACATATTCCAACCTCCATCAAATTTTCTCAGTAATAGTTTCTTATGTTCATAATATAAAATAAAATGTATATTTTTGTCAAATTTTATATTTTTAATAAAAAATATCGTCTATTATTTTCTAAAAAAATTATTTTTTTCTATTTTAATAATTTAATTTCGTCTATAAATATGTTAA
>JAHHSZ010000014.1 GCA_020024915.1 Fusobacterium sp. | reverse complement strand
TATTTTGTATAATACTTTACCATTCTAGCAATACTCTCACACATATATTGTAAATTTTCTTTTCCATTTGATATAGCTTTTTCCAGGCTCTCCACTCTTGATAAAATTGAAAATATAGCAGTAAAACCATATTCATATAGTACATCTATATCTTTACCTACATTTCCAGCTAGAGCTATTACAGGAATACCATATTTTTTAGCTGTCATAGCTACCCCATATGGAGTCTTTCCAAATCTAGTCTGGGCATCTATACTTCCTTCACCTGTTATCACCAAGTCTGCCCCTTGCATCTTTTCCTCTAACTTACTATACTCTATCACTATCTCAATTCCCTTTTTTAATTCGGCTGATAAGAATGCCATCAGTCCTGCTCCTAATCCTCCTGCTGCACCAGCTCCAGGGATATTTTCTACATCTTTTCCTACATCTCTTCTTATAATTTTAGCATAGTGTTTTAAATTTTTATCTAATAGTTCTCTTTGTTCTTCATTAGCTCCCTTTTGTTTTCCAAAAATGTGTGAGGCTCCACTAACTCCTGTCAATGGATTTTGAACATCACAAGCTACTATAATCTTAGTTTTTTCCAATCTTTTATCTAGGTTTGATAAATCTATTTTGCATAGGTTTGATAGTTGACTACCACCAAATCCAATTTCTTTTCCACAACTATCTAATAATTTACCTCCTAGAGCTTGTATCATTCCAGCTCCACCATCATTAGTAGCACTTCCACCTATCCCAATAAGAATCGTTTCAACATTTTTATCCAAAGCTGCTCTAATAAGCTCTCCAGTACCATAAGTTGTAGTTACTGTAGCATCTCTTTTCTCCTTAGGAACAAGCTCCAATCCACTTGCAGCAGCCATCTCTAATATAGCTGTCTTCCCATCTCCTAATATTCCAAATCTTGCTTCTACACTCTCACCTAATGGTCCTAAAACTCTTTGTGTATAGAACTCTCCATTTGTTGCATCTACCAATGATTGTGTAGTTCCCTCTCCTCCATCTGCCATTGGAACTGAGATACACTCTAAATCTGGAATAATTTTTTTCATTCCTCTCTCTATCACTTCACAAGCTTCTTTGGCAGTCATACTCTCTTTAAATGAATCTGGTGCTAATATTATCTTCATTTTTCACTCTCCAAACAACTTATTATTCTCTAAAATAAAACTCCATAGATAATTGTTGATACACAAGCTAGTACCAATCCAATTAGTGATTCAAATGGAATTAATGCTAATCTCTCTTTCATGTCCATATTTACACTACCACCTGTTGCGTGGAAAAAACTTCCATGAGGTAGATGATCTAAAACTGTTGCTCCTGAATGTATCATTGCTGCTGCATTAACTGGTTGAATACCTAAACTCAATATAGTTGGTCCAAAAACTTGACTAGCAACTGCTGTCCCTGAAGTTGTAGAAGCTGTAGCTGCACACATTAATATTCCTGAGAACGGTGCTAATAAGTAAGCTGGTGCCCCTGTTGCTGTCAGTAGAGTTGTCAATGCATCTTTCAATCCAGAGTTAGCAATAATTCCAGAAAGAGTCCCTGTTCCTAATAATAGTATAGCTACACCTACCATTTTTCCCAAACCAAAAACACAATATTGGTTGAAATTTCTTACTTTTCCCATAGCTAGACAACCAATAAATCCTCCTACTGGTAAAGCTATCAATGGATCTATTGTAATTCCTGCTAATGGTCTTAATGCCAATATAGCTATTGCCACTATTGGTCCTAAAATTGCTGCAAAGAAACTTGGTCCATTTTCCTCTTTTCTATTCCCTAAATCATTTTCATTTATCTGGCTTCCTTTTTTTGAAATCAATTTAGCTACAACTATACTTGCAACTACACCAAAAATTGCTGGTATTAATCCTGCCACCATCACAGATGTCAAAGGAATTTTAAAAGCTTCTGCTGCTGCTATTGCATTTGGATTTGGTGACATAATATTCCCTGCTTTTCCTCCACCTACCATAGCAAGTAAAGCCCCTGTTCTTGAAATTCCTGTTTTTTTAGCTATTGCCATTGCAATTGGAGCCACTGTTATTACTGATACATCAATAAACACTCCCACCATAGTCAATATCATTGTAGATAAAACAATTGCTATTATTGCCTTTGATTCTCCTAATTTATCTATTATTGTCTCTGCAATCTTACTAGCTGCACCTGTTTCAATAAGCACACCTGCTAGTACTCCTGCGGTTATTATTCTCAAAATTGCTGGTATCATTCCCTGTGCTCCTGATATCATCAAAGATACAGTCTGTCCTATATTTGCTCCTCCTACAAGTCCTCCTATAATAGACCCTAATATTAGAGAGTATGCTGGATTTACTTTTTTAATTATCAATACTATTGCTACTACTAACCCTATAATCGCACCTAAAGCTGATACTGTTACCATATTCTTCCTCCTATTTTAATATATTTTTTTTATTTTTAATACATATATATCTATATTACAATATATATAGTTTTTTAACAATGGTATGTACACTAAATTTATAATGATATTCTAGGTATTTTTTTAGTATAGCAACCAATTCAGCTTAACATAAAAGCCAATTTTAACTTAGTAAAATCCTCATAATTTCTCATATCTAAATCTATTTTTTCCTTCAATCTATTCAACTTATATTGAAGAGTATTCGTATGTATAAAGAGTTCCTTAGAGATTTTATTCAATGAACCATTATATTTTTCATAAAAATACAGTATCTCTCCATACTCAACTATCTCTTTTTGAGAGAGATTTCCCAAAATCTTTTTTATATAGATTTTTTTAGTTTTCAGATCTATATTTTTTACTATCAACTCTATATCTAGATCCTCATAAAAAACCTCTCTTTTCTTATTTTTACTCCCCCATTCAAGAGCATTTATAGCCTCTTCATAGGATTCTCTTATCCTTCCAAACTCTACCTTTATCTCTCCAATTCCCATATTGATATCTCTTTTTTCATCAATTTTTTCAATAAATTCCTCTACTCCTTGACGATTTTTTTCAAAAATCAATATGCACACAGTACTCTGTTTAAGCATTATATATCCAGATTTTTTCTTTACTGCTATTTTTAGCTCTTTATAAATATTCTTAATAGTATTCAACTCATATTTACCATTTAACTTACAGACAATTATGCTGTAATATCTTCTCTTTTCTATATCTTCTACATACTCTGAAAATACAATGGGATTTTCCAACATTAGATTTTGAGATATTAGACTTTCTAAAAAAAGTTGCTCTTTCTCATTCTCCTCTTCCTCTTTCTTACTTAGATAAGCTTCCTTTATCAAAATTTCAGACATTCTCTTTATTATCTTACCATATCTCTCTACCTCTTTTGTCTCTCCTGATATCCCTATCACTCCTATAATATCATCATTGAATTTTACTGGTAAGTTTATCCCCTTTTTAGCTCCAACATACTCTCCATCTCTATTTATTCTGACTATACTCCCTCTCTTGATTACCTCCTTTCCACCTTCGTGGTAGGTATTTACCCTTCTTTCATCAGTACTAGCCACTATTATACCTTCTGAATTGATAAAATTCAGATCCTTTTCTATAATCTTTTTCATCTCCCCTACTATACTTTGTGCTAACTCTTTTGCTATTTCCATATCTTCATCTATTCTCCCTAAAGTTTTTCAATATTAAAAATACTAAAGAGAACCTATCCCTTTAGTACTTTTACTATTATTCAAAATTTCTAGTAGTTTTCAGGAAACATAATTCTTTCTACACCCTCTATAATTATGTGTAGTATCATCATGTGTATCTCCTGTACTCTATCAGATGTTTTCCCTGGAATTACAAACTCATAGTCACACATTCCCTTAAGTTTTCCTCCATCTTTTCCAAGTAGAACACAAGTTTTCATTCCCATTTTTTTAGCGACTTCAACTGCTTTTATCACATTTGGTGAGTTTCCACTAGTAGAGATACCGAAAAACATATCCCCCTCTTTTCCATAAGCTTCTACACCTCTAGAAAAGATATGATCAAATCCATAGTCATTTCCCACACATGTGATGTGTGAAGAATCTGAAATAGCTATTGCTGGTAATGCTCTTCTATCTCCTCTAAATCTCCCTGTAAACTCCTCTGCAAAATGTAAGGCATCACAGTTACTTCCACCATTTCCACAGATCAATACTTTATTCCCTTTCTGAAAAACATCAGCTAATTCCTTAGCCACTTTTTCAGTCTCTCTTCTCTCCTCTTCCTCTTTTATAAAATTTTCTAATAGAGAAAACTCAGCTTTATATGATTCTAATAAGTTCATAAAAACCTCCTAATACTGTGTTTTATAGTCTTGTATAAAATTAATAAACTTAATTATTTGTATTAAGCTCTTCTTATCCTTAGTGATAACTGCTTGATATCCATCTTTTATATCATTGACTTTATATATTACTTTAAATTCACCTTTTTCTATCTCTTTATGCACTGAATAATAAGGTAATATTACATTTCCTATCTCTTCTCTTACCATTCCCTTGATAACTTCAAGACTTCCATTTATATTTATTTTTGAGTTAAAAGTAATTCTATATTTATCCTCAATAGCTGCTATTGCTTCATTATTATTAGGTATATTTCTTCTTGTTATAAGAGGATCTTTTGCCACACTTTCCATACTATGATACTCTTTTGTACTAACTAAAACATATGGCATTCTTTCAATAGTTATAACTTCTAAATTTGGATCATTTATATGCTCCTCATCTATAATAAGTATATCTAAATCTCCTTCTTTTAAAAGTTTCAACAACCAGTTTTTATCTCCAATTGTTATCTCATACTCAATCTCTTCATGTGCTTTTGAAAAGCCCTTCATCAATCTTGGAATAAGGGGTTCACCTATCACTGAAGTTGCTCCAATAGATATTTTTGCTCTATCCAAATCTATAATTCTAGATATCTCTTTTTCAGCTCTTTTTACCTTTTCGAAAATATCCTCAGCCATTTTGTATAGAGCTTCACCTGTATAAGTTAATTTTATTTTTTTCGAGCTTCTATCAAATAACTTTGCATTCAATATCTCTTCAAATTTTTTAACTTGAATAGAAACAGCTGATTGATTTATATAAAGTTTACTTGCAGCTTTTGTAAAACTCTTCTCCTTAGCCACCTCATAAAATATTTTTAAGTAATGTAAATCCAAATCCATCAACTCCCTAAAATTATATATACAATTAATATGACCATACGTTTATTTTATCATAAAATCTCTTTAAAGTATAATGTTTTATTAAATTTTTATATTTTATTTTGCAGTTGTTATAAATTTATTATATCATTTCAAAATATTTTAAAGCCTTATAAACTCCATCTTCATCTACACTACTTGTAACATAGTCAGCTATCTCTTTTACATCTTCATTGGCATTTCCCATAGCTACTCCTATCCCAGCAGTTAAAAGCATAGTTTTATCATTTCCACCATCACCAAAAGCCATTATCTCATCTTTTTTGTACCCGTAATACTCCATTATCTTTTCAATTGCCACATGTTTTCCACCACCAGCTGGAATTACATCGATAAATACAGGACTCCATCTAGTTGCTTCACAATTAGGAAGTATCTCCATCAATTTATCTTGAAAATCTACGGGGATATACGGATTTAACTGAAATACCCTTCCTATCTTAGCTCTAGTTATATCATCTAATGGTGGAAGTGGTACATTCACTATCTTTAAGAGATTTTCTACAGTTTCATCTATATAGTTCATATATGTCTCCTTGTCCTCTACAAAGGCACAAGGAAATTTATTTGTCTCCATAAATTCTAAAAGTGAATGTATATCCTCAGAGCAGATATTTTTTTCGTAAATTACCTCTTTTTCCTTGGTAAAACAGTACTGCCCATTCAAAGTTACAAATCCATCAAACTCAATCTCTTTTACATTATTCCCCTCACTAAGTATTGAAGGGTGTCTTCCTGTTGCTACAAATACTTTTATCCCTTTTGCTTGTAACTCTTTTATTGAATTCAAAGTACTTTCAGGGACTCTATGTGTTTCAAAACTTACCAATGTTCCATCTATATCAAAAAATACTGCTTTTATCATAAATTCACTCCTAACTATTAAAAATTGAGAGTGACTCAAAAGCCACTCTCCAATTTTAAAACTATTATAATTTTATTAAAACCTCTTAGCTTTCTTACTTTATTATTGAAAGTTCTTTAAGTTTTCAGTTAATTTATCCATCTTATCCTGATACTCTTTTTGGATTCTTCTCTCTCTCTCTAAAATGTGAGCAGGTGCTTTTGATGTAAATCTCTCATCAGCAAGTTTATTATTTACTTTATCTAGATCTTTTTGAACTTTTTCTATCTGTTCTTTTATCTTCTTAACCTCAGCCTCTACATTTAATAATCCTGTAAGTATCATATATACTTCTGAGCTTCCTGTTACTCTAAATCCACTCTGATCAGGCTTAGTTACATCTTTTCCATAGCTCATCTCTTCAATCTTAGCTAACTTAGTAATAAATAGATAATTATTTTCTAAAGTTTTTAACTCATTCTCATCAGAAGTTTTAATTACAACCTTAACCTCTTTAGCTGGAGATATTCCCATCTCTGCTTTTATATTTCTAAGTGATGAGATCACTCCTTGAATATATTTAAATGAGTTTACAACTTCTGGTTTTATTTGAGCTTCATCTACAACTGGGAATCCCTCAAGCATAATACTCTCTCCTGAAGCTTTTATTTTTTGCCAAATCTCTTCAGTTATGAATGGCATAAATGGGTGTAACAGTTTTAATCCTGATTCTAATACTGTCCATAAAACATATTGAGCTGTTAATTTTGATTGTTTTCCTGACTCTTCATTATTGTATAGTCTTACCTTTGCAAGCTCTACATACCAGTCACAGAAATCTCCTCTCAAGAACTCATATACAGCTTTAGCTGCATCATCTAATTGGAATTTTTCAAGGTTTGTATGAACCTCTTTAGTAGTTTCATTTAATCTTGAGAATATCCACTCATCAACAAGTTCAAATTTTAACTCATCTTTATTTATAGATTTTACATCAAATCCTTCTAGGTTCATTATAACGAATCTGGCTACGTTCCATATCTTATTAGCAAAGTTTCTCCCCATCTCTAATAATTTTTCAGAGAAGTAAACATCTTGCCCTTGTGAAGTGTTGTATAACATTGAGAATCTTATTGCATCTGCTCCATACTCATCTATTAGATTTAATGGATCTGGTGAGTTTCCTAAAGATTTTGACATCTTTCTACCTATTTCATCTCTTACTATTCCATGAAAAAATACATTTTTAAATGGTATCTCTTCCATCTCATATAATCCAAACATTATCATTCTAGCTACCCAAAAGAATATTATATCTGCTCCTGTTACTAGAGTTGAAGTTGGATAGAATATATCTAACTCTTTAGTTTTTTCTGGCCAACCCATAGTTGAAAAAGGCCATAGTGCAGATGAGAACCAAGTATCTAATACATCTTCCTCTTGAACTAGCTCTACAGCTTTTCCATAGTGAGTTTTTGCTTGTTCATGAGCTTCCTCTTCTGACATAGCTACAAACATATGATTATCTGGACCATACCAAGCTGGTATTCTGTGCCCCCACCATAATTGTCTAGAGATACACCAGTCTCTTATATTTTCTAACCAGTTGAAATAAATTTTTTCCATTCTTTTTGGAATAATTTTTATCTCTCCATTTCTTACTACTTCAAGAGCTTTTTTAGCTAATGGTTCCATCTTTACAAACCATTGTTTTGAAACTCTTGGTTCAACTACAGTAGAACATCTATAGCAGTGTCCTACATTGTGCTTTAAGCTCTCTGTTTTTACTAATACTCCGCTCTCTTCTAGCTCTTTAACTATTACTTTTCTAGCTTCAAATCTGTCCATTCCAGCATATTTAGGATAATCATCAACAATATTTCCCTCTGGAGTTAGCATATTTATTATTGGTAGATCATATTTTTTACCTAAGTTAAAGTCATTAGGATCGTGTGCTGGAGTTATTTTTAAAGCTCCTGTTCCAAACTCCATCTCTACATACTCGTCTGCTATTACAGGAATCTCTCTACCAACTAGTGGAAGTATTAATTTTTTACCTACAAGATGCTTATATCTCTCATCTTCTGGGTGTACAGCAACAGCTACATCAGCAAGCATAGTTTCTGGTCTTGATGTTGCAATAATTATATACTCATCAGAATCCTTTACTAGATATTTTAAATGCCATAGATTTCCATCTTTTTCTGAGTGCTCTACTTCGTCATCTGCTAGAGCAGTTCCACATCTAGGACACCAGTTTACCATATATTCACCTTGATAGATCAAATCATCATTATACAGATCTACAAATATCTTTCTAACTGCTTTTGAAAGTCCCTCATCCATTGTGAATCTCTCTCTATCCCAGTCAAGTGATGCTCCTATTTTTCTAAGTTGGTTAGTTATTATTCCACCATACTTCTCTTTCCATTTCCAAGTTTCCTCTAAGAATTTCTCTCTTCCTAAATCCTCTTTTTTTATACCTTGCTCTCCTAACATTCTCTCTACTTTGTTTTGAGTAGCAATTCCAGCATGGTCACAACCTGGTACCCAAAGAGTATTTAACCCACACATTCTCTTATATCTTATTAGTGTATCTTGTATAGAGTTATCTAATATATGTCCCATATGAAGTATTCCAGTTACATTTGGAGGTGGTATAACTATTGAATAGCTATCTTTTCCTTCTTCCATTTTTCCAGCAAAATACTTGGAATCTTCCCATATTTTGTACCACTTAGACTCTATTTCCCTAGGGGAATATGTCTTATTTAACTCTTCCATTTACTCCTCCTCTTAAATTTCCTCTTTATTTAAAAGAGACTCTATATAATTTAAAATATCTTCTTTTCCAGTATCATTAAGTGAAGAGTGATAAAAAACATCCTCATTATGAAACTCAATCTTCTTTTTTATATCCTTTAAACACTTAAATTTCTCATTATTTGAAACTTTATCTATCTTTGTAAAGATTATTTTGAATGGTATATCGTGGTGATCTAACCATACAAGCATCTCAATATCCTCTTCACTTGGTACTCTTCTAATATCCAACAGAACGAACACAAGTTTTTTACGATTACTTGCTACATATCTCTCCATTGTTTTTCCCCATTCAGCTTTCATCTCTTTAGGTACTTTTGCAAAACCATATCCAGGTAGGTCAACTATATAGAACTCATTATTTACCTTAAAATAGTTTATAAGTTGTGTTCTTCCAGGTGTTTTACTTGTTTTTGCTAATTTTTTTCTTCCTGTTATACTATTTATAAGAGAAGATTTTCCAACATTAGAACGCCCTACAAAGGCAAATTCTATATTATTTAATTCTGCTGGATAATCTTTTTCATAAACTGCAGATTTTATAAATTCAGCCTGTTTTATCTTCATAATTACCTCACCCATCACTATTCAGCAAAAACTAGCTTCTCTACATCTTCATAAGTAGTAGCAAAATGTATCTTCATCTCTTTTGCTATCTCTGCTGGGATCTCATCTTTATCTATTCTATTATCTTCTGGTAAAATTACCTCTCTAATTCCAGCTCTGTGTGCCCCTATTACCTTCTCTTTTACTCCACCTATTGCTAAAACTTCACCAGTTATTGTTATCTCTCCAGTCATTGCTATATCCTGTCTAATTTTTCTACCTGTTAATACAGAGATTATAGCAGAAGTTATTGTTATTCCAGCAGAAGGTCCATCTTTTGGTGTTGCTCCCTCTGGGAAGTGTAAGTGTATTCCTCTTTTCTCAAAGAAATCCTCTTGTTTGGGTTTATATTTATCAATATTAGCTTTTACAAATGTGTAAGCAACTTGTGCAGATTCCTTCATTACATTTCCCAATGTTCCAGTTAGAGAGATCTCCCCTTTTCCAGGTATAGATACACCTTGAACTTCTAGAGTTACTCCTCCCACTGATGTCCAAGCTAATCCATTTACAACTCCTAATTTAGGGATTTTTCCCTTTTGTTTCTCTGGTCTAAATTTAGGCTTACCTAAATATTTTTCCAATGTATTAGTTCTTACAACAATCTTTTTCTTGTTTTCTTCTACTACTTCTCTTGCTACTTTTCTACACAGAGTTATTATCTCTCTCTTTAAATTTCTCACTCCAGCTTCTCTAGTATACTCATCAATTATCTTCAAAATTACATTATCTGATAGTATCAGCTCTATATTCTTTAAACCACTTTCCTCTTTAGCCTGTTTTACTAGATATTTTTGAGCTATATGCAGTTTCTCAAACTCTGTGTATGAAGAGATATTTACTATCTCCATTCTATCTCTCAACGGAGCTGATATAGTTCTCAGATCATTTGCTGTTGCTACAAAGAATACTTTTGATAGATCAAAAGGCATATCTATATAGTGATCTTCAAAATGGCTATTTTGCTCTGGATCTAACACCTCTAACATTGCTGAAGCTGGATCTCCTTTATAATCATTTGACATCTTATCTATCTCATCTAATAATATTACTGGATTTTTCGTCCCAGCTTCCTTTATTGCCTTTATAAGTTTTCCTGGCATAGAACCAATATAAGTTCTTCTATGTCCTCTTATCTCAGCTTCATCTCTTACTCCACCTAAAGACACTCTCACAAACTTTCTTCCCATTGCATCTGCTATTGATTTTACTAGAGATGTTTTTCCTATTCCAGGAGGTCCTGCAAAACATAGTATACTTCCATTCATGTTAGGATTTAATTTTTTAACTGCCAAAAAGTCTAATACCTTACTTTTAGCATCTTTTAATCCATAGTGATCCCTCTCTAAAATTTCACTAGCTTTTCTTAAATCAACTATATCTTTAGTTGATTTTTCCCAAGGTAACTCTATAACTGTCTCAATATAATTCCTTGAAACTGTTGCTTCTGCTGAAAAAGGAGGCATTTTAGCTAATTTTTTCATTTCACTGTCAACTTTACCTTTTATATTCTTTGGAAGTCTTGCTTTCTTTACTTTTTCAACTAATTCAAGCATATCATCATCTTGTGAATAATCTCCCAATTCCTCTTTCATAGCATTTATTTTCTCTTTTATGAAGTAATTTTTCTGGGCCTCATTCATCTTAGCTTTTACTTTGTCATCTATTTTCTTCTCCAATGAAACTATTTCCATTTCAGAGGTCAAAACCTCTAATATCTTTATTCCTCTCTCAGTTACATCTAAATTTTCCAATAGCTCCTGTTTTTTCTCACTTTTTAGTGGAATATTTGCTGCAATTACATCTAAAGCACTATTTATATTTTTTATGCCTTTTAAGTTTACCAACAATTCTGATGAAACTTTTCCAGTAAGTCCTATGTATTTTTCAAATAGTCCCAATACTTTTCTATACACCGCTTCAACTTCTTTTGTAGCTCCATTTATACACTTCAACACTTTATATTCAGCTCTATAGACTTCCTCTTCAAGTGTAATAGAATTTATCTCCACTCTCTCTTCTGCTTCTATCAAAACTTTTATATTATTATTTGGCATCTTAACTATCTGTAATATATTAGCTACAACACCAATCTTGTATATGTCTTTCTCTAAATTTGGTTCCTCATTTGTTGGATCCTTTTGCATTCCAAGTACTAATTTACTCTTGCTACTTACTGCAACTTCAAGTGTATTTATACTCTTTACCCTACCTACATAAAGAGGGGTTACTATCCCTGGGAAAACTATTAAATCCCTAGTAGGTAAGAATAATGTTTTACTCATTAGTCATCCCTCCATTTTTACTTTTCTATTATAGCTTTAGTTGAATCAAGAATTGCATCTTCACCAATTATTACCCTTGAAATATCTTCATCTGAAGGTACTTCGTACATAAGTTCCAACATTGTTTGTTCTATAATAGCTCGCAATCCTCTTGCTCCTATTCTTCTCTCTAAAGCTAACTGTGCTATTCTTTTTAACGCTTCTGGAGTGAACTCTAGCTCTACCCCTTCAAGATCAAAAAGTTTTTTATACTGCTTAACTATTGCATTTTTAGGTTCTGTTAATATCTTTATTAAGGCATTTTCATCTAAGTCTTTAAGAGTTGTTATTATTGGTAATCTACCTACAAGTTCAGGTATAATTCCCTGTTTTACTAAGTCTTCTGGTAAAACTTTGGCAAATACCTCTCCAACTCTCTCTTCTTTCTCTTTTGAAATATCAGCTCCAAAACCAATTACTTTCTTATTTGTTCTAGATTTTATAACTTTTTCCAATCCTTCAAAAGCTCCACCTACAATAAATAATATATTACTTGTATCTATCTCTATTAGCTCTTGATTTGGATGTTTTCTTCCACCTTGAGGTGGAACTTGAGATCTTGTTCCTTCGATTATTTTTAGAAGAGATTGTTGGACTCCTTCTCCTGAAACATCTCTTGTTATTGAAACATTTTCAGACTTTCTCGCAATCTTATCTATTTCATCTATATATATAATTCCTCTCTCTGCTGCATCTACATCATAATCAGCTGCTTGTAGTAATCTGACTAAAACATTTTCCACATCATCTCCCACATATCCAGCTTCTGTAAGTGTTGTTGCATCAGCTATTGCAAAAGGAACTTTTAAACTTCTTGCAAGTGTTTGTGCAAGAAGAGTTTTTCCTGATCCAGTAGGACCTATCAATAAAACATTTGATTTTTGTAATTCTACACTATTTTCATCAGATCTCTCCACACTATCTAAAATTCTCTTATAGTGGTTATACACTGCAACTGCAAGAATTTTTTTTGTCTCATCCTGTCCTATTACATACTCGTCCAATTTCTCTTTTATCTCTTTTGGTGTAAGTAATGTTTCCTCTAACAATTCTTCTGGTATTGCTGTTTTTATATGTTCTTTTGAAAGTTCTAAAATATCTGAACAACTCTCAATACATCTATCACATATAAGTGCTCCATCTATCCCACTAAATAATTTTGATACTTCATCTTCAGTGCTTCCGCAGAAAGAACATCTTGCTTTTTTACTCATCTTTCTTCTCCTTTCTACTTTTTAAATACTTGATCAATTAATCCATACTCAACAGCTTCCTGTGCTGACATATAGTTATCTCTTTCAGTATCTTTTAATATTTGTTCAACATCTTTACCACTAGCATCTGCTAAAATCTGTGATAACATCTCTTTCATTTTCAATATCTCTTTTGCTTGGATTTCTATATCTGTAGCTTGTCCTCTTGCTCCACCTAATGGTTGGTGTATCATTATTCTTGAATGCTCAAGAGCAAATCTCTTTCCTTTTGCTCCTGCAGTTAACAATAATGCTCCCATACTTGCTGCTTGACCTATACATACAGTTTGAATATCCGGTTTTATATAGTTCATTGTATCATATATAGCCATTCCAGCAGTCACCACTCCACCAGGACTGTTTATATACATTATTATATCTTTCTCAGGATCTTCAGCTTCCAAAAATAAAAGTTGAGCCACTATAGCATTTGCAACATTATCATCTATCTCTGTTCCTAAAAATATTATTCTATCTTTTAAAAGTCTTGAGTATATATCGTAAGCTCTCTCTGACCTACCATTACTCTCTATAACAGTTGGATTATACATTTTTTTACCTCCCTTAAATAAATAGTTAAAAAATCAAATTATTTATCTCTTAACTATTCATTTAATTTTAATGGTATAAGGAAGCAGAAAAATCTGCTTCCTATGTTTTAAATTAATTATTTTGCATTATTTACTATTACATCAATAGCTTTTTGCATTAAACATTCACCTTTAACAGTCATTTTAAAGTTATCATAGTTGTTGTGTTTGTTTAACTCTTCTTCTAATTTAGCTCTATCCATTCCATACATTTTAGCTATTTCAGTCATTTTTTCTTTTACTTCATCTTCAGAAACTTCTAAGTTCTCGGCTTTTGCTATAGCTTCAAGAATTAAGTCAGCTTTTACCTTTCCAGCTGCCATTGGGGCTATTTGAGCTTCTAATTTAGCTCTATCCATTCCAGTCATTTGTAAGTACATATCGAATCCAATTCCTTGAGCTGCTAATTGTTGTTCCATTTCAGATATTCTAGCCTTTACTTCAGAAGCTATCATTGATACAGGAATTTCAACAGTACTTGTTGCAGAAATTTTCTCTAATAATTTTCCAACGTACTCGTTTTTAACTCTTGCTTCTTCTCTAGATTTGATTCTCTCTTCTGTTTTAGCTTTCATATCTTCAACATTTTCAAATCCAAACTCTTTTGCTAACTCATCGTTTAACTCAGGAGTTACTAATTTTTTAATGCTGTTGATTTTTACTTTAAATACAGCAGGTTTTCCAGCTAAATTTTCTGCGTGGTACTCAGCAGGGAAAGTTACATTTACTTCTCCTTCTTGTCCAGCTTCATATCCTACTAATTGATCTTCAAAGTTGTCTATGAACATTTTTGATCCTAATTTTAATACGTGAGAGTCAGCTTTTCCACCTTCAAATGCTACACCATCAACAAATCCTTCAAATGCTAAATCTACAGTGTCTCCCATTTTAGCTTTGTATTCAGCTTCTGTTTCTTCTAATTTAGATTTGCTGTTTACCATCAATTTGATCTCAGCATCTAATTTTTCTGGAGTCATTTCAAAAGTTTCTTTTTCTACTTCTAATCCTTTATACTCTCCTAAAGTTACTTCTGGATATACATCTACAGTAAATGTTACTTCAAAGTCATCTCCTAAGTTAGCTTTTACATTGTTTATATAGCTGATTGGCACTATTTTTTCAGCTTTTATTACTTCTTCATAGTATTTGTGTAAAACTTTATCAGTTACCTCTTCTTTTACTGCAGCTTTAAATTGAGTTTCCACAGTACTTACAGGTACATGCCCTTTTCTAAATCCTGGAACTTCTACTTTTTTAGATAGCTCTTTTAAAACCTCCTCTTTTACTGGTTTTACTTCTTCAGCAGTAAGAGTGATTTTTATCTCAACTGCAGAATTTGCAACTTTTTTTAATTCGTGTTTCATTGTTCCTCCTTAAATCTATTTAGTAAAAATTTCATAAAAGTCATCTTTTATTTTTATATCTTTAATTCTTATTTGCATGATCTCCTCTCCTTTATAATAAACCTTTTCAGGATAGTAGACTATATCAAATTTTTGAATTTTTGACTCTATCTCATTTATTTTATGACCTAAATCAAAGGCAACCATATGGTATTTTTTTCCATTTTTTACAATTATACCATTAAAATGTCTATCATTCACTCCAAATTTTTTTATATATTCAAAAGAGAGATCTTCATCCAAAAATAGTGGATATGAATTCTCTAATCCAAATGGAGCCATACTTTCCATAGCATCAAATATTTTATCATCAATATTTTCTATTGAGTACTTCATATCTATTTTTAAAATTTTCTTTTCCTCTTCTGCCTTTAATTTTCCAATCTTCTCTTTAAAAATCTTTTCAACTTCCTTTAATTTACTCTGTTTTACTATGAACCCTGAAGCTAAATCATGCCCCCCAAATCTTACAAGCTTATCTTTCATATCTTGAAAAATATTGAACACACTTATACCCTTTACACTTCTACATGAAGCTTTTCCAACTCCATCTTTCACTGCTATTAAAGCTACAGGCATATTGTATTTTACACTCAACCTTGATGACACCACTCCAATTACACCAGAATGCCACTTCTCAGAGTATAAAAATGCACATCTACCCTCATTTTTTTGCATTTTTCTTATTTTATAGTCTGCTTCATCATATATGTTTTTCTCTAGTTCTCTTCTCTTCTTATTTGATTTTTTCATCTCCTCTATAATATTATAGATTTCAAACTCATCATTTTTCAAGAAAAAATCTGCTCCAATTTTTGAGATACCAATTCTTCCCAAAGAGTTTATCAACGGAGAGATAAAGTAACTTACATCTGTTGTATTTAAATCCTTAGATTGAAATTTCAAATATTTTAAAAGATACATAAGCCCCTTAACTTTTGTTTGTTTTAATGCCTTTAATCCCTCTTTTATTATAATTCTATTTTCATCAATCATAGGAACTACATCAGCAACTGTTCCAATCATTACTATATCCATATATTGATACAATTTATTCAAATCAGACTCTAATTTTAAATAAACTCCCTGTGCCACCTTTAAGGCTACTCCAGCACCGGATAAAAATTTAAACTCATATGTGTCACTCAATTTAGGATTGAGCAATAACAACTCATCATCTTCATCCTCTTTTATTGACTTATGATGATCAGTTATTATCACCTCTATTCCCAAAGAATTAGCATATCTTACATCTTCAATAGAGTTTACACCTGTATCCACTGTTATTACAAGCTTACAGTTTCTCTTTTTCATAAAGTCTATAGCTTTTTTATCCAAGCCATAGCCTTCTTCCATTCTGTTAGGAATATAATAGTCAACGTCTATTCCTATCTCACTAAATACTTTCACTAAAAAAACTGCAGCTGTAATTCCGTCTACATCATAATCTCCATAGATGAAGATCTTTTCATTCTTCTCTCTTTTTTCTAATATCTTTTCTACTACACTAGCCATCTTTTCAAATTTAAAAGGATCTCTGAAGTCAGAAATTTTAGGACTTATAAATTCATTAACACTCTTTTCATCAGAAAATCCTCTATTGAGTAATAAGGTAGTTAGTATCTTACTTTTTTTCCATTGTACAGCCTTAGTTTCAATTAGAGATTGAGGTAGTGAACTATATTCCCAATACATTATATCACTATCCTTTTAAATCATTTAAAAGTTTTGATATTTTTATTGCATGTTCTATAGAATCATCTAACTTTACTCTTATTTCTGGTATATATCTAATCTCTATCTCTTCTGCCACTCTCTTTCTTAGGTAACCTTTGATTTGATTTAACCCTTCTAAAACAGTGTCTTTATCTACTGATTTTTCACCATTCATATATCCAGACATTATACTAAAGTACACATCTGCAAATTTCAAGTCCTCAGTTACTTTTATATTAGTAACAGAAACTAATCCCTTTATTTTTGGATTTTTAACCTCTTCAAAAAGAACTTGAGAAATTACTCTACCTATCTCTTTTTCTATTCCAGCCAATCTTTGTCTCTTCATAAATAATCCCTCTCTTTCTGTAATTATTTTTTAGATTATTTTAGAGTTCTCTTAATCTCTTGTAATTCAAAAGCTTCAACTATATCTCCCTCTTTAATATCATTAAAGTTTTCAATTCCAAGCCCACACTCTTGACCTACAACTACTTCTTTAGCATCATCTTTAAATCTCTTAAGTGACGATAATTTTCCTTCATACATCACAATACCATTTCTTAAAAGTCTGATGCTTGAATCATTTTTAACTTTTCCATCTACAACTATACATCCTGCTATATTTCCAACTTTAGAAACTTTAAACACTTTTTTGATCTCTATTCTTCCAAGATAGATCTCTTTATATTCAGGATCTAACATACCTGTTAAAGCTTTTTCAATATCTTCAGTTATATGATAGATAATATTTGATGTTCTTATCTCCACACCATTTGCTTCAGCTTCTTTGATTGCTTTTGTTGTAGGTCTAACGTTAAATCCTATTATGATTGCATTTGATACTTCAGCCAGTTTTATGTCACTTTCAGTTATAGCTCCTGAAGCTGCCTGTATTATATTTACTGCTACTTCACTTGTTGAAAGTTTTAATAATGATTCTCTTAAAGCATCTACAGATCCTCTTGAATCTGCTCTTAATACTAAGTTTAACTCTTTTATATTTTCGTGATCAAATTGCTCTGACAATGACTCTAGAGTGATAGTTTTCTTACTAGTTTCAGTTAATTTTCTCTCTTTAGCTACCTCTTCAACTATTCTCTTAGCATGTTGTTCATTTTGGATTACATACATAGTATCTCCTGCTTGAGGTACTTGTGTAAATCCTATAATTTCTGCTGGTTGAGATAGTTCAATTCTCTCTACTCTATCTCCTCTGTCATTTAATAAAGCTCTTACTTTACCATAAGTTTCTCCAGCTACAATAACATCTCCTATTTTTAAAGTTCCCTCTTGAACTAAAATATCTGCTATTGGTCCAACTTTTGGATCTAGTCTTGACTCTAGTACAACACCTTTAGCTCTCTTTCTTGGATTAGCTTTTAACTCTAAAATCTCTGCTGTAATAAGTATTGTATCTAACAGATCATCTAGGTGTAATTTCTGCTTTGCTGATACTTCAACAAACTCAGTTTCTCCTCCCCATTCTACTGAAACAAGACCATGCTCCATCAACTCTTGTTTTACTCTCATAGGGTTTGCTTCTGGTTTATCTATTTTGTTTACTGCTACTATTATTGGTACATTTGCAGCTTTTGCGTGAGATAATGCTTCTATTGTTTGTGGCATAACTCCATCATCTGCAGCAACCACTAATATTGCTATGTCAGTTACTTGTGCTCCTCTAGCTCTCATATCAGTAAAAGCTTCGTGTCCAGGAGTATCTACGAAGGTTATTTTCTTTCCATTTTTTATAATTTGGTATGCCCCTATTTTCTGTGTGATTCCTCCAGCTTCTCCTTGTACTACATTACTTGCTCTAATTGCATCTAGTAATGATGTTTTTCCATGGTCAACGTGTCCCATTATTGTGATTACTGGTGGTCTCTCTTGTAAATCTTCATCTCTATCCTCTAATTCAAGAGCGAATTTTTCTCCAAAATCTAATTCAATTTCTTCTTCCTGTTCAACTAATGCATCATAGTCCATAGCTATCTCTTCTACTATGTCAATAGATAGTGGGCTATTTATTGTTAACATCTGTCCTTTCAAGAAAAGTTTCTTAATTATCTCTGAACTTGATACTCCCAATCTTTCAGCAAAATCTCCTAAAGTGATCTCACCTCTGATTTTTATTATCTTCATTCCATCTTCTTCTATTGTCTCAGAACCTGCAGCCTCAACAGTTTTCATTACGAAATCTGTTCTTCTGCCCTTTTTCTTTTTATTTTTCTTTCTTTTATCATCTTCATTGTTTTCAATTATATCTTTACTGCTGTTATTTTTTTTATTTTTCTTTGCTTTTTTTGAAATCATCTCTTCTTCAAAATTCTCATCTTCTTCTAATAGTTTTTTATTCAAAGCTACTCCTTTTCCCCCTTTTTCATCTTTTTCGGGGGTTATTTTTCTTTCAAAATACTCTCTTACCCTCTCAATATCCTTCTCATTTACTCCTGATAAAATTGATGTAACTTCTAACTTAATCTTATCTTTTAATAAGTTTAGAAATTCGTTACTATTTATCTCATACTCTTTTGCTAACTCATGTACTCTTTTTTTCATCAAGATACCTCCTATTTTCTAGGTTAATCTATGAGTCCACGGGCCATCTTCTTACTTTTTACAGCAATCACACTAACTTCTTCTTTTCTAAAAATTTCACCAAGTTGATTTTTATTTCCAAAATATACAAATTTTATATTCAATTCTTTTGCTTTTGCTAAAAGTTTTCTTTCATTTTTTTCGCTTATATCTTCTGCAAGAACTAAAAAATGTGTATGTTCTATCTCTTCCAAAACCATATTCATTCCAAAAGATAAAGTTTGTGAGTTCTTCATTGCCTTCAAAATATTTAAATAGTCCTTTTCTCCTTTTTTCAAGTGATTTAACATTTTCATTAAATCATCTGCACTCATTTTTATTTTTTTATGCTTAGCTAATCTTTTTAAACATTCGTGAGATTTACAAACATAATATCCTCTACTTTGTGATCTCTGTTTCTCATCAAAACCATACCTATCTTCACTTACTTTTATAAGTCTAAAAAGATCTTTCTTCTCTCTTTTCTCCTTACATATAAGACAAGTTCTTTCATGAATAATAGTAGTATCCAATTTACTCTCCCTCTTCAACACTATTTACAGTTTTAATGTCTACTCTCATTCCAGTTAATTTTGCTGCAAGTCTTGCATTTTGTCCATTTTTTCCTATCGCTAGTGATAATTGTGAATTGTCAACAATTACTCTTGCAGTATTCTCCTCTTCAAATACATCAACACTTACAACTTTTGCTGGGCTTAAAACAGCTGATACAAACTCCTCAACTGACTCTTTCCAAATAACAATATCTATCTTTTCTCCATTTAATTCATTAACTATATTTTTAATTCTTAGTCCCTTTTGACCTATGCAAGCTCCAACAGTATCAATATTATCATCTGCTGAGTATACTGCTACTTTAGCTCTTGATCCAGCTTCTCTTGCCACTGCTTTAATCTCTATTAGACCAGAAGTAATCTCAGGGATCTCTAATTCAAATAACTTTCTTAATAGCCCTTCATGTTTTCTTGAAATTACTATTTTAGGAAATTTGTTAGTTTTTTCAACTTCTGCTAAATAAACTTTAATTCTCTCTCCAACTCTGTATGTATCTGCTGGTGACTGTTCTATTGATGGTAAAACAGCTTCCACACCATCAAACTCTATGAAAACATTTTTTCTTTCATCTATTCTTCTGATAATACCATTTATGATATCATGCTCTTTTACTTTGAATCTATCATAAACATACTCTCTCTCTGCTTCTCTTACTTTTTGAATAACAATCTGTTTTCCATTTTGAATAGCATTTCTTCTGAACTCTTCACAGTTTACTTCTATTCTTATAACTTCTCCAATTTTTACTCTTTTCTTTATCTCTAATGCATCATCATAAGAGATTTCAACAGCAGCATCATAAAGGTCTTCAGTAGGAACTACAGTTTTTATCTCATATATCTTGACATCTCCTGTCTCTCTGTCTATTACAACTTCTACATTTTCTTCTTCCCCATAGTTCTTTTTATATGCTGCTAATAAAGCTTGCTCAACAGTTAAAAGAAGATTTTCTTTGCTTATTCCCTTCTCTTTTTCTAACTCTTCCAAAGCCTCTAAAAATACCTTCGCATCTTTACTTTTCATTATTTACCCTCCTGAAAACTTCTTTAAAACTCATCAAATTCATAAACAAGATTAGCTTTTCTAATCTCTGTAAAAAGAATTTCTAATATTTTTTCTGCTTCTAACTCTAAAAATACTACATTGTTTTCACACTTGATTATGACACCTTCAAAGTTTTTATTATCTTCAACCTTGTGTTTTAAACTTACTTTTATTTTCTCCCCTTGAAATCTAATGAAATCCTCTATTTTCTTTAATGGTCTTTCAATTCCTGGTGAAGAAACTTCCAAAAAAAATCTTTGCTCTATTAACTTATCTATATCTTCATCAATTTTTCCGCTAATAGCAGCACAATCTTCTAGAGTTATCTCTCCATTTAAGTTCTCAACATATACTCTTACATACCAGTATCCACCATCTTGCATATATTCTACATCAATAAGAGATAACCCCATCTCCTCTATTACAGGAGTTACAATACTCTCTATCTTCTCCACTAGCTGCTTGTCATCCAACTTTTCCATTATAGTTTCACCTCTTTTCTCAATTTCTAAAACTTCTATTAAATAGGGAGTGGATAATTTCACCCACTCCCTCCTTAAAAAACTAGTACTATTTTATTCAAGTTATTATATCATATAATTTCTAAAAAATCAATTATCAATTATCATAGTATATAAAATCTTCGTGAGCCTCTCCCACTTAAAACTTTCAGCTTTTGAAGTGGGAACTTCTTGGGAAGTAGTTGCTTTTGTTAGCCAACTATATTTACCAAGCTATCCTCATAGTTCCTATGGTTCTTTTTATTTTATGCTATTTCTTTGATTCTTAGACCTTCAGCTAGTATATTTTTACTTGCATTTATATCTCTATCGTGGTGTATATCACAAATTGGACAAGCCCACTCTCTTATATGAAGAGTTTTCTTCCCATCCCTATAACCACAGACAGAGCATATTTGACTTGTATGATATAACCTATCAATTTTTATTATCTCTTTGCCATACCATTTTGCTTTATATTCTAATTTGTTTATATAACTATGATGCATCAGCAATAGATTTTGCTAATTTTTGTCCTTGTTCCTCTATACTTTACTACAAGAATTAAGTGATAATACAACAAAAATACCAAATGACAATTACTATCTAATTTCATTGGTTTTTCGCCTATTTTTGATATGTATACTGATTATATTATATCACTTTATTTTCTAAAAAACAACAAAGCAATTCATCGCACCACCTATAGAGATGGGCGACTTCTTGCCTATTAGGTTAAAATTTTTAAATTAATTTTGTTTTTTAGGTCTTCCAATTAAAATTCCTTTACCAATAGCGAAAATATCATCTACAGTCATTTGAAAAGTTACTGGTCTTCCTTCAAATCTACCTCTTTCTTCCAATTGTGCTAAGTTATATTCAGCTAATTTTTTATTCAATGGAACATTTCCAAGAGATAAATATCTCACTTTTCCTACATTATCTCTAGCTGGCATCATTTTCCCTGCATTGTATATAGAAGGAGCAAAGGGAACATCTAAAACACCTTGTTCAAAAGCCTTAACAATTCCAATAGCCCAATCTCCTTCTCCTAATTCAAACACTTTATCTAAGATACATTTTGTTTCATTTTTTATAACTTCAATCTCTTTATCCAATTCTGAAGAAGAGGATAATTGTTGTCCTCTAAGTAAGTTGAGAACCATTTTTGTAGCTCTAAGTCCAGCAGCATTAGCTTCTTTGGTAGGAACTCCAATAGCTTCATGTGGAGTTTTAACAATAACTTTTGTTGCTCCAGAAAGAGCAGCAACAGTAGCTCCATTTGAAATTATTCCAAAAGCTTTAGCTTCGTCTTCTGGAAATCCACCCATCCACTGATGAAATACTGTTGTCAGTTGTATATCTTCATACCCAAAAATTTCAAAATACTCCTGAGCTTGTGCTTCTAAAGCTCTTATAGCAGCTACATCTTGAATTAAATTTCCACATTGACCATATCCTAAAGTAAGATTTTTAACCCCCTGTTCAGCAGCCATTAATCCTTCAAGTATTCCAATAGCATTTGACATTGAAGGAGGAACTAAAGTTCCAGTTAAAGGACCAAATGATTCTCTATTGATAGAAACACCGTGCTCTTCATACCAACCAACAAGTCTATCAACATACTGCCAGTATATAAGAGTTTTTTCAATTGATACAGATTTAGCATATGGAACATTATAGCTTATTCCACCACCCTCATTGGAAGTAAAACCAGCAGCAAACATAATCTCTGAAAGAAGTCTAGCATCAGGAGTCCCATGTCTTAATTGTAATGGAAGAGCTGTAGCTTCAACAACTTTTCTACAACCACTAACCCCATGATTGACACCTGGAAAACCATTTAAAAGAGATCTCCCTGCTCTTTTAGATTCTTCTATACCTTTTTCACAATTTTCATATTTATTCTGTCTAGTATAAGAGTCAATAGTAGAAGGAAGTAAGTCAGCTCCTCCCTCGCTATCTAAGAAATTCAAAAGTTCTATATGCTGATTTATTAAAGCAACTCCAGCTCTAGGTTGAGCTAATGTAATACCTGCATTTTTAGCATCAAGTAGCTTTTTAGAAAAATTTTTTGAATCAGGTAGTGATTTATGATATCTAATTGCTTCTTCTAAATCCACTTCTTTTCCTGTAGACCAACTACTCAAAACTTCTTTTCTTATTTCAAAAAACTCATCTTCAGTCCACTTATTAAATCTTAGTTTCATAATATAATTAGTCCTCCTCGTTATTTACCTGAAATTAGAAATCAACAGCTAGATAAATATTCATAAT
>JAHHSZ010000013.1 GCA_020024915.1 Fusobacterium sp. | reverse complement strand
ATATAGAGGTATTGAGACTTAGAAATGCTACATTTAGTGATGCTATGGGAGTATTCGGTTCCCAATTGATTCCTTGGCATGTATATATTGGGTTTTATTTGGGGATAGCAGCTACTGTATATCCTCTAGAGGAGTTTTCACCAATAGATATCATTCAATATAACTTTATAGCATTCATAGCTGTAGTAAGTATGTTATTACTAACTTTAACAGGTTTTGACAGATTCATTCCTAGATTTGCACTACCAAGAGAGCCAAAAGTTAAGTTAAAAAAGTTATAATTTTATCTTAAAATCTCCAAGAAGACTCCCACCTAAGGAGGTGGGAGTTGAAATAGCTTAGCTATTTGAAACTTTAAAAATGTTTTTTATTAATTCTCTCTTTTCTATATACCCTTTAAAAATAAGTTGAAAATCTTTTTTCTGAACACACTCTAAGAGTGGTTGAATCTCTTCAAGATTGTTGATATTTATGTTTTCGCCATAATCTTCAAGATATTTAAATATAGTTTCAAATGATATTTGATCAATATTTTTGATGATTACATAATTTTTCTCCTCTTTTTCCCCAATCATTCCAACTAATTCATATGAGATAAAGATATTTAGAATATGAGATACTACTTCATAAGGTATATTATAAGTTTCAACTATCTCATTGATAGTAAGTGGAGAAAGATTTTTGAGATATCTTTTTATCAGCTCGCTAACTATGATAATTGCACTATACTCTTTATATTTAAAGCTGATATTATCAATGCTCTTATTGTAGAGGTGTAGTTCTCGATTTTGTAAAAAGTAGCAGAGATGTGAACCAAGAATTATAAAAAACCACATTATTTTTAGCCAAAACAAGGAGATAAAGACAACAGAAAAACTACCATATATCTTATTGTATGTATTTACCATTCCTTGTAATAGTATAAATAGAGATTGAAATCCAGAGAAAAATAGCGATATGAAAATTGCAGCTATAAAGGCTGGAATAAATCTAACTTGAGTATTTGGAATGAGCATATACATAGCAGTAAAAAATAGAAGAAGTGTAAAAAATGGAACTAAACGAACAAATAAACTGAGTCCCCAGTAATCCACACCCATTCTATCACTGATTATTTTTATAACTCCACTTGAGATTACAAGTAGTGTTGGAAAAAGAATAAAAAATGAGATATAGTCAGTGATCTTTCTTAGGAACATTCTAGATTTCTCTACTCTCCAGATGTCATTAAAAGCTTTTTCAATAATAGAAAACATTGAGATAAGAGTCCAACCTAAGAAGAGAAAACCGATACCAGCTAATATCCCAGTTCTGGTATTTTCCAAAAAGTTTTGAGCAAAGGTTATTAAAAGATTTATTGATTCATCGTTTAAAGGAGAGTAATCTCTAAGCTTGATAAGTAAGTAATCAGCTATTCCAAACCAAGTCCCCAAGCTAAAAAGTATGGCAAAGATAGGAACTAGAGAAAGAATAGTATAGAAACAAAGAGAGGTAACCCAGAGTCCTGAGTTAGCTCTCTTATAACTAGCCAATGCTTTTTTAATGACATTTGTAATATTACTTAGTTTACCTTGGGATATTATCTCTTTATATGAATCTGTGATTGATTTAAATTCCATAATATCCTCCCAATCTAATTTTCTGAGATAGGTGTATTTTGTTTTTCTTCTATTTCAGAAAGATCAATTTTCTCTTTAACATCTTCTACTACAGTATCTATTTTTTTCTCTGGAATATCCTTGTTTCTAAAATTAAGTTCAAAGTTTTCCTTATCTAATGTATAGATACTAGATAGAGTAGTTGGAGAGTAGAAATAATCTCCAACTCTAACTAATTTTTTTTCACTGTTAGAGTCATAGATATAGAATGGATTTTCACTATTCTCCAATAAATTCATAATTTTTTTGTCAATTTGCATAGCTTTAAACTCTTGTTTTCCATCATTTGAAATATATGTTGGTGAAACCTCCATAAGCATAATCAATCTTTCCATTAAGAAATATTCAGGAATAACTTCAGCTCCTTGTGATTTTGTTGTAAAGAAAGCTAGCATTAGAAAAACACACATAAAAAACTTTTTCATAAATCCTCCTATTCAAATCTCATATCTTCTAGTTTTTTTATTCTCTCCTCTGTTGAGGGGTGTGTACTAAATAAGTTTGCCATTTTATTTCCAGCTAATGGACTTACAATAAACATATTTTCAGTAGCTGGAGCAGCCTTTGGCATAGGGATTCTTCTGCTGTATAGATCCAATTTTCTAAGTGCATTTGCTAAATAAATGGGATTACTACTAACTTTAGCACCGAATCTATCAGCCTTAAACTCTCTAGTTCTTGAGATAGCCATTTGAACTAACATAGCTGCCATAGGTGCAAATATGGCAATAATAATTAGAGCAAGAGGATTGCTACCTCTATCATCGTCATCTCTACTACCACCACCAAAGATAGCTGCCCATCTAGCCATACTAGCTAAAAAAGAGATAGCTCCAGCCATAGTAGCAGCAACAGTGCTAATCAAAATATCTCTGTTGTGAATATGTCCCAATTCGTGCCCAATAACACCTGATAATTCATTGTCATCAACTAGATCCATAAGTCCTCTAGTTACAGCTACAGCTGCATTTTTAGGATTTCTACCTGTAGCAAAGGCATTGGGCTGAGCCTCATTTATAATATAAACTTTTGGCATAGGTAGGTCAGCACTTCTAGCTAATTTTTCAACTATTTGGTAGAGATGAGTACCTTTCTCCACAGGTTGAGCACCATACATAGATAAAACTATCTTATCACTGTACCAATAAGATATAAAGTTCATAACTCCTGCCATAATTAGAGCAATTACAACTCCGTTGTGTCCACCTAAAGCATTTCCAATAAGTAACAGGATAAATGTTAATGTTCCCATAAGAATAAAAGTTTTTAATGTATTCATATTTAACTCCTAATAATTAATTTTATTTTTAATGTGATATTATTTTAATTCTCCTCCTCAATGTAATATAAACTCCTCTCTAAGTATATTATACATTATTTTTTTATTTCTTCAATATTTTTAATATTATCATAGGATTATGTCAGCAGTATTTAATTATAAAAGGTTGAAGAGAGAGAGGTTTTTAGGTATAATTTATTTATAAAGTTAGTTTTGAAATTAAGGAGTGGTATATGAAAAGCATAGAGGTAAGAACTTTGGGAGAGAAGTATGAGATACTACTTGGGAGTGGAATAGTAGATAGATTAAAGAGTTATTTAAATGGTTATGATAAAATCTTACTTTTAACAAATGAGGAGATTGGGAGAATATACTATAACAGAGTAGTAGCCCAATTAAATGATGAGAGAGTAGTTGGATACTTTATTCCTGAAGGAGAAAAGTATAAAAATTTAGAAACAATATCAAAAATTTACGATTTTATGGCTGAAAAGAACTTTTCAAGGAAATCTTTAATAATTACTTTAGGTGGAGGAGTAGTCTGTGATATGGGAGGTTTTACAGCTGCAACCTATATGAGAGGAATAGATTTTATTCAGATGCCAACCTCTTTACTAGCTCAAGTAGATGCAAGTATTGGAGGAAAAACAGGTGTGGATCATCCCAGTGGGAAGAATTTGATTGGAGCTTTTAAGCAACCTAAAGCTGTATTGATAGATGTAGAATTTTTAAAAACCCTACCTGAGAAAGAGTTTAGTTCAGGTATGGGAGAGGTAATTAAACACAGTTTAATTTTAGAGGACAAGTGGTATCTAGAATTTTTAGAAAAAAACTCTCAAGATATTTTAAATTTAAAATCAGATAGTTTGATAGAGATGATAATGGGCTCTTGTGAGATAAAAAAAGAGATTGTAGAGAGAGATGAATTTGAACAGGGAGATAGAGCGATTTTAAATCTAGGACATACATATGGTCATACTTTGGAAAAACTTTTCAACTTTCAAGATATTACTCATGGTGAAGGAGTAGCTAAAGGAGTAATTTTTGAACTAGAGCTTTCAAGAGTATTGAATGAAATAGATGAAAATTTTATAGCTAGGGTGAGAAAAGTTTTTCAATTGTATGGATTAAATTGTGAGCCAATCTCATATGAGGATAGAGTTTTAATTGAAGTTATGAAAAAGGATAAGAAAAACTCCTTTGATAAAATAAATTTTATACTGTTTGATAAAAATAGAAAAATCTATAGAGATAGTGTTGACATCAATACAATTTTAAAGGTGAATAAAAAATTTTCTAATAGATATATAAAAGGTGTAATAGATATTGGAACAAACTCTTGTAGATTATTTTTAGCCCAAGTTTACGATGAGAATGTGATAGTTATTGAAAGAGAGATATGTAAAGATGTTGAGATTGTAAAATTAGGAGAAGATGTAAATAAAAATGGATATCTAAAGAAAGAAGCCATGGAGAGAACTGTGAATTGCTTAAGTGGGTATAAGTTAAAGGCAGATAGCTATGGAGCAAAGAGTTTGATGGCATTTGCAACTTCAGCAACAAGGGATTCTAAAAATAGAGAGGAATTCTTATCACAGGTAAAAGAGCTTGGAATAGATATAAAATGCATAGCTGGTGAGAGAGAAGCACAGTTAAATTTTTTAGGAAATTCAATTGTTTTTAATGATAGAATATTGGTCCTTGATATTGGTGGTGGAAGTACAGAGTTTACTTTGGGAGAGAATGGAGAGATTGAGTTCGTAAAGAGCATAAATATAGGTGCTGTAAGAGAAACAGAAAAGTTCTTCAAAACTGGTGATTACACTTTTGAAAATATTGAAAAATGTAGAACTTGGGTAAAAAAGATGATTGAAGAGGTAAAATTTTTAAAAGAAAAGGAATTTTTGTTAATTGGAGTAGCAGGAACAGCAACTACTCAGATCTCTGTTGAGAAAAAAATGACAAACTATGATAGTTCTAAAGTACATATGAGTGAGATCACAATAGAGAGATTAAGAGATAATTTAAAACTATTTTTATCTAAAAATAGTGAGGACAGAAAGAAAATCATAGGTTTAGAGCCTAAAAGAGCAGATGTTATAGTAGCTGGAACATTGATTTTGATTGTAATTATGGAGGAGTTAAATCAGAAAAAGTTGGTTGTATCAGAATCAGATAATCTAAATGGTACTATGATAAGTAAAATAGTATAAAATTTTTTGAAAATATTATATATGAGTAGAATTGTTAAAAAAAATATAGTAAAATATATTTAGATAATAAATTATAATTGGAGGAGAATATGACGCCAAGAATAGGAAAAATATTAGATGCCTATAATAGTTTTAACAGTACAACGAGAAAAAGACTGGTAGCAGGAAATTTATATGATTATTTTATGCAAGAATTTAGAGGTGAACTAGAGTATATATATAGTTCAGCTACAAAGGAAGAGATAAGAGAAGATGTGAAAGGAATGGCAGATATAATATATAAAGAGGAAGAGAAGGAGAAGAGAGATTTCCTTGTAGGTGTGTTAGTTGATATAGTAAAAATGATGTAGGAGAGTGAAAAATGGAAAAGTTACATTTAGATAGATGTTCAATCGGTGGCTGAGCGAATAAAATAGGACCAGAGGTTCTTTCAAAAATATTACATGATATTCCAAGTGTGGAAGATAAAAATTTAATAGTAGGGTTTGAAAAATCAGATGATGCAGCTGTATATAAGTTAACTGATGATATAGCAATAATTCAAACATTGGATTTTTTCACTCCTATGACAGAAGATCCATATATATTTGGGCAGATAGCAGCTGCTAACTCTCTAAGTGATGTGTATGCTATGGGAGGGCAACCTAAAACAGCTATGAATATAGTATGTTTTCCAAATAAAATGGATATAAAGATCTTAGGTGAGATATTAAAGGGTGGAGCTGATAAGGTTATGGAATCGGGAGCAGTCCTAAGTGGTGGACACTCTGTACATGATCCAGAGATAAAATATGGACTTTCTGTAACAGGGATAGCACATCCAGATAGAATATTAAAAAATCATGGTTGTGAAAGTGGAGACATTTTGATTTGTACTAAAAAATTGGGAACGGGAATAGTTAGTACTGCTTCAAAGGTTAATCTTGCAAGTAGAGAGGCTATTGATGAATCTTTAAAACAGATGGTAACACTTAATAAATATGCAGCTGAGATAATTGTAAACTATCCAGTGACAGCTTGTACTGATATAACTGGATTTGGATTTTTAGGTCATGCCTATGAGATGGCAAAGGGATCAGAGAAAACTTTGATTTTTGAAGAGAGCTTTATACCATATATTTCAGAGGCTAAAAATTATGCTAAAGATTTTTTAATTACAACAGGTGGACAACAGAATAGAAACTTTGTAGGAAGAGATATAGAGTTTAATAAGACTCCTCTATGGTTACAGGAGATAATGTTTGATCCACAGACCTCAGGAGGGCTTCTATTTTCAGTGAAAAAGGAGTGTGTGCCAGCCTTGATGAGAGAGTTTGCTGAAAATGGTGTAGAGGGATACATCATTGGTTCAGTTGAAGATAAAAGAGATAAATACATAATAGTGAGGTAAGATATGAGTAATCTTTTTCGTAAACTTCCTAAATTAGATATACTTATGAAAGATATAAAATTAGAAGAATGTAGGGAAAACTTAAATTACAATACTTTTTATTCTTTAGTAAAGGAGACAGTAGACTTTTTTAGAGAGAGTATAAAAAATGGGAAGATTATAGATTTTGAAATAGATGATATTATAGATGAGATCGTAAAAAAATCAAAATTTGCTGGAGTAAATAGATTGAAAAAAGTTATAAATGGGAGTGGAGTAATAATTCACACCAACTTAGGTCGTTCTGTTTTGAATAAAAAAGCTCTGGAGATGTTGGTTGAAGTAGCAGGAAACTATAATAATTTAGAATATGATTTGGAAACAGGAAAGAGAGGGCACAGAAACTCTCATGTAGAGGAGTTGATCTGCAAGGTAACAGGAGCTAAGGGAGCCTTAGTAGTAAACAATAATGCAGCAGCTGTAATAATATGTCTAAATGAGTTTGCAAAAGGGAAAAACTCAATTGTTTCTAGAGGTGAATTAGTTGAGATAGGTGGTTCCTTTAGAATTCCAGATATAATGGAGCTTTCAGGTTCAAAATTAAAAGAGGTAGGAACAACAAATAAGACTAAAACTTCAGATTATGAAAAAGCAATAGATGAGGAGACAGCTCTTATTTTAAAAGTACATAGATCAAACTTTAAAATAATGGGATTTACAGATGAGGTTGAAAATAGAGAGATAGCAAGAATAGGAAGAGAAAATAATATTCTCACTATGGAGGATCTAGGTAGTGGAGTTTTGGTAGACTTTTCAAAGTATGGTGTAGTAAAAGAGCCAACTGTACAGGAGAGTATAGCTTCAGGAATTGATATAGTCACAATTAGTGGAGATAAACTTTTAGGTGGACCTCAGTGTGGGATTATTCTAGCAGAGCCACACCTTATAGATAGATTGAAGAAAAATCAGTATTTGAGAGCATTTAGAGTGGATAAATTTGTACTATCTACATTGGAAAGTACATTGAAATTGTATCTTGATGAGAGAGAGGCTGTTCATGAAATACCAACTCTTAGAATGATTACTGAAAATGTAGGAGAGGTTTTAAAAAGAGCAGAAAAGTTACAGATATTATTAAAAGAGGAAGGTATAGAGAGCCAAATAATAGAGACAAGAGCTAAAATTGGTGGAGGATCTATGCCAGAAGAGACAGTTCCAAGTTATGCTTTGGCTTTTGAAGGGGATCCTGTTCAACTGGAGAGATACTTTAGAACTGGAGATGTAAATATAGTAGGGAGAGTACAGGATAATAACTTTATTTTAGATTTGAAAACCATAAGAGATGAGGATATGGCTGCTATTGTCGAGAAAATTGTAGAAAAGTAGATTGATATGGAGGTGTGAATGGGAAGAGATATAGTAATTGGAATGGCTGGGCATATTGATCATGGAAAGACAACAGTAATTAAATATCTCACAGGAGTAGATACAGACACACTTCCAGAAGAGAAAAAAAGAGGAATGACAATAGATATAGGCTTTTCTAAAATACTCTTAGATAACGGTAAAAGTGCAAGTATTGTGGATGTTCCAGGGCATGAGAAGTTTATAAAGAATATGAGTGCTGGTGTCTCTGGAGTGGATTATCTATTCCTTGTAATAGCTTGTGATGATGGAATAATGCCACAAACTGTTGAACATTTTCAAATTGCCAATATTTTTGGAGTAAAGAGAGGTATGATACTTCTAACTAAAAGAGATCTGGTAAGTAGTGAAAGATATGAAGAGGTTAGATCTCAGTGTATAGATTTTTTTTCAGATAGCTTTTTAGCAGAGTGTCCAATTTTACCGATTTCTAATAGAGAACTAGAGAGCTATAGAGAGTTGAAAAAGAGAATAGAAATTGAGCTTGAAAAAATAGATCTAGAGAGTAGAGATAGATACTTTAGAATGGATGTAGACAGAGTATTTACAGCAAAGGGTTTTGGTTGTGTAGTTACTGGGACTATAAAAAGTGGAGTTGTTAGGATAAATGATACTTTGAACATCTATCCACAAAATAAGGAGATCAGAGTTAAAGGGATTGAGTCTCATAATGAAAAAAAAGAGTATTTAAGAGCTGGTAATAGATGTGCTCTGAATATAGGTGGAGTAGAGAGTGAAGAGGTAAACAGAGGAGATATCATAGCTAAATCACTGATAATCACTGAAAATATAGAGGGTAAATTAATACTTTTAAAAGAGGCTAGTAGAGTAAAGAATAACCAGAGAGTTCGGCTAAATATTGGAACTGAGGAGAGTATTGGAAGGGTACAGATCTATGGACAGAGTTCCATTGAACCTGGAAATAGTGGTTTTGTGAGAATAAATCTAGAAAAAGAAATAGGAATAAATTTTCAAGATAGAGGAGTTATTAGAAATTACTCACCAATTACTACTTTAGGTGGAATTGAGATACTATTTTTTAATTCAGAAAAAATAAATAGACGAGATGAGAAATATCTGGATTTTTTAAATAGATTGTTCCAGAAAGGAACTAAATATCAAGTAGAAGAGTTTGTAGGCAAGGGTTTTTCACAAGAAAAAATCTCAACTTTTTTAGGAGAGGAAATTTCTTTAGAAGAACTCTTAAAGGAAAAAAGAGCATATGAAATTGATAAGAAGATTATTCATAGAGATGAATTTAAGAGAATCTTAGATAGGATAGTGGAGTTTTTAGAGAGATTTCATAGTAAAAACTCTTTAGAAAAAGGAGTTTTACGAGGTGAGATAAGAGAGAAATTTTTAAAGGATTTTACAGTGAAAGAGTATATTAGTTTTCTTAGTAATTTTGAGGTGCAAAAGAAAATAGAGTTAAGAGATGAGTATTTAGCTTTAAAAGATTTTAAGATCAGATTGGATAAAGATGAAAAAGTAATGAAAGAGGAGATATTCTTTTACTACAAAAATCAAAAATTTAATCTCTTTTCATACTCACATTACTTGGGGCTTACTAAAAACAAAGAACTTTTTGAAAAGGTGCATAGATACATGAAAAATGAAGGTTTTATTGTATATCTAGATGAAGGTAAGTTCATTTTGAATGGTTTTCTTAAAGAGAGTATACGATTGATAGAGAGATATTTTGAGGAAAATGACACTATTGCAGTAAAGGATATGAGAGCTTTATTAAATAGTGATAGAGATAGTGCTATACTTATTTTGAGGGAATTGGATAGGTTGAAAATAACTAAAAACTTAGATGGAGTAAGAGTTTTAAACAATAGGAGGTAGAGATGATAAAGGTAGATGCTATTGGACAAGTATGCCCTGTACCAATTATATTGACAAAAAATGCTTTGAAGGATATAGAGGAGGGGCAGGTAGAGGTATCGGTTGATAACAGAATATCTTTGGAGAATCTAGAGAAGATGTCTAGAGAAATGGGATATGATTACAGTGTAGAAGAGAGTGGAGAGATTTTTAAAATTGTGATTAATAAAATGAGAGAGAGTGTTGAGCTAAGGGATGAGGAGGAGAATACAGTTGTTGTAATAGACTCTTTATATATGGGGAAAGGTGATCCAGAATTAGGAAGAATTTTAATGAAGGGATTTATCTACACACTTTCTGAAATGGAAGAGTTACCTAAAACTGTACTTTTCTATAATGAAGGAGTAAAGCTTGTAATTGGAGGGGCAGAGAGTTTACAGGATATAAAAGTTTTAGAAGAGAGAGGAGTAGAGATACTATCATGTGGAACTTGTTTAAATTTTTATGGAATAACAGAAAAATTAGAAGTGGGATCTATAACTAATATGTACACTATTCTTGAGAGACAGGTGAAAGCTACAAGGGTGATAAAACCATAATGAAAAATGAAAAGTTTTTATTGTTAGCCTCTGACTCTACACATTTTGTTATGAAATTAGAAAAGTACTTGCAAAATTATGAAATATGTTGTAGAATAATACCGTTGCCAAGTGAAATTAGTGCTGGTTGTGGATTATCAGTAAGAGTTGAGCTTGAGGATCAAGAAAAGGTAGATAATGTACTATTACAAGAGAGCATTCAAGTAGATAGATATATTGTAGAGAAGGTTGGATTTAAGAAAAAAATAGAAAAAATTTAATGGAAGCGGGAGAAAACTGGTGTTTTCAGCAATCTTCAAAATTGTCGGGTGGCTTAGGTCATTGGTAAGTTCGATTCTTACACGCTTCCGCCAAATTAAGATATAATTAGAAATGAATAAGGGAGTTTTCAACAGGAATGTTGAGAGCTCCCTTTATTGTAAAATATATATCTAAATAATTTATTATTTGAGGATGATTGGTAAATTTGGGAGTAAAATATAAACATAAATTAATGTTAAAAATGCATATAGAATCCATAAAATAAAGATAGGTTTAAATGTTTTACGCATCACTAAACCTTCTGAATTTTTAAGTCCTACTGTAGTGCAAGCAGCAACTACATTATTTGTACAGATCATGTTTCCCAAAGCCCCACCTGCACTTTGAGCAGCAAAAACTACAGGAATACTCAATCCCAATATACTACAAGCCTCAGCATGTAAATAAGAAAACATAATATTAGAGCCTGTTGTTGTTCCAGTAACAAATGAACCAAGTGAACCAATTATTGGTGCAAATGCTGGATAAAACTTACCTGTCACATTTGAAAGACTTGTGGCTATGATAGTTAGCATTCCAGTTATTTTCATTAAATTTGCAAGAGCTAAAAGAGCTGCCATTGTTATTAAGGCACCAATAATGCTAATAAATGATTCTCTAGCAAATTTAGGCATTGAATTTGATGATTTTAAAATAATAGACCCTATAAAACAAACTACTGTCATTGTTGTTCCTATCCAAACGGCAAAACCTAAACCAATAAACCATTTTGGTGCAAAAAAACGAACTAAAGGTAAAACAATCATAAGTATTATATAAGTTGACATTGCTTCCCATGAACTCTTACTACTCTTTTTCATATTTTTATCTAATATTAGTTTAAATTCTTCTGGAACTTTAAATTTTGAAGAATTGAACAATTTTATATAGATAAAGGCAGCCAACATAGAAAACACTCCTGCACATATGGTAGGAAATTCTGCTCCAACAAAAGTTCCAACTAATACTAGAGAAATTCCATAAATAAATCCTATAAAAATTGAAAAAGAGATAATTTCTTTGTCAAAAGCTTTTTTCCCATAAATAATAAATAAAACTAATAAAGGGCAAATTAAAGATCCAAAAAATTGAATAAATGAAGTTGCCATAGAAATATTCATAATAGTAGCATGTACATCTATTGCTGTTGGGAATGTTGTTTCTGAAACATATGGAACAGTTCTCATCAATTCTTGAACAGTATTTGCTCCCTGTGTTGAAAGATAAGGACTAAATCCCCCTATTGTTGTTAATCCAGCAGCTCCTAGAGCTGCAGCCATACCATTAAAAATTAAAGATGAAATAACTGCTTGTAATGCAGGTAGTCCTAGTGCCATTAAAAATGGACCTGCTACTGCAGCTGGAGTTCCAGCACCAGCTACACCCTCTAAAAAAGCTCCAAAGCAAAATGCAACAATAATAATTTGTTTTCTGCGATCTAATGTTAGTTGTGCTATAATTTCTTTTATTTTATCCATAGCTCCTGTATGGATTAGCATATTTAGTATTAAAAAAGCAGCCCAGATCATATAAATCATTTTTATACCTTCAATAATTCCTATTTTTGTCTCTCTAAAAACTTCTAAATAATTTTGATTGAAATAGAAAAGAGATAAAATAATGGTATAAATCATAGCAATACCAGAAACCCATTTAGCTGGTTTTTTTAAACAAACCACTCCTATAATAACTAAAATCAATGGTGTTAAAGATAAAAATAATTCCAAAATATCCACCTCCCTAAATTTTTTAATTTACTAATTTTTGTTATTTTTTATTCCCATTGGATTTTCTTGGAATATTCTTTCATCCATAATTTTTAAAGGAGTTGCAATCAATGGTTTAAACTCCATTTGATCTAATATGTCTTTCTGCAAATCAATTCCTGGAGCTATTTCAATTAGTGTTAATCCTTCTTTCTTTAATTCAAAAACTGCTCTTTCAGTGATATATAATACAGGTTTATTATTTTCACGAGCTAAGTCACCAGAAAAAGTTATCTGTTGAACGTGAGATACAAATTTTTTAGTACTTCCTTCATTTAAAATTGATAATTTTCCATCTTCAATTTTTATCTTTAAACCTTTAGCTGTAAATGTTCCACAGAATACAACTTTTTTAGCATTTTGACTTATGCTGATAAAACCACCACAACCAGCAATTTTTTTTCCAAATTTACTTACATTTAAATTTCCAAATTGATCTGCTTGAGCTAACCCTAAGAAGCAAATATCTAATCCACCACCATCATAAAAATCAAACTGATATGGTTGATCTAAAATTGCATCTGCATTGATACTTGTTCCAAAACGTTTTCCAGATTGAGGAATACCACCTACTGGTCCAGCCTCAACTGTTAATACCATATAGTCATTTATTCCCTCTTCTGTTGCAATAGTTGAAACATATTCAGCAGCTCCTATTCCTAAATTTGCAACACTTCCTTTTTCAAGCTCCATAGTTGCTCTTCTTGCTATTATTTTTTTTTCATTTAAAGGCATTATTTCCGTGAAAGTTTTTTCAGAAACTCTTATATTTCCAGCAATTTCAGGTTCATAATGTAGATCATATGCAGGGCTACTTAACTCAGGTTCTGTAACTTCTACTACATAATCTACATATATTCCAGGAACTTTTACTAATTTAGGATCTAAAAAAGCTCCTTTTACAATTTTGTCCACTTGTACAATAACTTTTCCACCACAATTATGGACTGCTTGAGCTATTGAGGTTACTTCAGTTGAAACATATTCATTCTCTAATGTAACATTTCCTTTTTCATCTGAGTAAGTTCCTTTAATAAGTGCAATATTAAAGTTCATAGCTTTATAATAAAGAACTTCTTCTCCATCTATCTCTATTATTTTAACTATATCTTCAGTAGTGATATCATTTAACTTTCCACCTTCAATTCGTGGATCAGCGAAAGTTTTCAAACCTACTTTTGTAATTACTCCTGGTTTGTGAGCTGCCACATCTCTCAACATTTGACATAATGCACCTTGAGGAACATTATATGCTTGTATCTTATTTTCTGTGATTAACTCTCCTATTTTAGGTGCTTTATTGAAATGTCCAGCTATAATTTTTCCTAATAATTTTTCATGTCCAAACCTACTTACACATCTTTCATCTCCGACTCCTTGTCCTGCTACATAAAAAAGTGTTAGATTTTGAGGTGAACCTGTTTCTAAAAAACGGTTTTCAAGAGCAATTTCCAGTCCTTCTGGATTACCACAACCAATAAAACCACTTGTTACAACAGTATCAAAATCTTTAATAACACTAACAGCTTCTTCTTTTGTTACAAATTTTGGTATCATAATGTCCTCCTTTTGTAGAAAAAATATTTATAATGTACATTTAATTAACCTATATTTTTAAGGATATCTCAAAAGGATGAAAAAGACTATTGACTTTTATTGACTTTTATTGACTTTTAATAAATATAATAAAAAAACCTTCAATATCTATGAACTAAAGTCCAAATATATTAAAGGTTATCTACTATTTAATATCTAATTTTTATTAATTTCAGTTAGTCTGAAAAACATATTACTGTATTTTTTCCATAAATGTTTTAACTCGTCAACGGAATATTCTTTGCAGTATTCTGAATTTTTTATCTTAGTGAATAGTATATTGATACAATTCAATACTTTTTGATTTTTGATAATTGTGAAATAGGGTTCTGTTTTTTCATTTAAATTACGATAATTTTTAAGGAACATTTTTTTTCGATTTCCAAAAATTCCAATATTATATACTAAATTATTTTTGTTAAAAATTTCATCTTCAATTATATAAAGATGGATATTGGGATTTTTTTCTAAAATTTTAATAGCATGTTCATAGTGAGCCTGACGTTCTTCAAGATTTGTTTGATAATGAATATTCATATATGTGAGTTTTCCATTTTCTAAGTATTGAAAGATAGAACTTTTTAAAATAAAGAAATTGATTGAAGAATTTTCAAAAATCTCTTCCCAAGCAATTTTTAATTTTAGAATAGAGATTAAATCTTGATCAGAATACTTTGCTTTTTTAGCATAATTAGCTATATTATCAATGATAAAAGAAGGAAGTAAAAATTCAAATCCTTGTACTAAAAAAAAATTGAAGAAATCAGAAGTATAGAATAGCGTTCTATACCCTTCTTTGTGCAATTTTTTGGTATTAGCTAACTGCCATATTATATCTTTTTCTCTAAATGAATTTAAAATATTTATAGAAATATCTTCTAATATATTTTTCTTTTCAATAAACGTGATATATTGAAATTCTCCCTTTTTATTTAAAGAGTATTGAAAAGCAATTTCGTTTTTTAATAAAAATATATTTAAATTTTTAAAATTACTATTATTATATAATTCTATATTTAAGTTAGCATATTTATTTATTAAATAAAAAATTTTTTTTAATTTTTTATCATTAAATACTTCTATTTGTTTTAAATCAATACCTAAATTAAGATAAATATTTGTATCTTTTCTTTTTAGAGTTGAAAGTAAAGATAAAATAGGGGTTAAATTAGAAAAAATAAAATCAGCTGTTAAAAAAAATTCAAGTTTAGATGAAACAGTTTTCTGAAATATACTTTTTAATTTATCCTCTAAAAAAGCTAAGATATCATTTTTTCCAAAAATAAAATTAATTTCATTTTTTTCTTCTATTTCTAATATTGGATTTTCTAAATAATATGTTTTATTTAATAGTGATAAAATAGTATCTCTTAAAAATTTTGTTTCTTGAATATTATCTTTTTCTTCAGAAAATTCTAAATTAAATTCATTGAAAAAAAGAACTCCTTTTTTTTTCTCAATAATTTCAGTTGCAAATAAATTACTCATCTGTTTGTGAATTGTTGAAATACTTTTCAATGAAGGAATCTTTGTCCCATTACACCATTTACTAATATAGGAAATATCATATCCTAAGGTATTGGCTAAAACAATAAACTTGATATCTAAAAAATTCAAAATATGTTTTAATAAATGACTATAATTTGACATTTGACTCCTCCTTTTAAACTTTTAATATATATATAATACATAATAATGTTAATTATTGCAATAAAATTATAAAAAATTATTGACCTTTTATTCAATTATATACAAAATTTTCAACTTTTTCAACATTAAAAGTGTTCAATTAATCTGTAAAAAAATATAAAATTAAATATATAGTTCTTTTTAAGAACTTAAATATTGAAGAGAAAAATTATGGACAAATGTTAAGTTATGTAAATTATGATATTTTTAGATTAAGATTAAGGAGGGAAATTATTATGGAAAAACAATTAAAACCTATGAGAATGCACCATGTTGGAATAATTACTCCAACTATAGAGAAGGCTGAGGAGTTTTTGAAACGTTGGGGATTAGAAGTTGATTACCGAGGGTATGTAAAAGCTTATAAAGCTGATCTAATTTTTACGAAGTACAATAATGATAGTAGTCCAATAGAATTAATTATTCCTGATGAAGGAAGTGTTTTAAAAGAGTTTAATAATGGAAAAGGTGGTATTGCACATGTTGCATTTGAAGTAGACGATATAGAAACTTGGAGAGTTCACTTTGAAAATCAAGGAATGAAAATGCTTGAAAGAGAAGCAGTAGAAGGGACTGAAGATATAATTGTAAACTTTTTGAGACCAAAATATAATGATGGAATTTTGATTGAACTTGTACAAACAGTAGCTCCTATTAATAGAAATTTTAAAAAATCGTAGTTAATTATGAAGAAAAAATTAAGTGCAGTGGAAATATGTAACAGAAAGGAATGGACAAGATGTTATATACAATGGGTGTAGATATTGGATCTTCTTCATCTAAAGTTGTTATTTTAAAAGATGGGAAGGAAATTTTATTTCAAATAGCAGTTCAATCTGGAATAGGAAATGATAGTGTATATTCACTTATTGAAGAAAGTCTTTATAAAACAAAATTAAAAAAAGAAGATATTTTATTTACTGTAGTAACAGGTTATGGTCGTTTTACTTTTGAGGGAGCAGATAAACAAATTAGTGAAATTAGTTGTCATGCTAAAGGAGTTTATTTTTTATTACCTAATACAGAGACCATTATTGATATTGGAGGTCAAGATGTAAAAGCTATAACTTTAGATGATAATGGAAATGTAAAACAATTTTTTATGAATGATAAATGTGCAGCTGGAACAGGAAGATTTGTAACTGTTATTTCTCGTGTATTAAATGTAGAATTAGATAAAATGGCAGATTATGATAAGCTATCACAGAATCCATGCAATATTAGTAGTACTTGTGCTGTATTTGCTGAATCAGAAGTTATATCTCAGTTAGCAAAAGGAGCTAAAAAAGAGGATGTTATTGCAGGTGTTCATAATTCAGTAGCTAGTAAAATTTTAGGACTTGTTTACAGAGGGAATTCAACAAAATGTGTAGCTGTTTGTGGTGGTGGAGCTAAAAATGGAGGGATAATTAGAGCAATTGAAAAAGGATTGAATAAAAAAGTTTTTACTCCTAATAATCCACAACTTACTGGAGCTTTAGGGGCAGCTATTTTTGCATATGAGGAATTAAAAAAGTTAAGAAAGGAAGGATGAAATATGTCAGAAATTAAAAGTGTTGCTGAAATGTCAGCGAAGGAATTATTAGGGTATTATCAAGTGTTGCTAGATGAAGAAGCAAGACAAGCTAAGAAAGAGGGGAAATTAGTATGTTGGTCAGCATCAGTAGCACCATCTGAATTTTGTGTAGCTATGGATATTGCAATGGTATATCCAGAAACTCATGCAGCTGGAATTGGTGCTAGAAAAGGATCTTTGGATTTATTAGAAGTTGCTGATAGAAAAGGGTATTCTTTAGACATTTGTTCTTATGCTAGAGTTAATCTTGGTTATATGGAGTTATTGAAGCAACAAGCTTTAACAGGAGAAACACCTGAAAAGCTTGCAAATTCTCCAGCAGCAAAAGTTCCATTACCAGATTTGGTAATTACTTGTAATAATATTTGTAATACTTTATTGAAATGGTATGAAAATTTAGCTAAAGAATTAAATATTCCATGTATTGTAATTGATGTTCCATTTAATCATACTATGCCAATTACAAAGCATTCAAAAGAGTATATTGCAGAACAATTTAAATATGCTATCGAACAATTAGAGGAAATTACTGGGAAAAAATTTGATTATGATAAGTTTTTTAAAGTTCAAGAACAAACTCAAAGATCTGTTGCACAATGGAATAGATTAGCAAGTTTGGCTCACTATAAACCATCTCCATTGAATGGGTTTGATTTGTTTAATTTTATGGCTCTTATTGTATGTGCTAGAAGTCGTGAGTATGCAGAAATTACATTTAAGAAATTTGCTGATGAGTTAGAAGAAAATTTAAAAAATGAAATATATGCCTTTAAGGGAGCTGAAAAAACAAGAGTAACTTGGGAAGGAATTGCAGTTTGGCCATATCTTGGTCATACATTTAAATCTTTAAAAGGAATGGGAGATATCATGACTGGATCAGCTTATCCTGGTCTTTGGAATTTATCTTATACTCCTGGTGATATGGAATCAATGGCAGAAGCATATACAAGAATTTATATTAATACATGTCTACCAAATAAAGTAAATGTTCTTTCTAAAATTGTTATTGACGGACAATGTGACGGGGTTTTATATCATTTAAATAGAAGTTGTAAATTGATGAGTTTCTTGAATGTTGAAACAGCTCAATTGGTAGAAGAGATTACTCATGTTCCTTATGTAAGTTTTGATGGGGACCAAACTGATCCAAGAAATTTTGCACCTGCACAGTTTGATACAAGAGTTCAAGCATTGAATGAAATGATAGAAATGAATGTTAAAGATAAGTAAAGATTGAATAAAGGAGAGGATAGAGGATGAGTACAAGATTAAAAGAGTTAATTGATATATTTCAAGAAATTGCAGAAAATCCTAAAAAAATGGTAGAAAAATATAAGACTGAAGTTGGAAAAGAAGTAATTGGAGTTATGCCTGTATATGCTCCAGAAGAGATTATACATGCTGTTGGATGCTTGCCAATAGGTCTTTGGGGAGGTAAAAAAAATATTTCTAAAGCTAGAGCATTTCTTCCACCTTTTGCTTGTTCCATTATGCAAACTAATATGGAGATGCAACTTGCAGGAGATTATGATGTACTAGATGGAGTTGTATTTTCTGTACCTTGTGATACATTAAAATGTTTAAGCCAGAAATGGAAGGGGAAATGTCCAGTAATAGTATTTACACATCCACAAAATAGAATAATTGAAGGAGCAAATACCTATCTGTTAAAAGAGTATGAAATTTTAAAGGAAAAAATAGAAAAATTAGTGGGAAGGAGTATTTCTGAAGATGACCTAGAAAATAGTATAAAAGTTTATAATGAAAATAGACAACTTGTAAGAGAATTTTCTGAAATAGCAGCTAAATATCCTAATATAATAGACCCTATTGTAAGACATAATATTATGAAGTCTAGATGGTTTATAAGAAAAGAAAAACATAGTGAATATTTAAAAGAATTAATTATGGAACTTAAAAAAGAGCCTATCATTCATTGGGATGGAAAAAGAGTTATTTTAACTGGAATCATGACTGAACCTATTGAATTTTTACAAATTTTAAAGGATGAGAAATTTGCAGTGGTTGGTGATGATTTAGCTCATGAAAGTCGTCAAGTTAGAGGAGACATTCCAGATATAGATGGAAATCCATTATATAGACTAGCGAAATGGTGGCAAAATGTTGAAGGATGTTCTTTGGCAACAGATGTAAAAAAGAAAAGAGGAGAGATGTTAATTAACATGTATGATAGGTTAGAAGCAGATGCTATTATTGCATGTATGATGAAATTCTGTGACCCAGAAGAATTTGATTATCCAATATATTATCAGGAATTTGAAAATAGAAGTATTAAAAATATTATGCTTGAAATAGACTTGGAAATCTCTTCGTTTGAACAAGTTAGAACAAGACTACAAACTTTCAAAGATATATTATAAATTACAAAAAAAGGAGAGTGTACTATGTATAATTTAAGATTATCAGAAGAGCAAGAAAGAATATGTGCTATGGCAAAGGAATTTACTGAAAAGGAAATAGCTCCAGGGGCAAAAGAAAGAGATTTGAATGAAGACTTTTTAGCTACTAAGGATATTTTGAAAAAAATGGGAAAACTTGGATTTATGGGAGCTCCTTATTCAAAAGAATATGGAGGAGCTGGACTTGGTTATGTTGAGTATGCACTTATTGGAATGGAACTCAATAAAGTAGATGCTTCTGTTGGAATTTCTTATTCAGTTCATATCTCTTTGGGAAGTGGACCAATATATAACTTTGGAAATGAAGAACAAAAAAGAAAATATATGCCTAAATTATGTTCAGGAGAATATATTGCAGCTTTTGGTCTTACAGAGCCATGTGCTGGGTCTGATGCTGGTGCAAGTCAATGTACTGCCGTTTTACAAGGAGATAAATATATTCTTAATGGAACTAAATGTTTTACAACAAATGGAGAGTTTGCAGATATTATAATAGTATTTGCAATGACTAATCCAGCTCTAGGAACAAAGGGAATATCAGCATTTATAGTTGAACCTAAGAATTTCCCTGGTATTAAATTTGTAAAAAGAGAAAAGAAAATGGGAATAAGAGCATCTGTTCAAAATGTTATAGAAATGGAAAATCTTGAAGTACCAAAAGAAAATCTTCTTGGAAAAGAAGGCGAAGGATTTAAAATTGCAATGTCTACATTAGATTGTGGAAGAATAGGAGTGGCTGCTCATGCTGTTGGAATAGCAAAAGGGGCATATGAGTACGCACTTAAATATTCAAAAGAGAGAGTGCAGTTTGGAAAACCTATTGCTAAACAACAAGTAATAGCATTTAAACTTGCTGATATGTATGCAAAGATAGAAAGTGCTGAAGCAGTAACTTTAAAAGCTGCTTGGGCTAAAGATCAACATGAAGCTTTTACAGTTGCAGCAGCAGTTGCAAAACTTACTGGAACTAATACTGCAATGGAGGTTACAACAGAAGCTGTACAAGTACTTGGAGGAACAGGATTTACAATGGATCATCCAGTAGAAAGAATGATGAGAGACTCAAAAATAACACAAATTTATGAAGGAACAAATGAAATTCAAAAACTTGTTATTTCTGGTGCAATTTTAAGATAAATTTTATAAATAAAGGGAAAAGGTCATTAAAAATTCTTAAGTAAAAGTATCAAATAATTTAAAAGACTTAAAAGGGAAAATTTTACTTTCAATTACTAGTATCTATACAATGCTTATTGTGGTAAAGTTTTCTCTTTTTCTTATTGCTTATATTAATAAATGAATATTTTTTAAAAGGAAAGGAGTTTGATATGAAAAAAATATTGGTTTTGATGAGAGAAACATTTTCAACAAATGAACCTTTTACACTATCAAATATAAAAGAGAAAAAAGTTTTGAATCCATATGATGAATATGCTCTTTTTCAAAGTAAAAAAATTAAAGAGACAATAGGTGGGGAGATAATTTGTCTTTTTATTTCACAAAGAGAAAATCAATATGGGTTAAGAACAGCTTTAGGGCTTGGAGCAGATAGAGGGATTTTCATATATTATCCTGAAAATGATGAAAGAGAAATTGCAAATATAATATCTGAAGAAATAAAAAAAATAGATTATGACATAATATTTTTAGGAATAAGAGATGTAAATGATGACCGGGAGGAACTTCCTTATAGGCTTGCAATAAAATTAAAATTTCCAATATATTCTCATATTCTTTCTATAGAATCTAAAGAGAATTTTTTTCTAGCAGAAAAAGAAAAAGAAAATACTATTGATCTAATAAAAATATATAAAAAAGGAATAGTTGCATTTAGTAAAAATATTTATGAGCCACAATATCCTTCCATAATGGATATTATGAGAATTAAAGATAAATCTATAACTACTGTGAATTTTAGAAAAAGATCAAATTCTAAAAGAGTAAATGTTCTATATCAAGATATGCGTAGGAAACAAAGTATTTGTAGAAATGCAACAGCTCAAGAAGGAGTTCAAAAAATTATTGAATATATGAGAAAATGGAAGTTAACAGATTAATTAATTTTTGATTTAAAAATAAATAATACTTAGAATGGTATAATTTAAGATAAATTTTTTAAATAAGGGAGAATGAAAAATGAACATACTATTGTATCTTCATGGAAATATACAACAAATAGAAAAATTTTATGAAATTATGAATATAGTAACTTCTTGGAAAATAGAATTTCCACAGATAAAAATTTTTCTAGTAATTGATGAGAATGTAGAGAAATGGTTAGATAAATGGGATATAGAAAAAATATTCTTTTTATCTAATTTTAATGATAGTATTATTGAAAATGTATTTTTATATTTAGATAATATTGTAAAAAAAGAGAAGATTCATGCAGTTTTGATGGGAAATAGTATTTTTGAAAAAGAGTTGGCACCTTATATAGCTAGTATTTATGATTGGGATTTTATACCTAATATAATAGACTTTTCTTTTAAAAATAAAAATATTACATGGAAAAGATTTTTATATGGAACAAAAGCCATTGAAGAGTCTATTACTAAAAATAAATTTTTTGTTGCAACTTTTACAAGAAATATTTATAAAAAAGACTATAGAAATAGTGAGAGAAAAATTATTAATGTTGAAAGTATTTGTTTTGAGAATAAAGTTTCTAGAAATTTTGAAATTATTGATTCCAAAAGAAAAACATTACAAAAACATCCACTTGAAATTGCAAAAATAGTTATTGGTGTAGGAAAAGGAATAAAAAGTAAAGAGAATTTTTTTATGGTAGAAGAGCTGGCGAAGATATTAGGAGCAGCTATTGGAGTCACTAGGTCAGTGGTTGATAATGGCTGGCGTCCAGAACATGAGAAAATAGGACAGACTGGTAAAATTATAAAACCTGAATTGTATATAGGTTTTGGAATATCAGGAGCTATGCAACATATGACAGGTGTTCAACAATCAAGACATATTATAATGGTAAATAATAACCCAAACGCCGAATCTTTTCGTTCTTCAGATTTTGGAGTTGTAGCAGATTTGTTTGAAGTGATACCCAATTTGATAAAAAAATTAAAAAAACAGTAACTATTCATGTGGTTTTTATATCATCTATTTCAATTATGGCTTTAGAAAAATTTGGAATGTGTATTGAAAATCAACCTGAAATCTTGGTTACAGGTGCATCTGGTGGAGTTGGAAGTGTGGCTACACAGATTTTACTAAAGAGTGGAAGAATATCTCTGTTTTAAGTAAGGAAAGATCAAAAAATCTGAATTTTTAAATGGATTGGGAGTTAAAAAAGTCTATACTCTTGAAGAGATATCACCAGAGGAGAAGAAAAATAAACCTTTGGGAAAACAGCAGTTTCATTATGTTTTAGATACTGTTGGTGGAGAGGTAGCTTCTAGATTATTAGCTCATATACACTATGGTGGAAGTATGAGTATGTGTGGAAATGCAGGTGGGATAAAGTTTCAAACAACAGTCTTACTATTTATACTTCGTGGGATAAATATACTTGGAATAGATTCAATAAACTATCCAATAGAAAATAGAGAGTGTATATGGAATAGATTTGCAAATGAGAGGAATGTACTAGATAAATCAAACAGCTTGAAAATATATCTAAAGTGTTTCAGAGCCTTCAAGAGGGAAGCCATACTGGAAGAATGATAGTTAAATTAGGATAGAGTAAATATAAATTAGTAAGGAGTTTATGAATTAGTAAACTCCTTATTTCATTTACTAATATTTTATGATAAAATATATTAAAAGTCATAAAAAATGGGAAGTGTGAGGTAAAAAAATGGAGATGCAGATTTTAGATAATAAAGTACAAGGAAGAGTGATAGATAAATTAAAAGAAAATATTAAATCAGGAACAAAATTATCAATAATTTCTGCATATTTTACAATTTATGCTTATGAAGAATTGAGAAAAGAATTAGGAAAAATTGAAAATTTAAGACTTCTCTTTTCTGAACCAACTTTCATAAAAGATAAAAAAGATATAAATAGAGAATTTAAATTAAGTGGGAGTTATGAAAGAGGTCTTGCTGGTGATAGATATGAAATGAAATTAAAAAATGAGCTTAAACAATCTGAAATAGCAAAAGAATGTGCTAATTGGATAAGAGAAAAAGTTGAAATAAGAGCATATGATGAGGAATATCCATTACCTCAAAAAATGTATCTTATGGAAAATAAAAAGGAAGAAAGTTCATGTATAATAGGAAGTTCAGATTTTACTTCTGGAGGATTAGGTTTAGTTCCATCAACTAAGTTAGATATAAATTCTTATGTTAAAGATACTATATATACACAACAAATGTTAAATCAATTTAATATGTTTTGGAATGATGAAAACAAAGCAAAAGATGTAAAAAAAGCTATGTTAAATAGTTTAGAAGTTGTTTATAAAGAAAATAATTCTGAATTTATATATTTTGTCACTTTATATAATATTTTTAAAGATTACTTAGAAAATTTAACAGAGGAAGATATTGTTAAAACAAAAACAGGATTTAAAGAAAGTGTTGTATGGAATAAACTATATAATTTTCAAAAAGATGGAGTTCTTGGAGCTATTGACAAATTAGAAAAATATAATGGTTGTATTTTAGCTGATTCAGTAGGACTTGGAAAAACTTTTGAAGCACTTGCTGTAATAAAATATTATGAATCAAGAAATAATAGAGTTTTAGTATTATGTCCTAAAAAATTAAGAGAAAACTGGTTAACTTATAAGGGAAATAGAATAGATAATATTTTAACAAAAGATAGATTAAATTATGATGTATTAAACCATACTGATTTATCAAGATACACAGGTTATAGTGGAGAAATTAATTTAGAAAAAATATATTGGGAAAATTACGATTTAATAGTAATAGATGAATCGCATAACTTTAGAAATAATAATAATAAAAAAGACGATAAAGAAACTAGATATTCAAGATTATTAAATCAAGTTATAAGAAAAGGTGTTAAAACAAAAGTACTTATGCTTTCTGCTACACC
>JAHHSZ010000012.1 GCA_020024915.1 Fusobacterium sp. | reverse complement strand
CCATAGATACTTGAGCAACATAGATGTGTCCATAAGACATAGCTATTGCAGCAAGGTCTTTCTTCTTAATTGCTTTTCCTGCAGCTGCGAATTTTGCAATCGCTCCTGTAGGAGTTGATTTAGAAGCTTGTCCTCCAGTATTTGAGTAAACCTCTGTATCTAGTACAACAATGTTAATATCTTCTTTAGAAGCTAATACATGATCAACTCCACCATAACCGATGTCATATGCCCATCCATCTCCTCCAAAGATCCATTGAGATTTCTTAGCTAAGTATTGTTTTAAGCTTAAGATTTCTTTACATGCTTCACAATCTTTTCCTTCTAAAGCTACGATTATCTTATCAGATACTTCTCTCGATTTAGCAGCAAATGATCTGTTTTCTATCCATTCTTTGAATAATTCAGCAACTTCAGCTGAAACTTTATCCATATTCTCTTCCATTATGTTTTGAAGTCTATCTCTCATAGTTTCCACAGCAACGTGCATTCCCATTCCAAACTCAGCATTGTCTTCGAATAGAGAAGATCCCCATGATGGTCCATGTCCATCTTTGTTAGTTGTATATGGAGTTGAAGGAGCTGATCCACTGTATATTGATGAACATCCAGTAGCGTTAGCTACCATCATTCTTTCTCCAAATAATTGAGTTATTGCTTTTAAGTATGGAGTTTCTCCACATCCAGGACATGCTCCATGGAATTCAAATAATGGTTGAGAGAATTGAGATCCTTTTACAGTGTCTTTAGACATTAACTCACTTCTATACTCAACTTTATTGAATAAGTAGTCAGCTTTCTTATCTTCTTGTTTCTCTAATGATTCTCCTATAGTTACCATTACCAATGCTTTCTCTTTAGCTGGACATACATTAGCACAAGATCCACATCCTGTACAGTCTAAAGTAGAGACTTGCATTCTATATTGTAATCCATCTAATCCTTTTCCAATTGGTTTAATTGTTGTTAACTCAACTGGAGAGGCTACTTTTTCCTCTTCTGTCATTAAGAATGGTCTTATTACAGCGTGTGGACATACATAAGAACATTGATTACATTGAATACAGTTTTCAGCTTTCCACTCAGGTACGTGTACAGCTATTCCTCTCTTTTCAAATGCAGTAGTTCCATTTTCGAAAGTACCATCTTCGTATCCGTTGAATGCAGAAACTGGTAAGTCGTATCCTTTTATTGCATTTATAGGTTTAGCAATTTTTTCTACGAATAACTCAGTTTTTGATTTCTCGTGACATCCACAAGCCCCACCACAACAATCTTCTTCAACTGGTTTTAACTCTTCAACTGGTAATTCAACCCAAGCTGGATCAACAGTTACTTCGATTAATCCTTCTGCTCCTTTGTCAATTGCGTTGTAGTTCATTTGAACTATATCGTCACCTTTTTTAGCATAAGATTTTTTAGCATAATCTTTCATATGTTGTTGAGCTTCTTCAAACGGAATAATATCAGCTAATTTAAAGAAAGCAGCTTGCATTATTGTGTTTGTTCTTTGTCCTAATCCAATCTCTTCAGCTAATTTAGTTGCGTTGATTATGAATAATCTAGCTCCATTTTTAGCTAAGTCTCTTTTTACTTTGTTAGGTATTTGTTTTACAGCTTCTTCAGCATCCCAGATACAGTTAATCAATAATGATCCACCTTTTCTAATCCCTGAAGTCATATCATATTGAGTTAAGTAAGCTGGTACTGAACATGCTACAAAATGTGGATTAGAAATTAAGTAACTTGCTTTGATAGGAGATTTTCCAAATCTTAAGTGAGATCTAGTAACTCCTCCTGATTTTTTAGAGTCATATGCAAAGTATCCTTGAGCATATAAATCAGTTTTATCTCCAATTATTTTGATAGAGTTTTTGTTAGCTCCAACTGTTCCGTCAGCTCCTAATCCGAAGAACAGACACTCTTTTACATCGTCACCAGTTACAGTTACAGGTGCTCCTACTTCTAGTGAAGTAAATGTAACGTCATCTACTATTCCTACAGTAAATCTATCTTTTGGTTGATCCAATTTTAAATTATCAAATACAGCTATAACTTGAGCTGGAGTAGTATCTTTAGAAGATAATCCATATCTTCCTCCGATTATTACTGGAGCATTTTCTTTTCCATAGAATAGAGACTGAATGTCTAGTAATAATGGCTCAGCTTGTGATCCAGGCTCTTTAGTTCTATCTAAAACTGCAATTTTCTTAACTGTTGATGGGAATACATCAAAGAAATATTTAGCAGAGAATGGTCTGTATAGGTGTACAGATAAAAGTCCTACTTTCTCTCCTTTAGCATTTAAGTAATCTATTGTCTCTTCTGATATAGGACAAATTGATCCCATAGCAATGATTATTCTATCAGCATCTGGTGCACCATAATAATTAAAAGGCTTATAGTCTCTTCCAGTTACTTTAGAAATTTCAGCCATATAATGAGCTACCACATCTGGTACTGCATCATAAAATTTATTTTGTGCTTCTCTTGCTTGGAAATAAATATCATCGTTTTCTGCAGTTCCTCTAGTCACTGGATGCTCAGGATTAAGAGCTCTCTCCCTAAAAGCTTGTACTGCTTCCATATCAATTAAGTTTTTGAACACTTCGTAATCCATTACTTCTACTTTTTGAATTTCATGTGAAGTTCTGAATCCATCAAAGAAGTGCATGAATGGAACTCTAGTTTTGATAGCTGCTAAATGAGCTACTCCTGCAAGATCCATAACTTCTTGAACTGAGTTAGTTGCCAACATTGCAAAACCAGTTTGTCTAGCTGCATATATATCTTGGTGGTCTCCAAAGATAGATAAAGCTTGAGCTGATAGTGCTCTAGCTGAAACATGAATTACTCCTGGTAATAACTCTCCAGCTATTTTATACATGTTAGGTACTTTTAATAATAATCCTTGTGAAGCTGTATAAGTAGTAGTTAAAGCTCCTGCTTGTAAAGAACCGTGTACAGTTCCTGCTGCTCCAGCCTCTGATTGCATTTCTACAACTTTTACAGGTACTCCAAATATATTTTTCATTCCTTTTGAAGCCCACTCATCTGTATACTCTGCCATCGGTGATGATGGAGTGATAGGATAAATTCCAGCTACTTCAGTAAACGCATATGAAGCGTAAGCTGCAGCTTGGTTTCCATCCATTGTCTGCATTTTTTTAACCATTACAATTTCCTCCTATAATTCTTTTATGAAAGTATTTTTATAATTTACTTCTATATTAATATTTTAAATCATATTTAAAATTTGTCAATAATTATTTAAATTTTTTCAAATTTATTTTTTTATATAACTATTTTTATTTTTTTATATATGATTTTTTTACATATTTTATTATTTTCCAGTAACAATTCTGTAAGTATCTCTAGCAATTACTAACTCTTCGTTTGTAGGTATTTTGTAAATCAATACCCTCGAATCATCTGTAGATAATTTTACATTTCCTTTTTGTCTTACTGAATTTACTTTTTTATCAATTTTTGCTCCTAAGAACTCTAATCCTTCGATTACCCCTTCTCTTATTCCAGCTGCGTTTTCTCCAATTCCTCCAGCAAAACAGATAGCGTCTACTCCACCCATAGCAGCTGCATAAGCTCCTACATATGATTTAATTTTGTAGATGAACATTTCTTCAGCTAATTTTGCTCTTTCATCTCCAGCAGCTACTCCATCTTCCATATCTCTACAATCTGATGACTTTCCAAAAATTCCTAAGATCCCAGATTCTTTGTTTAATCTGTTATCCATCTCTTTATCAGTTAATCCTCTTTTATTTTTAATGAATAATACTGCAGCTGGATCAATATCTCCACATCTAGTTCCCATCATCAATCCTTGTAACGGAGTTAATCCCATTGATGTATCTACTGATTTTCCATCCAATACAGCAGAAACAGAAGCTCCATTTCCTAAGTGGCAAACTATTATTTTTGAGTGTTCAGGATTTCCCATTATCTCTCTCATTGTTTCAGATACGAATAAGTGAGATGTTCCGTGGAATCCATATTTTCTTACTTTTAATTCTGTGTAATCAGCATATGGTAAAGCATACATAAATGCTTTTGCTGGCATAGTTTGGTGGAAAGCTGTATCAAAAACTCCTACATTAGGTTTTCCAGGCATTAATGCCATACAAGTTCTTACTCCCATTAAGTTAGCTGGGTTGTGTAATGGAGCTAATTCGTTATTAGCTTCTATTGCAGCCATTACCTCTTCAGTTAATAATACTGAACTTGCAAAAGTTTCTCCTCCGTGAACTACTCTATGTCCTATTGCTTCAACCTCTTCTACAGATGCAATTACTCCATGCTCTTCATTAGTTATTGCTTCAATAACTAATTCTAAAGCTTCTTTGTGAGTTGGCATTGGTTTTTCGATTTTTACTTCATAGTCTTTAGCTGGTACTTCATATTCTATTCTAGAACCATCTATTCCTATTCTTTCACATAATCCTTTTGCAAAAACTTCTCTTGTTTCTGGATTCATTAATTGATATTTTAATGATGAACTTCCACAGTTAATTACTAAAACTTTCATTCTATTATATCTCCTCTTAAAATTATTATTCTGCTGCTTGTACTGCTGTGATTGCTACTAAGTTAACGATATCGTCTACTGAACATCCTCTTGATAAGTCATTAATAGGTGCTGCAAGTCCTTGAATTAATGGACCATATGCATTTGCTCCAGCTAATCTTTGAACTAATTTGTATCCTATATTTCCTGCTGCTAGGTTAGGGAATATTAAGATGTTAGCATTTCCTGCTACTTTTGATTCAGGGCATTTTTTCATTGCTACTGATTTGACTAATGCAGCATCAGCTTGAACTTCAGCTGTGTAAGCGAACTCAACTTTTCTCTCTTCTAATATTTTTCCAGCTTCTATAACTACATCTACATCTGGATGATTTGCTGATCCTTTAGTTGAGAATGTTAATAAAGCAACTTTTCCTTTCATTCCAACAACTTTCTCTGCTGTTACGACTGATGCTTCAGCTATATCAGCCAATTGCTCTGATGTAGGAACTGGTATTACTGAACAGTCTCCAAACAATAAAACATTTCCATAAGTATCTTGTCTTTCTGTTAACTCCATTACAAAAACTGATGATACAGTCTTTATTCCTTTTCTTGTACCTATTATTTGTAGCCCTGCTCTTAATACATCTGCAGTTGGAGAATCTGATCCAGATACCATAGCATCTGCATCTCCCATTTTAACCATCATAGCTCCATAGAAGTTAGGATCGTTTAACAAGATCTCTCTAGCTTGATCTACAGTCATTCCTTTTTTAGCTCTTAATTCTGCTAATTTCTCTGCATAAGTTTCTAGTTTTGGAGGATTTTTTGCTTCAATTATCTCTACTCCTCTTAAGCTGATTCCTAAGTCGTTAGCAACTCTTTCCATATCGTCTCTATGTCCTAAAACAACTGGTTTAGCTACTCCTAATTCAACTATTTTGGCTGCTGCTGTTATTACTCTTTCATCTGTTCCTTCTGGTAATACAACTGTTTTTTGTACTTCTCTTGCCTTTTCTCTAATTTTTACTAAAAAACTCAAAATACTCACTTCCTTAACTTTTTATCTTAAATATAATTTATATACAAATAAATACATCATTTTATGATGTTAAGTATATACTAACAAATTTTAAGTATAAATACAAATACTTTTTTAAAAGATATACAATATATATATTATTCCTTAATCGAATATAGCTTGTATATACTCTTTAGCTTCAAATTTTCTTAAATCTTCTATCTTTTCTCCAACACCAATAAATTTAATTGGTTTCTTTAACTCCTCTGAAATACTAAATATTATTCCTCCTTTAGCAGTTCCATCAAGTTTAGTTATAATAAATCCTGTCAATTCAGTCACTTCATTAAAAACTTTTGCTTGATTAAGAGCATTCTGGCCTGTAGTTCCATCTATAACTAATATAGACTCATATTTTTGATCACCTAATTTTTTCTTAATTATATGATGAATCTTCTCTAACTCTTTCATTAGGTTATTTTTATTATGAAGTCTTCCAGCAGTATCTATAATAGCGATATCAGCTCCTCTTGATTGGGCAGCTGCTAAAGTATCAAACACTACTGCTCCTGGATCTGATCCTTGAGTGCTCCTTACTATCTCAGCTCCAGATCTGTTAGCCCACTCTTCTAACTGCTCTATTGCAGCAGCTCTGAAAGTATCTCCTGCTCCTAATATAACCTTTTTACCCTCTTTAACATATTTTGAAGCTAGTTTTCCTATAGTAGTTGTTTTTCCAACACCATTTACTCCTACAACTAAAATCACGTTTAGTTTTCCATCTTCAATATATATCTCATTATCCTCTTTTATTAAGAAGCCTTCCATTACCTCTTTAAGTACTGGATATACCTCTTTAGGATCTTTTACTCCTCTTCTTTTCACCTCTTTTTCAAGCTCTTTTACTATCTTTAAAGTCATATCCATACCAATATCTGACTGTACTAGAATATCCTCTAACTCCTCATACATCTCATCATCTATTACACTTCTTCCTAAAATAAATGATTTTAATGTACCAAACAGTCCCTCTCTAGACTTGAATAGTTTATCTTTTAATGAAGCAAAGAAACCTTTCTTCTCCTCTTTAACCTCTTCTATCTCAATTTTTTCTACTTCCTTTTTTGTATCTTCTACTTGTTCCTCTATTTTGTTAAGTATATCACTATCTATTTGCTCTATGGTTACATCTACTTTTTTATCTTCAACACTATCTTCTTCTATCTTTGGAGTATCATTTTTATCTTCTAATGCTGATTGTATTTCCTCTTTTTCTTCTTCACTCTCTTGATTTTTCTCTAATAACTCATCTATTTCAACCTCTGCTACTTTTAAGCTCTCTCGCTCATCATCTTTTTTTCTTTTAAATAGTTTACTAAAAAAACCCATTCTTCTCCTCCTAGTAATCTCTCTCACTTCATTTTATCATAAAATATTATTTTTTTCAATTCAAAGCTATAAAAAATGGTGCTTTTTTCTCCAAAATATGAAAGACAATGCACCATTTTTAATTAATTATTTATTATATCTCTTACTGCAAGCATTCCCATAACTGCTGCTATATTCAATCCACTTCCATAACCAGAGCTATCTCCTACTGCATATAGCCCTTTTAATGAAGTTTCCATATGTTCATTGATAATTAATCTTGTACTTCTAAATTTGATCTCAGGGAAGTATAATAATAAATCTCCAGAAGCAAATCCCGGAGTTATTTTGTCTAAAACCTCAATAAATTCCATTATATTATCTAGTAATCTCTGTGGACAAGCTAGAGCTATATCTCCAGCTACATAATCCTCCGTAGTAGGGACTATATTCAATCTTTCTAATCTCTCATTTGTGGATCTTCTTCCCTCTTTCAAGTCAGCATAAGACTGAACTAATAATTTTCCTCCAGTTAGCATAGATGACATCTTTGCTATAGCCGTAGCATATTCAAAAGGTTGATTAAATGGTTCAGTAAATTTTTTTGTACACAATAGTGCTAAGTTAGTATTAGTAGATTTTCTGTCCTTATAAGCGTGACCATTAGCTAATATAAAATCGTCATACTTCTCTGCTGCTATAAACCCACTTGGATTACTACAGAATGTTCTCATCTTATCTCTATAGTTTCTTGAGTAATAGATCATCTTAGCTTCATAAAAGTTTTCATTTATATCCTTCATTATGATATCAGGAATTTCAGCTCTTACTCCAATGTCAACTGCACCATTCTCATATTTAATCCCATGCTTTTGACAAAGTTCCATCATCTTCTTAGCACCACTTCTTCCCATTCCTGCAACTATGTTATCTGAATAGTATCTCTCCTCTTTCCCTTTATGAAATACTACTACGCCTTTCACTCTATCATTTTCAACTATTAAACTATCAACTTCTCTTTCAGTGATAAACTCTACACCCTTTTCTATTAAGTAATCTATCAATTGTGTATAAAGTTTTCTTGAACCATCTGTTCCTAAGTGCATAGTCGGTGTATCTACTAGTTGTATTCTATTCTCAATACACCCTTTTTTTATCTGTTCCATAGTTTGGTTATATTTTAACCCTGTAGGTTCCTCATTAAAACCAAATTTTCTATATACTTTAACTACATCATTAATAGTATTATTAACAAGTTTTTTCCCAGCAATTACATGTACATCTCCACCTACTCTATAATCCATATTGAATTTTGAATCAGAGAAAGCTCCTGCTCCACTTACTCCATAGATTATTGCACAAGTTGGACAACTCACACATTTCCCTAATTTTTCCTTTGGACAAATTCTCTGCTTTAGCATTTTTCCTTTATCTAATATTAAAATGCTTAGCTCTGGATTCTTTTCAATAGCTTCATAAGCTCCAAAGACTCCCGCCTGTCCTCCACCCAGAAAAATAATATCATACTTTTTCATAAAAAATCTCTCTCCTGTTCTTTTAATAGTTATTCCAATCTATTCCTTGAGAATATATACTTATCGGTAAGTTTGCATGTATCTCACCTGTTTTCCCAGTATAGTCATAATTCCAGCCACCATAATTCTCTCCTTGTTTAAAACTGTTTGTATTATAAATAGCATTACTCTCCTCTATATCTTCAACAGCTGGAGTTTTAGGCAGTGTATCATGTCCATAAATCTTGGCAAATGATATAAGGCTACCATTTTCATCTATATAATCTAGTATTCTCAAATTATCCTTAGCTCCCTCCAATGTTAGATTAGGGTACTCTTTTGTCAATTGATAATACTCTTCAAGAGCTACTCTCAATCCCTTCAGCTCCTCCAAAACTTTTTCAGCTTTTTTAGCTTCAGTCAAATCTTTGACATTATAACTACCTAGAATTATTACTAAAGCTGTTCCCAATATTGAAAATACTGTTGTTATCACTGTTTCACTCACTTCGTGCTTGAATATCTTCATAATTATCTTTTAGGCTTGATAAAGGCATCTCTTATTACAATTCCAGCCTCTTTTGGAGCTGTTACCTCTATCTCTAGTGGTCCTCTCTTAACTGAAATCCAACCTAGTCCTTTGAATACAAGCTCTTCTCCTGTTTTTACAACAATTTTTTGTTTTTTCTTTTCTAATTTTCTATATTCACCTCTACAATGATCACAAGGTGGAGATAACAGATCTCCTCTATCACTCTTTAGCAATTCCTCTAATTTTTCAGAATTAGTCTCATGGAAAGTTACCTTTTTAGCTGCATATAGTGAGAATATTGGTTTAGTTTCTTCTTCATTTAAAACTTTAAACCAAACTAACTCTCCTAGAACTAAAGCTCTATCCTTTGACATTTTAAATGTTTTTCTTGAGATCTCATTAGCAGGTATCATCTTTAAATTACAGTTTTCACATACTAAGTCTGATATTCTTCCTTCTGGAATCAATCCTGGTGTATCTATCAATGTTATTTTTGTATGAGGTATCTGGTTTCTTACACTCTTCAAAGTAGTTCCTGGATATTTAGAAACAGTTACCTTTTTCAATCCCAATAATCTATTTACTATACTTGATTTTCCTACATTTGTTACTCCTAAAACTAGAGCTTCCACTCCATCTGGATAGAAGTGTTTTATCTTTTTAAAGATTCCGTTAATTCCATATCCATTCTTACTACTTACAATGGCGATATCTAAAGGAGAAATTCCCTCTTCAGCAAGTCTTACCTTTACCCAGTTAGCCACTTCAGAAGGATGTTTTTCATCAGGTATAAGATCCAATTTATTGATTACAACTATTGAATCCATCTCTCTTAATACATCTAATATTTCATCGTCAAAAGATCCTTCAAAATCAATGATATCAAAAACAGCTATTGCCACTTGAGCATTTCTCATTTCATCTTGAACAACTCTTCTATAATCATCTCTTGTCAATTTTACTGGCATATACTTACCATAGTTTTTTATCTTAAAACATCTTTGACAATAATGGTCTCCTGCCTCTTCTAACTTAGCTGCCGGAAGATATCCATTCTTCTCTGGGTAATCACTTTGCAGTTCTATCCCACAACCGACACAAATTTTCTTACTCATATTATCTTCTCCTCATTTTAAATTATGTCATATGTAATATTTGAATTAGTATAAATACACATCTCACCTGCTATTGCCATAGCTTCTATTGCCACCTCTTCAGCTGAGATATCCTTTCCATAAAGAAGTATTCCTTTAGCTGCCGCATAAGCATAGTTTCCTCCACTTCCTATAGCTGCTACATCTCCATCAGGCTCTATTACATCACCATTTCCAGAAAGAACCAATATACTCTCCTTATCTGCCACTATCAACATGGCATCTAAAGTTCTTAAAGCTTTGTCACTTCTCCACTCCTTAGCTAGTTCTACAGCTGATTTTTTTAGATTTCCTGAAAATTCCTCTAACTTACTTTCAAATTTATCCATCAATGCAAAGGCATCTGCTGCTGCTCCAGCAAATCCAGCCATTATATTATATTTCTCTATTCTTCTTATTTTTTTAGCATTTCCTTTAAATACTACCTCTCCAAAAGTTACCTGCCCATCTCCTGCCATCGCAACTTTTCCATCTTTTTTTACTGCAATTATAGTAGTAGCTCTTATCATCTCTGCTCTCCTCACATTATCCATTCTTTAAAGTTTCACTTCTATCAATTCTTGATAAACTCTTGTACTCTCAAGAGTTGCATGTCCCATCAACTCTTTTAAATATAGTAGATCCATACCATTATTTAACATATGCACAGCAAATGTATGTCTAAAGCTATATGGACTAATTTCACGATCTATTCCAGCTCTCTCTGCATACCTATCTATTATTCTACGTAGAGATCTATCACTTAATCTAGTAGCTGAACCATTTACAAAGAGTATATCTGGATTGTATCTCTCTCCATATTTCTCTTTTTTAGAATCTATATATCTTCTGAAAAACTCTCTAGTTCTCTCACTAAAAAATACAACTCTATTACTCTTTCCATTTGTAACATATAACTCTCTTCTATCTAGATCAAAAACCTTCTCTCCAACTCCTAACATCTCTGTGGAAGTTATCCCACTGGAATACAACAGCTCCAACATCAATCTATCTCTCAATCCATTAGCTGTTTTTAATGAGATCACATCTCGTAATCTATTGATCTCATCTAAACTTAGTATATCTGGTTTCTCTACAAGAAAACTTGGAGAAGCTACCACTTCAACTGGACTTTGATTAACATTTCTATTTTTCACAAGATATTTAAAGAATGAACGTATAGATGATAATTTTCTATTTACAGTTCTTTTAGTTATCCCATTCTCTTGAAGAAAAGCTATAAATCCTCTAATCATAACAGAATCAACATCTATACTTGACTCTACTCTCTCTATCTCATTTAAATATTGTGCTAATTGAATTAAATCTTTTCTCATAGATTTTACAGTATTCGAGCTTTTATTATCTCCAAACTCTGCAAAATATAGAAAATCTTTAATATCTCTTTCTATATTTCTTTTCTCCATATTTAACTATACCACTCCAAATTATATAACATTTCTCTCTCTGGTACAACTATAAATTTATTTAACATCAGCTAATCTAGTATCTAAATACTCTAAAGCTATTGTAGAGATCTTGTTATATCTCTCTTTTTTATCTCTTATTCTCTCATCTAAGCTTCTTATAATTCCAAAATTTGGTCCCATTGGTTGAAAGTTTTTCTTATCCTCAGTTATATATTTAACCATTGCTCCAATAGCACTTCTGTCATCTAATACAAATGGCTCTTTTCCTGCCAATCTATTAGCTATATTTATAGCAGCCATCATTCCTGTAGCCACAGAGGATACATAACCTTCACTCCCTGTGATCTGACCTGCAAAATACACATTGTCTCTAGTTTTTAATTTTAAACTCTCATCTAATAATTGAGTTGAATTTATAAATGTATTTCTATGCATAACTCCATATCTTATAAACTCCGCATTTTCAAGTCCAGGTATCATAGAGAAAACTCTCTTCTGCTCTCCCCATTTCAAATTTGTTTGAAATCCTACTAAATTATATAGTTTCCCCTCTTTATCGTCCTGTCTCAATTGAACAACTGCATAATCCATCTTGTCTGTTTTAGGATTTATAAGTCCCTTTGGTTTTAATGGTCCAAATACAAGTGTTCTCTCACCAGTCATAGCTATTCTCTCTACTGGCATACAAGCATCAAATATTTTCTCCTCCTCAAATGCTTTTAATGGAGCTCTTTCTGCTGTTATTAGAGCATTGTAGAAGTTATAATACTGCTCCCTATCCATTGGACAATTTATATACTCTCCCTCACCTTTACCATAACGAGATTGTCTATATGCCACATCCATATCTATTGACTCCAATGTAACTATTGGAGCTGCTGCGTCATAGAAATATAGATAATCACTGTGAGTAATCTCAGCAATCTTTTTAGATAATTTTTCTGATGTAAGTGGACCTGAAGCGATTAAAACAATCCTATCCTCTGGTATCTCAGTTAGCTCTTCTTCAATTATCTCTACATTCTCCATCTCTTTTAAAACTCTAGTTATTTCTTGAGAAAATCCATCTCTATCTACAGCTAGGGCTTGTCCAGCTGGAACTCTATTTCTATCTGCACTCTTTATTACCAACGAATCTAATCTTCTTAACTCCTCTTTCATAAGTCCTGAAGCATTGGCTAGATTATCTGCTCCCAATGAATTACTACACACTAACTCAGCAAAATCATCACTTTTATGAGCTTCTGTCTTCTTATGTCTCTTCATCTCATAAAGTTTAACTTTTATCCCTCTTTTACCAAGTTGATAAGCTGCCTCACTTCCAGCAAGTCCAGCTCCTACTACTATTACCTCTTTATTTGTCATTAAGTACTCCTTATTTTTTATCTATCTTTCTTATATTCTTACACTCTGGGTATCCTGTACAAGCCAAAAATTTACCCCATCTTCCTCTACCAATTTTAAATGGTCTTCCGCATTTTTCACATACCCCAGCTTCTTTTAAGATTTTTTCATCTTCAGCTAATAGTTTTGAAAGCTCTACATTTATCTGCATAACTCCATCTTTCTCTTGAATCTGATTGTTAGCTAAAGCTTTTCTTATCTCTGGTGGTAATGACATTCTTAAATTGTCTTGAGTATATTTTTCACTCTCTAAATAATTACCAAATCTTCCAACTTTCAATAGATACATATCTCCATTTTCAGTTTTTACATCTGTAGCTTTTCCCTGTTTAGTTTTAACTAGCTCTTCCACCTTATCTCTTACAAAGATCTTCCCTTGCTTTATCTCTTCAGCTGGAATATCTATCCCTTTCAAAGATATTTTTTCCTTGCATTCTCCATCTTTATCAACCTCTGGACAAGCTAGGTATCTTCCAAATCTTCCTGTTTTTAATATCATATTCCCCTTACCACAGTTACAAGGTACATCTGACTCTATTCTACGATTAGCTTCCTCCTCTACCTTCTCAGCAAACTTGTCTATGTACTCCTTTAACTCCTTATAGAATACAGAAAGTAGAGTTATCCAATTCTCTTCTCCTTCTGCTACCTCGTCCAATTGATTCTCCATTTCAGCTGTAAATTTTACATTCATTATATTGGGGAAGTTTTTATCCAAAGCATCTTCGATCTCAAATCCCAACTCTGTTGGAATAAAGCTTTTCCCCTCTATTTTTACATACTCCCTCTTCTTCAATGTCTCTATTATTGAAGCATAAGTTGAAGGTCTTCCTATTCCCTCTGCCTCCAATTTTTTTACAAGAGACGATTCTGTAAATCTTGAAGGTGGTTTTGTGAAATCCTCTTTAATATGTAATTTTTCTAATTTAGTTTTATCCCCTATCTTAATCTCTGGAAAATCCCCTAATGGCAATTCATCTTCATCCTTAAATATTTTATAATAACCATCAAATGTTATCTTGTTGATTGTTCCTCTAAAATCAAACTTATCATATGTAGCCACCAATTCAAACTGTTCATATTTCATTGGAGCTAACTGAGATATCAAAAATCTCTCCCAAATCAATTTATATAATTTCAATTGATCCTTATCTAAAGAGACCTCTAATATATTTGGAGTTAAGTTTATATCTGTTGGACGTATTGCTTCGTGAGCATCTTGAATCTTCTGCTTACTTTTGCTCTCTTTTTTCACTCCTAAATACTCTTTACCAAAGTTCTCTAAAATATAGTTTTTAGCCATCTCTTGAGCATCTTCAGAGATTCTTGTAGAGTCTGTTCTCATATAAGTAATCAAACCTTTATGAGTTCCATTTACATCTATCCCCTCATATAAACCTTGTGCCACTCTCATAGTTTTTGAAGCTGAAAATCCCAAATATGATGAAGCTAACTGCTGTAAAGTACTAGTCTTCAAAGGTAGTGGTGAGTTTTTAGTTCTCTTGGTTACCTTAGCCTCACTAATTGTAAATTCCTTTTTCTCTATTGATTTTATCTCCTTTACAACATTACCATCAGTTAATCTATCAATTTTTTTTCCTTCTACTTTATATAGAGCTAATTTTAGTTTGTTGAAAAAATCTCCCTTTACCTCCCAAAATTTTACTGGCACGAATTTTTTTATCTCATTTTCTAAATCACAAATAAGTTTTAAAGCCACTGATTGTACTCTACCAGCACTAGTATTAGAAGCTATACTCTTCCAAAGTAGTGAGCTTATTCCATACCCTACCAATCTATCCAATATTCTTCTAGCTTGTTGAGCATTGACCTTGTTCATATCAATTTGTCTTGGATGAGTAATCGATTCCTTTATTGCGTGCTCAGTTATCTCATTAAACTCTATTCTATTAGTATCATTTTCATCTAATTTTAAAGCATAAGCTATGTGCCAAGCTATTGCTTCTCCTTCTCTATCAGGGTCAGATGCTAGATAAACTTTATCCGATTTTTTTGCAAAAGCCTTAAGATTCTTTATTACATCACCTTTTCCCTTGATTGTAGAGTATGACGGAGTAAAATTATTCTCCACATCCACTCCTAATTTACTCTTAGGTAAATCTCTCACATGTCCAAATGATGCTACAACCTGAAAATTCTTTCCCAAAATTTTTTCAATTGTCTTAGCTTTCGCTGGTGACTCAACTATTACTAAATTTTTTTTATCTGTTGTCTTTGCCACTTACTTCACCCCTGTTGCTCTCTATTATCTCTTTTCCGTTTCATTCTACTAAATTCTTTAAAAAAAATCAAGATTTCTATTTAAATTTTTCTCCTATACTTTCCTCCTGGAATACTCATTACCACTTTTTTAACTTCTAAATCCATTAAAATAGATAGTATTTCACCTGGTTTCATCAAAGTTGCCATTATAATCTCATCTAGATTTTTTTCTCTCTCAAGAACATTGTATATTTTTTCCTCATATTCTGTCAAATTTAATTTCTTTTTTTCCTTACTTGCTTTCTTTTTCCAATTAAATTCATCTAATATATCTTCTACAGAGGTCACTAATTTAGCACTCGAATTTTTTATAAGATTATTACATCCCTCTGATACAGGAGAAAAGATCTCTCCAGGAATTGCAAATACTTCTCTTCCCTCTTCTAATGCTAATTCAGCTGTGATTAAACTTCCGCCTTTTATCTTACTTTCTACCACCGTTATACCTTGTGAAATTCCAACTATTACTCTATTTCTCATTGGAAAATTATAAGCATATGGAAGTGTTCCTAAAGGATACTCACTCATAATCAAACCCTTCTCTCCCAATTCTTGCCATAATCTCTCATTCTCTTTGGGATATATCACATCTAATCCACTTCCTACAATTGCTATACTCTTTCCATCATTTTCCAAAGTTTTTTGATGACAGATTCTATCAATTCCACTTGCTAAACCACTGACAGTTGTTACTCCATTTTCCACCAACTCTCTTACCAGCTTTTCACAAGCTATCTTTCCATATGAGGTAGGTCTTCTTGTCCCTACTACCCCTATCTTTTTCCCTTTTAGAATAGAAATATCTCCTCTATAATACATAAATATTGGTGGCTTTGCTATATTTTTTAACTCCTCTGGATAATCTCCATCTTTGATAAAAAGAAGAGACACTCTATTCTCTTTTAATTTTTCTATCTCCTCTTTCAAGTCTACTTTTTGAGAGTCCCAAATCTTTTCTATCTCTTCATTCTCTAATTTGTAGCTATCTTGTAACACTCTTTTATCAACTTTAAAAATATCTTCATACTCTTCAAAGAACTTCAGTAGTATTCTAAATGTCCTGTCTTTTATATCCACCACTTTTAACCTATACCACTCCAAGCCCCTCACCTCTTTTATGATTTTAATTATTTTTTAGCTCTGCATATAATCTGATTAACATATCTCTTATTACCTTTGAATTAGGATATCTATTTCTTCCAACTTCCAATATATTTTTTGCTTCTCTATAATTTTTAGTTATCATATAAACATCTCCAAGTCCTGTATATACTGCCTCATCCTGTCTATATTTCATATACTTATTAAAATCATTGATAGCCTCTGAATAGTTCCCAATATTTCTATTTATAACTCCTCTTCCCAGGTATGCTTCATAAAAGTTAGGATCTATCTCTATACTCTGAGTGTAGAGTTTCAATGCATTTTCATTGTCATTTAAAAATCTTGCTGATGTAGCTGCCCCAAAAACATTCTTTATGTTTGTATTATCTCTTGAAAAAATTTCATAAGCTTTTTCATACCTTCCATTTTTAAAATAGTAATCTCCCACATTAAAAAGCTCGTTACTATTGTTTTGTAAATAATCCATATAGATATCAAATTCCTTTTTATACTCCTTATAATTCTTCTGTAATCTCCATTTATCCTTATCAAAAGAGATCTGTTGATCCAACTCTTTTATCCTCTCCCATCTTTGATTCATCTCTTGTCTACTTACATCTACTTTCTCTTTTTCACTATCACCTTTCCAAAATAAAAATCCCTCTCCATAAACTAAACTTCCCATTAAAAACAAGAAACCTAGTATCTTCTTCATCAAATATCTCCTCAAATCTTTATAATCTTCTCTACGCTTCCTGAAATTGATCCATCATTTAATCTGATATCAATCTCCTCTCCTATCTCTAAATCATCTACACTTTTTATGCTAACACCAGCTTTACTAACAACACTATACCCTCTTTCCAATGTTTTTAGAGGATTTAAAGTTATCAATCTCTGTATCTTATTCTCCAAACTATTTCTTTTACCCTCTATGTAATAGGTAATAGCCTGTTGTAGCCTTCTCTCCCTCTCAACTAAAACACTGTTTTTCTCCTCTATCACTTTTGAAAAACTCTTTATGTAGTAGTTGTTCTCTCTGCTTTCTAACTCTTTTCTCTTCTTATTTAATATGTTCTTCATAAGGGTATTTAGGTATCTCTCTCTATCCTCTAATCCCTCTATACTCCTCTTTCTCTCTGGAACAGATAGCTCTACTGCCTGTGTTGGAGTAGCTGCTCTTACATCTGCAACTAAGTCTGTCAAAAGGTTATCTATCTCATGCCCTACTGCTGATATTATTGGTTTTTCAGAATTAAAAAATGCCATAGCTGTTTTTTCTTCATTAAAAGCCCATAGATCCTCTATACTTCCTCCACCTCTTCCAGCTATTATCATATCTATTTCAGGAATTTGATTTAGAACCTCTATCCCTCTCACTATCTCATCACTTGAGCCCACTCCCTGTACTTTAGCTGGATACACATATATATTTATAGTATTATCTCTCTTTTTCACTGTTTTTATTATATCCTGTACAGCTGCTCCTGTAATTGCTGTAACTACACCAATATTTCTTGGATAGTTAGGTAGTGGTTTTTTGTAGAGAGGTGAAAAATATCCCTTCTTTTCCATCTCTTTTTTTAACTCTTCTAACTTAGCAAACATATCCCCCAACATATTTTTCTTTTCAATATGTCTAACTAAAACTTGGAAATCCCCTCTATTCTCATAAAAACCAACATCTCCAAATAATTTAATTGAATCTCCATCTTTCAAATCTTCAGCTATTCTTTTAAATTTATACTTAAAAGCCACACACTTTATCTGTGCTTCTTTATCTTTCAAGTTAAAATAGAGATGTCCACTTTTATAGTAAGTCACTCCTGAAAGTTCCCCTTCTAAAAAGAACTCTCTTAAATTTGGGTTATCTTCTATATACCCTTTTATCATTTTATTAAATTCAGTTACTGAATAAGTTCTCTCTTCAAACATAATTCTCCTTCAAATTAAAAATCTAGTAACAATTTTTTCAATTTTATCATCTCATCTCTTTTTATTATGGCATTTTCAAAATCCAATTCCTTAGATAGTTTTACAATCTCTTTCTCAAGTTTTCCTATCTCTTTCTCAATATCACCCTTTGAACTAAAACTCTTGATATTTTTATCTTTTGTCAATTCTTCTGGTAATCCATAATCTAGATTTATCACATCTTCACTTATCTCTCTTATCACTGTCTTTGGATCTATACCATTCTCTATATTATACTGATTCTGTATCTTTCTTCTTCTATATGTTTCATCTATAGCTGCCTTCATAGAGTCTGTTAAAATATCTCCATAGAGTATCACTCTCCCCTCTACATTTCTAGCTGCTCTTCCTATAGTTTGAACCAATGAGCGTCTACTTCTTAAGAATCCCTCTTTATCTGCTTCTAATATGGCCACAAGAGAAACTTCTGGTATATCCAACCCCTCTCTAAGTAGGTTTATCCCAACTAATACATCAAATTCACCTTTACGTAACCCTTTTATTATATCTATTCTCTCTAGTGTATCTATATCTGAGTGCATATATTTAACTCTAATTCCAAGTCCCAAATAATACTCTGTGAGTTCTTCAGCCATCTTTTTAGTAAGTGTTGTAACCAAAACTCTCTCTCTCTTCTCTGCTCTCACTCTTATCTCTTCCATTAGATCATCCACTTGATTTTTAGTTGGTCTAACCTCTATCTCAGGATCTAATATCCCCGTTGGACGAATCAATTGTTCAGCTATATTTCCATCTGATTCAACCATTTCAAAATCTCCTGGAGTTGCGGAGACAAAAACTGTCTGTCCTGTTAATCTTCGGAACTCTTCAAATCTCAAAGGTCTATTATCAAGTGCGGACTTCAATCTAAACCCATTATCCACCAAAGCTTCTTTTCTTGCTCTATCCCCATTATACATTCCTCGAATCTGAGGAACAGATATGTGTGACTCATCAATATATGTGACAAAATCCTTTGGAAAATACTCTAATAATGTATCTGGTGTCTCTCCTACTCCTTTTCCTGAAAGGTATCTAGAGTAGTTTTCTATCCCTTTACAATATCCAATCTCTCTTATCATCTCTATATCATACTCTGTTCTCTGCTTCAACCTCTGAGCTTCTAAAAGTTTCCCTTTCTCATCAAAGGCTTTAACCTCTTCTATCTTATCCTTTTGAATCTCTGCTATGATTCTTTCCACATCTCCATCTTCAGTCAAATATTGAGTAGCTGGATATATCATTATTCTCTCTAAATTCTTTTTTATTTTTTGTCCTGTTAGGGTATTTATCTCTGAGATCTCTTCCAAGTCCTCATCCCAAAACTCCAATCTATATCCAGTCTCCATATATGAAGGATATATATCTATTACATCTCCTTTTATTCTAAACTTTCCTCTTTCAAAAGCTAGATCATTTCTTTCATACCTAATATTTATTAATCTTTGGATTAACTCTTTCCTAGTGATCCCTGTTTTTCTATCAATAGGAATTGTCATCTTTTTATATGTCTCAGCTGATCCTAAACCATAAATAGCTGATACAGAAGCTACTATTATTACATCTCTCCTATTGATTAGAGCTGCTGTTGCTGCCTGCCTCAATTTTTCTATTTCATCATTAACAGATGAGTCTTTTTCTATATATGTATCTGTTACAGCTATATATGCCTCTGGTTGATAGTAATCGTAATAGGATACAAAGTATTCAACAGCATTCTCTGGAAAAAATGATTTATATTCACTATATAATTGTGCTGCCAATGTTTTATTTGGTGCTAATATAAGTGCTGGTCTACTGGTTTCCTTTATTATATTAGCAATAGTAAAAGTCTTTCCAGATCCTGTTACTCCTAGAAGTACTTGATCTGCTATTCCATTATCTATATTTTCAGCTATTTTTTTTATTGCCTGTGGTTGATCTCCCATAGGAGTATATTTAGAATGTAATTTAAACATCGAATCACCTTTTTTATTTTATAACTTAATTATACCATATTTACTCACTATATCATAAGAAATATTAAAAACCATTATTTTTAACTATATTATTAATTTATTTTTGATATTTATCTATTGCTAGTAATAAAATAGCCTATAAAAAATTTTAAAATAACTTTTATTTATATTTGACAATGAGAAAAAAAGAAGAAAGCTGTTTTATCCAACTTTCTTCTTTTTTATTTATAATCATTTTAATAATCTTCTAATTTTCTATGATGATTCATCTTTTCAAAACCACTTCCAGCCCCTACATAATCAGCACCACTATTTTCAATAACTTTTAGTACATTGTTTGATTTAGAAACTTTTGCTAAGTTAATAGCTGTTCTCTGATGATTATTTTTTATATCTAAATCTCCACCAAATTCTAATAAAATTTCCATTATCTTTCCACTATCTTTTTGAGCTGAAATATGTAGAGCTGTATTTCCATCTTTATTTTTAGCATTAGGATCTGCTCCATTGTATAATAGAGCATCTACAAACTCATACTTACCTATTTCTACACAAAGATGTAAAATTGTATTTTTCTTATCATCCAACTCCTCAATAGAGCCCATATCTAAATTTTGTTTAAATCCCTTTAGATCATCTTGTTCAACAAATTTTAAAAGTTCCATTTTGTTCTCGTAAATTTTCTCCTTCTGTTTTGATAATAAAAAATCTCGTTGTCAATCAATTATAGTTACTTTTTTCTCTTTTAATAACCACTCTCCTCAAGAAAAAGAGGAGGCATTATCTCTAGCTGTACTTTTTTTCCTTTCCAAGCTTCAATCAAAACAAGATTTGAATTTTTCTCCTTAGAAAAATAGACAAATCTCACTCTTTTCAGAGAAAACCCACACTCTTCCAATACTTTTACAATCTCTGTAAATCTATAACTTTGGTGTACGAAGGTAAAACTTCCTCTTGGTTTTAAAAGTTTTTTAGCACTTTTTATAAGTTCTAATAAGTTAAGTTTTATCTCGTGTCTAGCTATAGCCTTACTTGTTAAATCATTTTGTTTTTTTCCATCTACCTTCATATATGGTGGGTTTGAAACTATATAATCAAAGGAATTACCCATCAAATAATCCTTGATATCACAACCTATTATTTTTATATACTCATCTAAACTATTTAATGTTACATTTTTTTTAGCTAATAGAACATTCTCCTCTTGGATATCTACCCCTGTTATATCCTTTCCTTTGTCTTTAGCATAAAGTAGTATTGGAATTACTCCATTTCCAGTCCCTATATCCAATATTTTTCCACTTTTGCTAGGTAAAAAAAAGTCTGATAATATCACTGCATCTACTGAAAATCTAAATCCATTTATTTTTTGAATAATTTTATAATTACCCTTTAGTAATGTCATATTTTCATCTCTGCACAACATAACTATTCCTTCTCTAACTCCCTATGAGCTAACTCCTCTGCTGTCTTAGTATTTTTCAATTTATTTGCCTCTTTTACATTGAATCTAATCTCTTCTACACTAAATTTTATCATACCTTTATTCTCTACATCTACAAACAAATAACCATTTAAAGGACTTATACTCATAACTTTTCCAACTCCATTTGGAGTTTTTACATGCTGATTAACTGCTGGATAATGTCTTAATGCTTCTTCATATTGTTGATATTCATAATTTATACAACATAGTAATCTCCCACACACACCAGAGATTTTTGCTGGATTTATTACTAATCCCTGATCTCTTGCCATTTTTATAGATACAGAGTCAAATTTGCTAATAAAAGTCCTACAACATAGCTCTTTTCCACATACTCCTACTGTACCTAATATTCTAGCTTCATCTCTAACACCAATCTGTCTCAACTCTATTCTAACTCTAAATATATTAGCCAAGTCCTTTACCAGATCCCTAAAATCTATTCTTCCCTCTGCTGTAAAATAAAATATCAATTTTGTCTTATCAAATGTATACTCAGTTTCTACAAGTTTCATTGGTAATTTATGATGATTTATTCTCTCTTTACAGATATTTTTAGCTTCTAGAGATAGTTGTTTTAACTCTTTATACTTCTCCTCTTCCTCTTTACTTGCTTTTTTCAATACTGGTTTCAAAGGTAGAACTAGATCTTTTTCATTTACCATTCTCGGTTCTCCATAAACTACTCCAATCTCTTTTCCTCTTATAGTATCAACTATTACCTTATCTCCCTTTTTATACTCAATTTTATCTACAACTTCAAAGTAGTATCTCTTCTTAGTAACCTCAAACATAACTCCTAATACATTATAAAATTTAGGTTCTTGAGGTATCTCTTGTTGCTCTTTATTTAAATTTTCCATTAATCCTCCAAGTTTTGCTACACACATATTTTATACCATCTTATCATAATTTTTGTCACAATACAAGTTTCTAAATCAAGCCTTCTTCTAAAAAGCTAAAATATCCATCTTTTGTCACAATTATATGTTCTAATAACCTTATGTCAACCAATTCTAAAACCTCTTTCATATGTTCAGTTATTTGTATATCCTGCTTAGAAGGTCTGATATTTCCAGAGGGATGATTATGTGCAAATATCACTCCCTTTGCTTTGTAAAACAGTGCTCTCTCTAAAATTTCCCTTGGATATACAGCACTCTTGTCTATTGTTCCTATAAAAAGAGTTTCACTTCCTGTAAGTACATTAAAATTATTTACAAATAGGACTTTAAACTCCTCTCTACTTGAAAATCCAATCTCACTTCTCAAATATCTCAAAAGAGAGTTTTTATCTCTAAGCTGTATCTCCTCTCTCTCTAATTCTCCTCTATAGAGATTTTTAGATAAATCTCCTAATATTTTTAGAAAAATTGCACTGTTCTCCTTTATCCCTGTTACACTATAAAGCTCCTCATAATTAGCACTTACTACATTATCTAAATTTCCAAATCTCTCTATCAGCTCTTTAGCTATTGGCTTAGTATCTTTTCTAGGTATCACATATGTCAATAAAAGCTCTAGTATCTCATATTCGTGAAAAGCTGAATAGCCTCCCTGTAAATATTTTTTTCTGAGTCTTTCTCTATGACCTTCAACTTTACTCTCCATATATCTTCCTCCTAAAAAGAGTTCTATTTAAAAAGTTCATACACAGCTACTGGTGTTTTCATTCCATTTATCATATCAATAGCACATTCTATCATTGGATAAGTTAGCACAGCACCAGTTCCCTCTCCCAATCTCATCTCCATATTCAAAAAAGCCTTTTCCTCTAAATTATCCAATACAACCTTCATTCCTGGCTCTTCACTCATATGTGTAAGAAGTATGAAATCTTTTACTTTTGGCTCTATTCTACAAGCTGTTAAAGCTGCTACTGCTGAGATAAAACCATCTACAAGCATCAACTGTCTATACTTTAAGGCTCCTAGATACATTCCTACCATACAAGCTATATCCAAACCACCAACATGAGCCAGGATATCAACAGGATCCATCTCAAATGTGTTATATCTTTCACAAGACTCTTTTATCACTTTTTTCTTTTTTAGTAATCCAGAGTCAGAAAGACCTCCACCTCTTCCAACTATCTCATCTATATCTCCTCTAGTTAAAGAGTATAGTACTGCAGAACTTGTAGAAGTATTTCCTATTCCCATCTCTCCATTTGAGAAAATGGTTACCCCTTCAGATTTTTCCTTTATCATATTCATACCTATCTCTATGGCTTTTAAACAATCTTCTCTACTCATTGCTGGCTCTTTGTAGAAGTTATTAGTTCCTCTTCTTACATTTCTATCATACAGATTAGCATACTCTCTTGAAATTGCTTCCTTTATTCCAATATCTACTAAATTAAACTCAACTCCCAATCTTTTTGTAAACAACCCAATACAAGCTATTCTATTCAACATTGCCTCTGATACTATTCTTGTGTACTCCTCTGGACATGAAGATATCCCCTCTTCAATAATTCCATTATCTGCAGAAGCTACAATATGACATTTTTTATCTATATTTTTTACTGGATATCCATATACCCCTGCCAATTTTAGAGCAATCTTCTCTATTACTCCCAAACTTCCTTGTGGCTTCATCTTTCTATCTAATTCCTCTTGAGCTAATTTTATGCTTTCTAGATATTTTCCATCTACATCACCTAAAATATTTTCTATTCCCTTCATTTTTATCACCTATATATTTAATCCTTTCATTACAGGATATTTATCTACAAATTCAATTATACAGATCCCACCATTTTCTAGGGAATACTTCCAATAACTCTCCAACTCTTCAGAAAAATACCAACTCAATATACAATTGATAACTCCCCAGTGAGTTACCACTAGATTATTCTTTGTAAGATCTAGCTGCTCCACAAACTCTACTACCCTTTTTTGCACATCTCTTGGACTCTCTCCAGAAACAAAATTATAAGTTTTCCACTCTTTTTCACTTTTTTCACATTCCTTAGGATACTTTTTCTTTATCTCCTCATAGGTAAATCCTTCAAAAATTCCAAAATTTATCTCTCTTAGCCTTTTATCTCTAACTATATCTCTATTTAAACAATTTATTATTTGAGCCGTTTCATAACATCTCTTTAAATCACTGGAGTAGATATTATCATAATGAATCTGAGATAACTTGACTGTAGTTTTCTTTACCTGCTCTCTTCCTTTACTATTAAGCTCTGGATCCAACCAACCAAAATATGTCCCATCTGCATTCATATCTGTCTGTCCATGTCTCACTAAAATAAGTTTTCCCATATTCTACCTCTATAGTAAGACAGCTGTACACACATATAAAACAAATATTCCTATTACCTCTGAAAGTTCAACAACAGCTCCCAACGTATCTCCTGTTATTCCACCTATTTTTCTAGTCATAAGTTTTGCAAATATATATCCTAGTACCATTAATACTGGTATTGTAATTAATAGTGTATAAGGTAGCATAAAAATCTTACATACAACTGCACCATATATTAAAGTTATTACTGTTGCCACTAATACTCCGCAAGAATTAGTGTGATCCACAAAGGTTTTTCCCATTCCAGTGGCTCTTGCATATGGAGCTGAAGCACAGTTAATTACACTATTTAATCTTGCAAAGGCTGGAATCAATAAAAATATAACCCCAGTTGATAAACCTATAACCATTTCCAATTCATAGATTAGAGCAACCTTAAGTATAAAATAAAGTATTAATACTAATCCACCATTTGTCCCTAATCTTGAGTCCTTCATTATATCCAGCATCTTTTGCTTACTTCTATAACTGAATATTCCATCAAAAGTATCTGCAAGTCCATCTAAATGTAATCCACCAGTTAAAATTACCTCTATTATCACTAATATTACAGCCATTACCATTGGCGAATAAATTATATAACTTAACCCCCAATAAAATCCAAATAAAATTATTCCCATTATCATTCCAACTACAGGAAAAAATTTCATACTCTTTCCTAAGCTATCTGAATCAAATTTCGGCTCAAACCCAACGGGTAATCTTGTCATAAATTTTAAAAGTAGTGCTATTCCGTTCATATATTTCCTCCATTACATCTATTTTAATTTTAATTGTAAACCTGATACTGCCATATAGGCCTCATCTGCATAAGCTCCAGCTATTTGATTCATTCTTCCACATACATCTCTAAAATATCTTCCTAGTGGATAGGCTGGAACAACTCCCATTCCCAATTCATTGGAAACAACTACCATATCTATCTTTTGGTTCTTCACATACTTAAAAAAGCTTTCAATCTCATCTTTAATCTCTAACTCTATCCTATCTACTTCATCAGTTAAGATATTATCCCAATCACACTTTCTATCCATTATCATAAGATTGGTTACCATATTAGTTAAACAATCTAAAAGAATTACTCCACCTTTCTCTACGTATGGTAAAATCTTTTCAATAAGATTACTATATCCTTCAATTGTTATCCAATTTTCTCCTCGTTGCTCTTTATGCTTTTTTACTCTAGTTTTCATCTCATCATCAAATGGAATTGAAGTAGCCAAATATATTTTCTGTGTGTACTCTTTATCAAAAATATATTTTTCTGCTTGAAGACTTTTTCCACTTCTAGCTCCACCTGTAAAATACACTATTCTTCCCATTTTTTCACTTCCTAACTTAGCTTTCAATGCTCTAATTATACCATAAATAGAGAACTTTGAGTAGTGATTATATTTTTTTATAAAAAAAG
>JAHHSZ010000112.1 GCA_020024915.1 Fusobacterium sp. | reverse complement strand
AAGGAGACCAACTATGAAAAGTCAAGATAAATTTTTTAAAATTTAATCTTTGATTTTTCTGCATTACAAAATTAGAGTTCATAAAACTCTTTAAAGTTGATTCGATTGATAGAGATTAGTTAATCTCTTGATATAAAATATTTTTCTTTAGTAGGGTATAAATTATTCTTACTAATTTATGAGCTGTATGACCTAATGCGCTATAATGTGTTTTTCCTTGGGCTCTTTTACTTAAATAATATTTTTGAAAAGTTTCACTATTTCTAACAAGATTCCAAGCAGTAATTATTAGAGCATAGCGTAAATATGGAGAACCTTTTTTAGACATTCTACAAGATGAAGCGTTGAAATTTCCAGATTGTCTTATCTTTGGATCCAACCCTGAAAAGGCTAATAGTTTTGATGATGAATCAAAGTTATCAATATCATTAATTTCTCCAAGAATTGAAGCAGCAGCTACAAAATTTATGCCTGGAATAGAAAGTACAACAGATTCTTTATCAATGGAAGATTTGATTTCTTCTTCCATAGAATTAATTTGGCTGTCCAACATCTCAATTAATTTTATCAATTGAGGTATATGCATAGAGACAGAAGTATCTTTAATACCTACAGAAGATTTAGCTAGACTTTTTAATTGCGAAGCGTGTTCTTCTTTGTAGTGCCCCTTTGAAGCTTTGTTCAAAATAGAGAATAATGTTTTTTCTCTTAAGGCAGCTATTTTTTCTGTAGAAGGATACTTTTTTAAAAGAGTATAAATAGCATTTGAGTGAACACCAGATTTAAAGAAATATTGTAACTCTGGAAAAATAATATCAAGTAGAGAAACAAGTTGAATTTTGAATTTAGTTTTTTGTTTAATTAAGTTTCTCCTAAAACGAGTTAGTTTTTTAAGTGCAAAATTAGTGAGATTTTTTTGAGTAACATATCTATGTTCTCCAAATAATAAAGCTTTAGCAATATTAATAGAATCTAATCTGTCATTTTTAGAATCTCTAATATTTGCTTTACGTAGATGTGAAGTTTGTAAAGGATTGATAACAACAATATTAAAACCTTTTTGGAAGAAAAAATTAATAAAATTTTCTCCGTAATGTCCAGTTGATTCCAAACCAATGAGAATTTCTGTAGTAGGAAATTTTGAAATTTTTTCAAGAAGAGAAGAAAAACCAATAAAGTTATTTTGAAATTTAAAATTAGAGAAGATAAGTTCTCCAGAAGTAGAATCAACAAGAGAAGCAACATGGTTTAATTTAGCGATATCAATTCCTAGTAATAACATAAAATCACATCCTTAAAATAAAATTAGAAACTGTGCATCCACAAAATTTTAATCAATACATTCTTGCAAACATGAAGAATAAAAATTCTAACCAACTATAAGTATTTGAGAAAAAACAGTGGCAATAGTCTCCTTTAAAAAGTAACTTAAAAGTTCAATAGAAAAAAATAAAAAGTCCACAGTTTCATTAATAAAATTATATAACAAAATTAAATAAAAAATAATATAGAAGGAGGTCGTATAGATAAATATTTTTATATATTTATCATACAAGA
>JAHHSZ010000111.1 GCA_020024915.1 Fusobacterium sp. | reverse complement strand
TGAGTGTAAGATTTGAAACTGTAAATAATAATGCTGTTAGATTTTTGGCTGGGGGTATATTCTTTATCCTCATATGCTGTTTTAAATATCGTAATGAACTGTTAAAGATTAGAAATAAGCCAATATTAATTTTAAAACTTTTGGTATTGAGTTTCTTTATGACAGGAAATATGTATTTCTTTATAAATGGAATAAAAGAAACTTCAGCTTTAGCAGGGAGTATCTTTGGAGTTTTAGGAATGCCAGTAGCTATAATTATGGCTTCTATATTTTTTAAAGATGAAAGGGATAGAGTCAAGCAGAGAAATTTTTATTTGGGAAGTATTTTAACAATTTTAGGTTCATTGATTTTTGTTTTTTATGCTCAAAGAGATGGAGGAAATGGCAATTTTTTAATAGGATCACTATTTTTGGGAATTGCTATATTTATACAATCTATACAAAATTTAATAGTAAAACATATAGCAAAAGAGTTACATCCAATAGTTATAAGTGCTTTTATAGCTACTTTTTCAGGAATCAATTATTTTATCTTGGCATTTAAAACAGGAAAGATAAATGAGTTGTTGGAAGTAGATAAAATCTTGATAATAGGTTTAATTTTAGCAGGAATATATGGATTGGTAACAGGGATGTTGATGGCATTTCAGATTATGCAGAAACAAGGTGTTTCAGTATTCAATGTGCTTCAGCTTTCAGTACCATTAGCAACCAGTGTAATTGGTTATTTGACTTTGGGAGAAAAGATCAATTTTCATCAAGGGATAGGAGCTGTTATCATCCTATTAGGATGTATTTTTGCTCTAAAAAAACATACTAAAGTGTAAAGAGAGGTTGTGTATGAAATTAGGTCTAGTATTAGAAGGTGGTGGAATGAGAGGTATCTATACAGTTGGAGTATTAGCTGCCTTTAGAAAATACAATTTTATGCCAGATTATATTGTAGGTGTATCTGCTGGAGCTTCCCATGCAGCTTCCTATATCTCAAAGCAGGATGGAAGAGCACTTAGAACAAATATAAACTACTTAAATGATAAGAGATATTTGAGCCTAGAGAACTATATAAAGACAGGTTCACTCTTTGGAATGGATTTTCTATATAACGAGATTCCACAAAAACTAGATCCATTTGATTATACAAGCTTTTTTGCCAATCCTTGTGAGTTTAAGATCGGTGTTACCAATGCTGAAACTGGAAGGGCTGAATTTTATGATAAGGAGTGTATACATGATGGGTCAATAGTTTTGAGAGCCTCGTCATCTATACCCTTGGTAGCCAATCCAGTGAAGTATAGAGGGAATATCTACTTTGATGGTGGAACAGCAGCTCCAATACCTGTTTCACAGGCTTTGAAAGATGGCTGTGACAAGCTAATAGTAGTTTTAACTAGAGATAGAGATTTTATAAAGCCGAAGTTGAGATGTTTCCCACTCATAGCTTGGAAGATGAGAGAGTACCCAGCTATGGTAGAGCTACTTAAAAGACACCATGAGGTATACAGAGAAAATCAAGAGGAGATAAGGAGATTAGAAGCTGAGGGAAAAGCTTATGTAATAGCTCCAAGTGCACCTCTACAGATAGATAGGTTTGAGA
>JAHHSZ010000110.1 GCA_020024915.1 Fusobacterium sp. | reverse complement strand
TGATGTTAGATAAATCAATAAAAAAAGTATTAGTAATAGGTTCAGGACCAATTATCATAGGACAAGCAGCAGAGTTTGACTACTCAGGAACACAAGCTTGCGAAACACTAAAAAATGAGGGAATAGAAGTTATATTAATAAACTCTAATCCTGCAACAATAATGACAGATAAAGCTGTTGCAGATAGAATATATATAGAACCAATTACAGCAGAATTTGTAGAGAAAGTAATAGCTAAAGAGAGACCAGATTCACTTCTTGCTGGAATGGGAGGACAAACTGCATTAAATCTCGCTGTTGAATTGACAGAGAAGGGTATATTAGAAAAATATGGAGTAAGAGTAATAGGAACTTCTGTTGAATCAATAAAAAAAGGTGAGGACAGAGAGATTTTCAGAGAGACAATGGAGAAAATTGGAGAACCTTGTATTGAGAGTGAGATAGTAGAGAGCTTAAAAGATGGAATAAAAGTTGCTACACAGATTGGTTATCCAGTTGTAGTAAGACCAGCTTATACAATGGGAGGAACTGGTGGTGGAATTGCCTATACTCAAAAAGAGTTAGAAGAGATACTATTAAAAGGATTAAAATTATCAAGAGTTGGGCAAGTATTAATAGAGAAATCTATCTTAGGGTGGAAAGAGATAGAGTATGAGGTAATGAGAGATAAGAATGGAAACTGTATTACAATATGTAATATGGAAAATGTTGATCCAGTTGGGATCCATACTGGAGACTCAATAGTTGTAGCTCCAACACAAACTTTATCTCATAAAGAAGCTATAATGTTAAAAAAATCAGCTTTAAAAATATTAGATGAGGTAGGAGTAATTGGAGGATGTAATGTTCAGTTTGCACTACATCCAAAATCAATGAAATATGCTATTATTGAGATTAACCCAAGAGTTTCTCGTTCATCAGCACTAGCTTCTAAAGCAACTGGTTATCCAATAGCAAGAGTATCAACAAAACTTGCTTTAGGATATACACTTGATGAGATAGTAAATGAAGTAACTGGAGAATCGTATGCTTGTACAGAACCAACAATAGACTATATAGTTGCAAAAATTCCTAAGTGGCCATTTGATAAGTTTAAAAATGCAAATAAAGTATTAGGTACAAAAATGATGGCAACTGGAGAAGTTATGTCAATTGGAGATAATTTTGAGGCAGCTTTCTTAAAAGGATTAAAGTCATTAGAGATAGGAAGATTTAACCTTGAGCACCCTTCAGTTAAGAAATTAACTATGGAAGAGCTGAAGAAAGCAGTAGTAAGACCTGATGATGAGAGAATATTTGTAGTTGCTGAAATGTTAAGAAGAGGATATATCAAAGAAAAATTACAAAAAATCACTGGTATAGATAAATTCTTTATGGAAAAAATTGAATGGCTAGTGAAACAAGAGGAGATTTTAAAGAAAACTAAATTTAAAGATTTAGATCCAGAGTATTTAAGAAAATTAAAGAAAAAAGGATTCTCTGATAGGGGAATTGCTGAATTGATGAATGTTACTGAAGATGACATTAGAACAAAAAGAGAAGAGCACCACATAATACCAACTTACAAGAGAGTAGATACTTGTGCTGCTGAGTTTAAAGCTCAAACCTCTTATTTATACTCAACTTATGATGAGCATGATGAGGTAGAAGTAGAAAATAAAAGAAAGATAATAGTTATCGGTTCAGGACCAATAAGAATTGGACAAGGAATAGAGTTTGACTACTGTACAGTTCACTCAATAAAAA
>JAHHSZ010000109.1 GCA_020024915.1 Fusobacterium sp. | reverse complement strand
TGCTTCTTTTTCATATCCTTTTTTACCTAATAGAGCAAACATATTAGCCTTATAAGATTCTACACCTGGTTGGTTAAATGGATTTACTCCTAAGATGTATCCACTTATCCCACAAGCTTTTTCAAAGAAGTAAAATAGGTATCCTAAATGGAAAGGTGTTGCTTCAGGAACATTTATTATTAAGTTAGGAACTCCTCCATCTACATGAGCAAGTAGTGTTCCTTGTGACGCCTTCTTATTTACAAAATCCATTCCTTTTCCAGCCAAGTAGTTTAATCCATCTAAGTCAGTTTCCTCTGCTTCTATTGTGATATCCTCTTCTGGCTCTCCTATTAAAACTGCTGTTTCAATTAACTCTCTTCTTCCATCTTGGATATATTGCCCCATTGAGTGTAAATCTGTTGAAAAATCTGCTGCTGCTGGGAACAATCCTTTTCCATCTTTTCCTTCAGATTCTCCAAATAACTGCTTCCACCATTCACCAAAATAATGTAATCTTGGCTCATAGTTAATTAACATCTCTATGTTTTTACCTTTTCTATTTAAGATATTTCTAATAGCTGCATATTTGTAACAATCATTCTCTTCAAATGACACTGTATAATCATTTTGAGCCTCTCTTGCTCCAGCCATCAATTCATCTATATCTATTCCAGCACAAGCTATTGGTAATAATCCAACTGGGGTTAATACTGAAAATCTTCCTCCCACATCATCAGGAATAACAAAGGTCTCATATCCCTCTTCATCTGCTAATTTTTTCAATGCTCCCTTAGCTTTATCTGTAGTGGCATATATTCTATTTTTAGCTTCGGATTTTCCATATTTCTCTTCAATATGTTTTTTCAATACTCTAAAAGCTATAGCTGGTTCAGTTGTAGTTCCTGATTTAGAGATTACATTGATTGAGTAATCTTTTCCCTCTAATAGATCTAAAAGATGTTTTAAATATACACCAGATATATTATTTCCTACATAGAATATCTCTGTACCTTTTCTCTTCTCCTTTGGTAAGTTGTTATAAAAAGTATGTGACAAGAAGTCAATAGCTGCTCTTGCTCCTAAATATGATCCCCCAATTCCCACTACTAAAAGAATATCTGAATCCTTTTTTATCTTTTCTGCTGCTACTTTAATTTTTTCAAATTCGTTTTTATCATAATTAGTTGGTAACTCTATCCAACCTAAAAAGTCATTCCCAGCCCCATTTTTCTCTTTTAAAAATTTTTCTGCTGATAAAACTTGTGACTTCATTAGAGCTAACTCCTCTTCACTCATAAATTGAAGTGCTTTTGAATAATCAAATGACAGTTTTTTCATAATGTACTCCTCCTAATTTATTTAATTTTTATCTTCAAGAGCTTCCACTCTTTTTTTCAAATCTGCTATAGTTTTCTCATTTGTATTGATTCTCTCTCTCAAGATATCTATCGTCTCATTTATAACATCTATTCTATTTATAAAGGTTGCAGAGTCAAAACCTATCTTATTTAACTCTTGAGAAAATTCAAACATAAGTGATTCCAAAATATTTAAATCCTCTTTATTTGCCTTTTTTAAATCTACATAATCCAGAGCTTTAGCCAAATTAAAAGCAAAATCATACCTATTCATTGGTTCATTTCCATCAAATCTATATCTATTCTCTACGATTATCCCCTTATCAATCAATGATTGTATCTGAGGATAAGCCCAGTGATCTTTATTCAAATCTTCAAATTTTGTCTCTGCAAATATTATTGAAGAGATCACAATTAGTAAAATAACTATATATCTCATATGCCCTTTCCTTCTCTCTTTTTTATTCTTTTCTACCACTTTTAAGTATAGCATATTGAAGAGATTTTATCCACTAAATATCATTAGCAAAATTATCTTTTTTCTGTGTTGAAAATAAAAAAAACCTAGATATTAACTAGGATTTTTTTATTCAGCAAAATTTATTAATGGAACTGTTAAATTAATCCAAGCACATTTCATAGATTCTTTTTATATCCTCTTTATTAAGCT
>JAHHSZ010000108.1 GCA_020024915.1 Fusobacterium sp. | reverse complement strand
ATTAAATCTTCTACTAATTCTTGTTCTTCTGTTCTTTCTGTATTATCTATGATTTCAATTGTTGTTCCGTATTTTTCGCAAAGATTTTCTATTAATTCATATCCAAATCTAACTAATCTATCTTTGTAAAGAATGACAATTTTATTGACTTCTGAATTAGTTATCATATCAATTAATTGATTTAATCCTTTTTTATTATAATTAATTCCGCTTCCAATATCTGATAGTATTTCAAATTGATATCCTTTAGCAAACATATATGTTCTTACGTTTTCAATTTGTCTTTCAAGATCATCTTTTTGTTTGTGGGAACTAACTCTACAATAACCAATAATTTTTTTATTAACTGTAGTTTTCATTTTTAAACCTAAAAACTGATTAAGTTGTTCCTGAGAATAATACCTTGTTCCTGCTGCTGTTGTGTGTGAAGGTTTAAAAGTATTATTTTTATCCCAATTTCTAAGTGTTTGAATTGTTTTCCCTATTTTATTTGCAAATTCTCCTATCGAATAATATTTCATCTTATCACCTCAATAATATTATACTATATTTGCAAATAAATTTATATTTTTTTATATAAATTTATACATTTATTTCAACTATTTATGCCCTCCCTAAAGTGTGATCTCTCCATTTTTAACCCATTGAGCAATCTCTTTTGCATGATAAGTAATAATTAAATTGACCCCAGCTCTCTTAAGAGCATACATATTTTCCATTACTATACCTTTCTCATTTATCCAACCATTTTTAGCAGCAGCTTTAACCATAGAATATTCTCCACTTACATTATAAGCTACCAATGGAAGAGATAGATCTTTTAATGCATGTATTACATCAAGGTATGCAAGAGCAGGTTTTACCATTATGAAATCAGCTCCCTCTTCAATATCTGACTCTACTTCTCTAAAATACTCTTTTGAACTTCTAAAATCCATTTGATAAGTTTTTCTATCTCCAAAACTTGGAGCAGAATCAGCAGCATCTCTAAAAGGTCCATAATAATTTGAAGCGTATTTTACACTGTAAGCCATAATAGGTAGATAAGTGAATCCGTTCTCATCAAGTATAGTTCTCATAGCTTCAATTCTTCCGTCCATCATATCTGAAGGGGCTACAATATCAGCTCCAGCTTTTGCATGAGAAAGGGCGATCTGTGCTAAATATTTTAGAGTCTCATCATTGTTGACATCACAACCATTGAGGATACCACAATGTCCATGAGAAGTGTATTCACACATACAAACATCAGTTATAATCAGAAAATTAGGGAAATTTTTCTTAATGTGTCTAATACCTTGTTGAACTATTCCATCTTCAGCATAGGCTTGTGAACCAACTGGATCCTTCTCTTTAGGTATTCCAAAAAGTAAAAGTGCTTTAATTCCTAAATCTTTTAATTCTTGTAATTCCTCATCAATTCTATCCAAAGAGAATCTGTATTGTCCAGGCATTGAATCGATCTCAGCCTTTATATTCTCTCCCTCTTCAAGAAAAAGTGGATAGATTAGCTCATCTAAATGAATATTCACATTTCTAACCATATTCCTTAAAGTTTTTGATCCTCTAAGTCTTCTTGTTCTTGTAAACATATCTTATCCTCCTAGCTATTTTATAGCTTTTGTTAACTTAAATCTATATGAACCAATCCTAATCCTTTATAGAAAAAATAATTTTTCGCAAATATTTCTTCTATACTTTAACAATTTAAGAAAAGGAGTAGTTACTAAACTATATTTAATTATAAGAAATAACATAAAGAGGAGGTTGATTTTAAAACTCTCTTTATATTACTTAGTAATATGAAAATTATACTCTAGTTTTCTATATATCTAAAAATGGAACTTCTATCAAAAAAAATAATTTTTTCAGCAAATTCTTTTTTTACTTGCTTTAGACTATTTAAAGTTTCTCTAGAATCATTTGAAATTTGATAGTTTTTGATTCTTGAAATACTTTCTAGGAAGGGATAATGAATAATTTCTCCTCCCTATTTGTCAAATTTTTTATTAAGATAAACTCAATGATTATAACATTTTAATTCTTTATTTTATTACAAATACTTGCTTAATTATGAAGATTTTAGTCTTTTTATAGAAATTTTTGTATGACAAAAAG
>JAHHSZ010000107.1 GCA_020024915.1 Fusobacterium sp. | reverse complement strand
AAAATGCAGGACTTATAGCAATTGTAGCTTGGATAGTAATAATGTTTATTGGTATTCCTGTTGGTTGGTCTTTAATGATTTCAACAATTCTATTCTTTAGTATGACAAACTGGAAAGTTGCACTTTTTGCATCAGCAAAATTAGTGGACAGCTTAAATAGTTTTAGTTTAATATCTGTTCCATTCTTTATCCTAACAGGAATTTTGATGAATGGTGGAGGAATAACAGAAAAAATATTTAACTTTGCAAAAGCTCTACTTGGACACTATACAGGTGGAATGGCTCATGTAAATGTTGCAGCCTCTCTTATTTTCTCTGGAATGTCTGGTTCAGCAATAGCAGATGCTGGAGGACTTGGACAACTTGAAATAAAAGCCATGAGAGATGAGGGGTATGATGATGATTTATGTGGGGGAATTACTGCAGCCTCTTGTATAATTGGACCACTTGTTCCACCAAGTATTTCAATGATTATTTATGGAGTTATTGCAAACCAATCAATTGCAAAATTATTCCTAGCTGGATTTATGCCGGGGGTATTAACAACAATAGCTCTTATGATAATGTGCTATGTAATTTGTAAAAAAAGAGGATATAAAAAAGCTAAAAAAGCAACTTTTAAAGAACAAATAAGATGTTTTAAAGATTCTTTTTGGGCTTTGCTTACTCCTATTATCATAATTGGTGGAATATTTACAGGCAAATTTACTCCAACAGAGGCAGCTATAATTGCAGCAGCTTATTCAGTATTTTTAGGTGCATTTATCTATAAAGAACTTACTATAAAATCTTTCTTCAATCATTGTATTGAAGCAATGGCAGTAAGTGGAGTTACTTGTCTTATGATAATAGCAGTTACATATTTTGGAGATATGATAGCAAGAGAACAGGTTGCAATGAAAATAGCAGCAGTATTCTTAAAATATGCTCATTCTCCATTTACAGTTTTAATATTAATAAATGCTCTATTATTCTTCTTAGGAATGTTTATAGATGCTTTAGCATTACAGTTTTTAGTTCTTCCAATGTTAGTGCCTGTTGCTAGTCAAGTTGGAATTGATTTAATATTCTTTGGAGTTATGACAACTCTTAATATGATGATAGGTATATTAACACCGCCTATGGGAATGGCACTTTTCGTAGTTGCTCAAGTTGGAAAAATGTCAGTTACAACAGTTACAAAAGGGGTATTACCATTCTTAATACCAATATTCTTAACTCTTATCCTTATAACTGTGTTCCCTCAAATAGTAACATTCTTACCATATTTAATTTTAGGTAAATAGTAAAAAGGAGGAAAAGATATGCCATTATCAGTGGATATGCCTTTAGAAAAATTAGAGGAATATAATGGAAGTAGTATAAAGCCAAAAGATTTTCATGAATATTGGAAAGAAGCTTTAGAGGAATTAGATAAAATTCCTGTTAATTTGAAAATAGAAAAAAATAGTTTTGAAACTCCATATTGTGAGTGTTATGATTTGTATTTTGAAGGGATAAATAAGGCAGTTATCCATGTGAAATATTTAAAACCAAAAGGGATACAAAAAAATGAAAAGATACCAGCAATATTAGATTTTCATGGATATGGTGGTTGTAGTAAGGATTGGACTTACAAACTTCCATATGTAGCTTGTAAAATAGCAGTATTTTCTATGGATTGCAGAGGGCAACTTGGAGAGTCTACTGATGATTTTGGAGCAAAAAATAGTTTTAGAAATTGTAATCTGATTAGGGGAATTTTTAATCCAAAGGAATTATACTATAAAAAAGTATTTTTAGATGGGCTTAGACTTTCAAGGATAGTTATGGATTTTGATTTTGTAGATGAAACAAAGGTTGGGACAATGGGATACTCTCAAGGTGGAGGAATTGCTCTTGCAGTTTCTAGTTTAGAGCCAAAAATAAAAAGTGTTTTTGCAGTGTATCCATTTTTAAGTGATTATTATAGATGTTGGAATATGGATACAGGAGCAGCCTATGAGGATATAAAAGAGTTTTTTAGAAAAAAAGATCCACAACATAAAAGAGAAGATGAGATTTTTAATAATCTAGGTTATGTTGATATTCAAAATATGGCTCATTTAATAAAGGGAAGTGTTGTGATGACAACAGGGCTTATGGATAAGGTGTGTCCACCCTCAACTCAATTTGCAACATATAA
>JAHHSZ010000106.1 GCA_020024915.1 Fusobacterium sp. | reverse complement strand
TTGAATGAAAGTTATTTTTATTCTCTTACTTGTCCATTTCCCATAATAACATATTTGGTGGTAGTAAGTTCTTTTAATCCCATAGGACCTCTAGCATGGAGTTTTTGAGTACTGATTCCGATTTCAGCTCCAAAACCAAATTGTCCACCATCAGTAAATCTAGTAGAAGCATTTACATAAACAGCAGCAGCATCAATTTCATTTAGGAATCTTTGAGCATTAGAATAATTTTCAGTAACGATACACTCTGAGTGTTTAGTACCATATTGAGCAATATGTTTTATAACCTCATCTAGACCTTTAACAACTTTAATAGCAACTATATAGTCCTCATATTCAGTAACCCAGTCCTCTTCAGTAGCCACAAGAGCTGTAGAGATATATTTTCTAACTGTTTCATCCCCTCTGATCTCTACATTTCTAGCTATTAACTCTTTTCCAAGGTTAGGAAGAAGAGAGTTAGCACAATTTTCATGTATAAGTAGAGTTTCAACAGCGTTACAAACACCTGGTCTTTGAGTTTTAGCATTTATAATTATATCAATAGCCTTAGTTAAATTTCCACTTTCATCAATAAATATATGACAGTTACCAATTCCTGTCTGTATACAAGGGATTGTACTATTCTCTATAACTGTATTGATAAGTCTAGCACTACCTCTAGGAATTAAAACATCTATATACTGGTGAGCTTTCATAAGTTTATTAGCTGTGTCATGGCTAGTATCCTCAAGAATTTGTACTGCATTCTCATCAATGTTACACTCTTTTAAAACAGTTTTAAAAACATTTACAAGAGCTATATTTGTATTGATAGCTTCTTTTCCACCTCTCAAGATTACAGCATTTCCACTCTTTAAGCAAAGCCCAAAAGCATCAGCAGTAACATTAGGACGTGATTCAAATATTATAGCTACAACACCTAATGGAACTCTTTTCTGTTGAATTATAAGCCCATTGGGAAGAGTTTTTCCATATGTGAACTCTCCAACAGGATCATTTAAAGATGCGATCTGTCTAAGTCCATCAGCCATATCTTCAATTCTTTTTTCTGTCAATGTCAATCTGTCTATAAAAGCTTTTTTAACACCTGAATTTATAGCATTTTCAACATCTTTTTTATTTATTTCTAAGATAGTATTACAATTTTTTAAAAGTGCATCAGCAGATTTTAGAAGCACTTCATTTTTTATTTTTGTAGATAACTGAGCTATCTGTATCTCAGCTTTCTTTGCAGATTTTCCTAATTTTTCTATATAACCCATAATTGCCTCCTAATTATTCACAATCAAATACAGTTCCAATATCTTTCCCAGAGATAAATTCTTCAATGAATGTTGGATTAGAGCCATCTAAGATAGCCATCATCACACCACTATTATAGCATTTTCTTGCAGCTAGAAGTTTAGTTTCCATACCACCAACACTAAACTCACTACCCTTTTCTCCACCCATAGCTAGGATATCATCTGTAACTTTTTTAACATAAGATATTCTCCTTGCTTCAGGATGTGTTTTAGGATTAGCATCATAAAGGGCATCAATATCTGTAAGAATTATAAGTAGATCAGCCTTTATAAGTGTTGCCACACTTGCAGAAAGTCTGTCGTTGTCACTAAATTCAATCTCAAAAGTAGAGATAGTATCATTGGCATTGATAATAGGGATAACACCAAATCCTAACAGAGTTTCTAAAGTGTTAGTTGTATTGGCTCTTCTCTCTCCTTCTTTAAAGTCATCTTTAGTAAGAAGAATTTGAGCAACTCTTTGATTGTATTCACTCATAAAGTTTTTGTAGATATGCATAAGTTCTGCTTGTCCAACAGCAGCAGCAGCTTGTTTTTCCCTAGTAAGAGTAGGTCTTTTCTCAAAATTTAAGCTTTTTGATCCTACACCAATAGCTCCTGAAGTTACAAGCACAACATCTCTATCTTGATTTCTAAGATTTGAAAGTATCCAAGCTAACTTATTCATCAAATGGAAGTTAAGATTTCCATTTGGATAAGTAAGAGTAGATGTACCAACCTTTATAACAATTCTCTTTGAATTTTTGATTTTTTCTCTGATTTCACTATTCATATATACTCACCTTAAAATTAATTATAATATACATTATACAGGCAAAATTATATTTTTAATAGATTTTTTTATAAAAATTTTGTAAAATGTACCTA
>JAHHSZ010000105.1 GCA_020024915.1 Fusobacterium sp. | reverse complement strand
GAGGATAATATGAGATTTGAAGATATTCAAGGAAATGATGAATATATTGAGGCAGTGAGAGAGTATTGTGTAAATAGTATTGGATATTTCATAGAGCCGAAATATCTATTTGGAGTTTTGGCTAGAAGAGCTAAAAATGGAGAGTTTATTATTGAAGATTTGGGAATGGCATTAAAATATATAGAGGACTCTACTAATGGACAGGCTAGTAATGATGATTTTTCTGGACTATTTGGAGATGTGGATTTGACGTCGTTAAAGTTGGGAAAATCAGTAGATGATAAGAATAAGATGATTTCAGAGGTAGTAAAACATCTAAATGATATTGAGTTTCAATTTGAAAATACAGAGATGGATATTTTAGGAAATGCCTATGAGTATTTGATTGGACAATTTGCTAGTAATGCTGGTAAAAAAGCTGGAGAGTTCTATACACCAGCTCAAGCTTCAAAACTATTAGCTATGTTGACTACAACGGGAAAAGATAGAGTGAGATCTGCCTATGATCCTACTTGCGGATCAGGGTCATTGTTGTTAAAAATAGCTAAATATACAGATGTAGCTAATTTTTATGGGCAGGAGTTAAATACTACTACTTACAACTTAGCTCGTATGAATATGATACTTCACGGAATTAGATTCAATGATTTTGAGATAAGACAGGGAAATACCTTAGAAGATCCACAACATTTGGATAAAAGGTTTGATATAGTGGTGGCAAATCCTCCATTCTCACAAAAATGGAGTGCAGATGATAGTTTTCTTTCTGATGAGAGATTTGCAAGTTATGGGAAATTAGCTCCAAGTAGTAAAGCTGACTTTGCATTTATCCAACATATGATATATCAATTGGCTGATGATGGAACTATGGCTGTAATTGTACCACACGGAGTACTATTTAGAGGTGCTAGTGAGGGAGTGATTAGAAAATATCTATTGAAGGATAAAAACTATATAGATGCAATAATAGGGCTACCAGCAAATATATTCTATGGTACATCAATACCTACTTGTATAATAGTAGTGAAGAAAAATAGAAAAGCTGGTGATGATATATTGTTTATTGATGCTTCTAATGAGTTTGAAAAGGCTAAAAATCAAAACTATCTAAGAGATGAGGACGTAGAGAAGATTGTAAAAACTTACAGAGATAGAGAAGAAGTTGAAAAATACTCTAAAAAGGTAAGTATGAAAGAGATAGAGGAGAACGATTACAATTTGAATATTCCTAGATATGTAGATACATTTGAAGAGGAAGAAGAGATAGATCTTGATGAGGTAGTAGAGAAGATCAAGGGTATTGATAAAGAGATGGCAGAAGTGGATAGTGTTATTAAATCTTTCTGTGACGAGCTTGGAATAAAAGCTCCTATAATGTAGGTGAGAATATGGAGATTGAGAAAAAAGATGTTTTTATAGATATTAAAAACATCATTGAATTATCTAGGAAAAAAATAGTCAGCTCAATTAATTCCACAATGACAACAACATACTTTTTGATTGGTAAGAGGATAGTTGAAGAGGAGCAAGGGGGAGAAAAGAGAGCTGAATATGGAAAAAGTTTAATAAAAAATCTCTCGATAAGATTGACTGAGAGCTATGGAAAGAGATTTTCTGAAACCAATCTAAAACAGATGAAAAGTTTTTATCTAGGTTATAAAAAAAGGCAGACACTGTCTGACGAATTTAAACTTTCGTACTCTCACTATCTAACTCTTATGAGAATAGTTGATATTGAGGAGAGAAATTTTTATGAGATTGAAGCAATAAATAATGGTTGGAGTTTGAGAGAACTCAAAAGACAGATGGATTCTGCTCTATATGAAAGATTGGTTCTAAGTAGAGATAAGGAAAAAGTACTCGAATTATCTCAAAAAGGACAAGTGATAGAAAAACCTCTTTTTGTTGATTTGGTTTTCTATAATAGATTGTTAAAATGTTTTGTATTGATAGATTTGAAAATAGGAAAATTAAAACATCAAGATATTGGACAGATGCAAATGTATGTAAATTATTATGATAGACATGTAAAACTTGCTGATGAGAATAAGACAATAGGAATAATAATTTGTAAGGATAAAAATGATACCCTTGTAAATATGACACTTCCAGAGGGAAATGAACAGATATTTGCTAGTAGATATATGACAATCTTACCTAGTAAAGAGGAGTTAAAGAAGATAGTAGAAAGTGAGGTAAGAGAATGAGAAAAGTACCAAAGTTAAGATTTAAAGAGTTTACTGATGAGTGGGAA
>JAHHSZ010000104.1 GCA_020024915.1 Fusobacterium sp. | reverse complement strand
AAAAAGCTGAAAATGATATATTTTCAGATGAAGAGCTTGATGTTATGGAGAAAAAAGAGTATATTGTAGAAAATGCTAAACCTATATATGTTTGGCTACCTATACTTATTCTTTTGATCACTCTGCTTGGTATGTTAGGATATGATTTTATGTTTAAAAGATTTTCTGGGAGTGAATTTAGAGCAGCCCTAAGTAGTGGTTATCTATATGCTGCTATAGTTCTTGCTACTTTGATGTTAATCAATAAAAGTAAATCTTTCAACGAGATCTTTTCAATCTATATTAATGGAGTTACTAAAATGACTCAAATAGCTATTATCCTTATACTAGCTTGGTCTTTAGGTACAGTGAATAAAAATTTAGGAGCTGCTAGTTATATAATACATTTTATTAAAACTATCAATCTTTCATCTGGATTTATTCCTGTAATTGCCTTTATTCTAGGTTGTACTATCTCATTTGCTACTGGGAGCTCTTGGGGAACATACAGTATTATGATACCTATAGTCATACCTATGGCTCTTACTCTTGGAACTCCATTATATATAACTATTGGTGCTATCCTGTCTGGAGGACTTTTTGGAGATCACTGTTCTCCTATCTCTGATACTACTATACTTGCTTCTGCTGGATCTGGGTGTAAACATCTTGACCACGTTAGAACTCAGATATTTTATGCTACTTTAAATGGTATACTAGCATTTTCAGCATTTTTGATCGGTGGTTTTTTCCAAAGCTACATGTTAGCAATTACATGTCTTATTTTACAGGTAATTATTTTATTTTCAATAAAACTTAAACAAAAAATTTAAAGGGGGACTTTTTATGCAATTTTTTTCTGGAAGATTTAAAGAGAAAGCAAGTCATCTAATACTTGATTTTCATTCATCAATCAACTTTGATAAGAGACTGTATAGATATGATATTATGGGAAGTATTGCCCATGTGAGAGGATTGGGGAAACAGGGGATAATACCTCTTAAGGATTCTGAACTTATTGAAAAAACTTTAAAAGAGATACTAAATGATATTGAAAAGGGAAAAATTCAATTCTCTGTTGAATATGAAGATATCCATATGAATATTGAAAAAAATCTAATTGATAGAATTGGAGATATTGGAAAAAAATTACATACAGGTAGAAGTAGAAATGACCAAGTTGCTGTTGATATGAAACTTTTTACTAAAGATGAGATCGTAAAGGTTCAAGCTTTACTTCTTGATCTACTTGAAATAATAAACAGTTGTGCTAAAGAGAATATATCTACATATATGCCTGGTTTTACTCATTTACAAAAAGCCCAACCTGTATCTTTTTCTCACTATATTTTAGCCTATGCTGAGATGTTTAGAAGAGATTATATAAGACTTAGTAATGCAGTAGCTTTAGCTGATACCTCTCCTTTGGGAGCTGCTGCTTTAGCTGGTACTACCTATCCTTTAGATAGAGAGTTTACAGCTTCACAATTAGGATTCTCAGCACCTACTTGGAATAGTATGGACAGTGTAAGTGATAGAGATTACTTAATTGAACTTATAAATGCTTTCTCTTTAATAATGGTACACCTTTCTCGTTTTTGTGAAGAGATAATAATATTCAGTTCTAATGATTTTGGATATATTGAACTTAGTGACTCTTTCTCTACTGGAAGTAGTATAATGCCTCAGAAAAAAAATCCAGATGCAGCTGAACTGATAAGAGGAAAGAGTGGAAGAGTGTTTGGTGATTTGATTGCTCTTTTAACTGCTATGAAGGGTATTCCTTTAGCTTATAATAAGGATATGCAAGAAGATAAAGAAAACTTTTTTGATGCACTAGATACTATTAAAGGTTGTCTAACAGTTTTTAATGGAATGCTTCATACAATTACTATAAAAAAAGATAGAATGCTTTTAGCTGCATCTCAAGGTTTTATAAATGCTACAGATGTGGCCGATTTCTTAACTGATAAAGGTATGAGTTTTAGAGATGCATATAAGATCGTTGGAGGTATGGTTGCTTACTGTATTGATAATAATACTACTTTTGAAGATTTGTCTATAGAAACTTATAAAAACTTCTCCGAACTTTTTGATAACAATATCTATGAAGCTATTTCTATCAAAAATTGTGTGGAAAAAAGAACTACATTGGGTGGACCAGGTAAAGAGAGCATTAGAGCTCACATAGAATTTTTAGATAAATTTATACTTGATTCTGAAAAATATATTAATGAATTTAAGTTAAATGATATTTTAGATTAGTACAGTACTTGAAATATAAAAAAGGGGTTATATAAATTAATAATTAATTT
>JAHHSZ010000011.1 GCA_020024915.1 Fusobacterium sp. | reverse complement strand
CAATATATATTTTTTGTATTTTAAATATCATAAAAAATAAAGTATAATTCAATTATTAAAATGATTTTAATAATTGAATATAAGTTTAAGGAGTTGGTTTGTTTATGGTAATTAATCCTGTAATTTTATCAGTACTTGTTATGATTACTCTCTGTTTATTCAAATTAAATGTTATATTCTCTATGCTCATTGCAGCTTGCATAGCTGGAGTAACTGCTAACCTTGGGCTTACCAAGACTATGTCAATATTAATTTCGGGAATGGGAGGAAATTCTGAAACTGCTCTAAGTTATATTTTATTAGGAGTATTAGCCGTAGCTATGAACAGTACTGGAATAGCTAATATCATTTCAAAAAAAATCTCCAAAATTGTATGTGGAAAAAAATATATTTTATTACTATTTATTGCTTTTATAGCTTGTTTTTCACAAAATGCAATCCCTGTACATATAGCTTTTATTCCAATTCTAATTCCACCCTTATTAAAGTTGATGAATGAATTAAAAGTAGATAGAAGAGCAATGGCATGTTCTCTTACATTTGGTGTTAAAGCTCCGTATGTAGTTTTTCCAGTAGGATTTGGTCTTCTCTTTCATACAATTGTAAAAGATCAAATATCCTCTAATGGTCATGTTATTCAACTTGGAGATGTTTGGCGGTCAACTTGGTTGTTAGGAGTAGCTATGTTAATAGGACTATTCACAGCTATATTTGTAACCTATAGAAAAAATAGAAACTATGAAAATTTACCTCTTAAAGGTATGGAGATGATAGAATGTGAAACAATGGAAAAAAAGCATTGGATTACTTTAATTGCTGCGATAGTAGCTTTTATTGTTCAAATAACTACTGGTTCTCTTCCATTAGGAGCAATTGCAGCACTGATTATTATGATACTCTTTAAAGTTATAAAATGGAATGAATTAGATAAATTATTAAATGATGGGTTTTTAATTATGGGAATAATAGCTTTTACTATGTTAGTTGCAGCAGGTTATGGACAAGTAATTAGGCAAACTGGTGCTATAGAAACTTTAGTTAATAGTGTTGTAGCTATAAGTGGAGGAAATAGAATTATTACTTCTCTTATAATGCTGGTTGTAGGTTTATTTATTACTCTAGGAATAGGAACATCATTTGGAACAGTTCCAATACTCGCTACTATCTATGTCCCTTTAGCTTTAAAAATGGGGTACTCAACATCAGCTATGATCATTTTAATAACAGCAGCATCAGTAATAGGAGATGCAGGTTCTCCTGCTTCAGATTCTACTTTAGGTCCTACATCTGGACTTAATGCTGATGGACAACATGATCATATTAGAGATACTTGTATAGCTACTTTTATTCATTTTTGTATACCATTGTTTTTAGCAGGTTTCATAGGAAGTTTAATTTTTTAATATTTAGTTATAAATAAATTAATTGAGGAGGAATATATCATGGAAAAATTTATAGTTGGAAACAAAAAATTAACTTTGGAAGATTTAATCAATGTAACAAGAAATAATTATCAAGTGGAGATATCTGAAGAGGCATATGAGAAAATAGATAAAGCAAGGTCCTTGGTGGATTGTTATGTAAAAAATAAAAAAGTTTCTTATGGAATTACAACTGGATTTGGAAAATTTTGTGATACAGTAATTTCTGAAGAAGAAACTGGGACTTTACAAAAAAATTTAATAATGAGCCATGCTTGTGGTGTTGGAAATCCTTTATCTATAGAAATAGCAAGAGGAATTATGCTACTAAGAATTATAAATATGTCTAAGGGACACTCAGGAGTTAGAAGAATAATAATAAATACCTTAGTAGATATGTTAAATAAAGGTGTTACACCTTTTATTCCTGAAAAAGGTTCATTAGGTGCATCTGGTGATTTAGCTCCATTATCTCATATGGTTTTAGTTATGCTAGGTTTAGGTCAAGCTTATTACAATGATATATTAATGAGTGGTAAAGATGCTATGGAAAAAGCAGGTATTAAAATTATAGATAAACTTTCTTCTAAAGAAGGGTTAGCTCTTATAAATGGAACACAGGTTATGACTTCTATAGGAGCCCATGTTACATATGATGCAATTAATTTAATGAAACATTTGGATCTTGCTGGGGCTTTAACAATGGAATCTCAGAATGGAATTACTTGTGCTTTTGATCATAGAATTCATGAAATAAGAGGACATAAAGGACAAATAGATACAGCCCAAAATTTTAGAAATATTCTTTTGGAAAGTAAGAATACAACAAAACAAGGAGAAATAAGAGTCCAAGATCCTTATGTGTTTAGATGTATCCCGCAGATACATGGAGCAAGCAAAGATGCATTACAATATATAAAACATAAAATAGAGATAGAAATGAATGCGGTAACAGATAATCCTATTATCTTCTCTGATACTGATGATGTTATTTCTGGTGGTAATTTTCATGGTCAACCAATGGCCTTACCATTTGATTTTTTAGGAATTGCTATATCTGAAATGGCAAATGTTTCTGAAAGAAGAATAGAAAGATTAGTAAATCCAGCTTTAAATAATGGTCTACCAGCTTTTTTGGTTAATGGTGGAGGAGTAAATTCCGGATTTATGATTGTACAATATAGTGCTGCTTCGTTAGTTTCAGAAAACAAAGTTCTAGCTCATCCTGCTTCTGTTGATTCCATTCCATCATCAGCAAATCAAGAAGATCACGTATCCATGGGAACTATTGCTGCTAGAAAAGCTGGAGAAATACTCAAAAATGCTAGAAATGTCATTGCCATGGAGTTACTAGCGGGGGCACAGGGCATAGATCTAAGAAAAACTCAAAATAAATTGGGAAGAGGAACAAAAAAAGTTTATGAAGAGATTAGAAAAATAGTCTCTTATTATGACAAAGATAGAGTGATGAATTTAGATATAAATGCAATTGAAGAATTAATTAAAACTAATAAAATTATTGAAATTGTAGAGAAAGAAATAGGAGAATTGAATTAAAATAAGAACATTGGAGGAGTAAAATGAATAAAAAAATTTTTGAAGCAATGACAATTAAATTAACAGCAGAGGATATTCCAGTAATGATTCCCAAAATAGATCCCAAACTAAGAAGAGCTCCTAAAAGAGTAGTCCATTTAGAAAAAGACGAAATTGAGTTAGCATTAAAAAATGCACTTAGGTATATACCAGAAGAATTTCATGAAAAATTAGCTCCAGAATTTTTGAACGAACTCATGGAGCATGGGAGAATATATGGATATAGATTCAGACCAGAAGGAAGAATATATGGAAAACCTATAGATGAATATAAAGGAAAATGCATTGAAGCAAAAGCTATGCAAGTTATGATAGATAATAATTTAGATTTTGATATAGCTCTTTATCCTTATGAATTAGTAACTTATGGAGAAACAGGGCAAGTATGTCAGAACTGGATGCAATATAGATTGATTAAAAAATATTTAGAAAATATGACACAAGATCAAACTTTAGTAGTTGCTTCTGGTCATCCAACAGGACTTTTTCACTCTAACCCAACAGCACCAAGAGCTATTATAACAAATGCTCTTATGGTTGGAGCTTTTGATGACTACAATAACTGGGCTAGAGCAGCTGCAATAGGAGTAGCAAACTATGGACAAATGACAGCGGGAGGTTGGATGTATATAGGGCCTCAAGGTATTGTACACGGAACATACTCTACTATACTAAATGCTGCTAGATTATTTTGTGGAGTTCCCAATGATGGAGACCTTACTGGTAAATTATTTGTGACTTCTGGATTAGGTGGAATGAGTGGAGCCCAAGGTAAAGCTACAGTTATAGCAAAAGGAGTGGGAATAATTGCAGAAGTAGATATATCAAGAGTACATACAAGGCTAGAGCAGGGATGGATAAATAAGATTGCTACAACTCCAGAGGAAGCTTTTAAAATAGCAAAAGAAAAAATAGTAGAAAAAAGACCTTATGCTATTGCCTTTCATGGAAATATAGTAGAATTACTAGAATATGCTGATAAAAATAATATTCATATAGATTTATTATCAGATCAAACTTCTTGTCATGCAGTATATGATGGTGGATATTGTCCTGTTGGTATAACTTTTGAAGAAAGAACAAGACTTTTAGCAGAAGATAGAGAAACATTTAATCAATTGGTCAATAAAACTCTAATAAGACACTACAATGTTATCAAGAAATTAACAGATAAAGGTGTGTATTTCTTTGATTATGGAAACAGTTTTCTAAAATCACTATATGATATAGGTATAAAAGAAATATCTAAAAATGGCAGAGATGATAAAGGTGGGTTTATATTTCCATCATATGTAGAGGATATTTTAGGACCAGAATTATTTGATTATGGATATGGTCCATTCAGATGGGTATGTTTATCAGGTAAAAAAGAAGACCTTTTAAAAACAGATCAAGCTGCCTTGGAGTTAGTTGATCCAAATAGAAGATATCAAGATAGAGATAACTATATGTGGATAAAAGATGCTGATAAAAATGGATTAGTAGTGGGAACTCAAGCTAGAATATTCTATCAAGATGCTATGAGTAGGACAAATATAGCTCTAAAATTTAATGAAATGATAAGAAATGGAGAGATTGGTCCAGTAATGTTAGGAAGGGATCATCATGATGTATCAGGAACAGATTCCCCATTCAGAGAAACATCCAATATAAAAGATGGAAGTAATATAATGGCTGATATGGCTACTCAATGTTTTGCTGGAAATGCAGCAAGAGGTATGACAATGATAGCTCTTCATAATGGTGGTGGGGTAGGAATAGGTAAATCTATAAATGGTGGTTTTGGAATGGTTCTTGATGGTAGTCATAGAGTGGACGAAATATTAAAACAAGCTATGCCTTGGGATGTTATGGGAGGAGTAGCAAGAAGAGCTTGGGCACGAAATCCACACTCTATTGAAACAGTAATAGAATACAATACTAATAATAAAGGAACTGATCATATTACATTGCCTTATATAGCAAGTGAAGTTTTAATTAAAGAATTAATAGATAAAAAAATTAAGTAGAAATTTTTATAAACTAAGTGAAGAGATAATCTTCACTTAGTAATTTTAATTTTTATGTTGATTAGGAGGATAGATGACAGCTGAATTAATAATATACAATATAGGAACTCTAGTAGTTGGCAAAGAATTAGGAGAAATCAAAAACTCTATGGAAAATATTGAAGTCCTAGAAAATGCATATCTTGCTATTGTCAATGAAAAAGTTTTAGATTATGGAGTAGGAAATATTCCAAGCAAATTAATAAATGATAACACTATTTTTGAAAATGCACTAGGAAAAGTAGTTACTCCTGGTATAATAGATTCTCACACTCATTTAGTTCATTATGGCTCAAGAGAGAATGAATTACCTCTTAAAATAAAGGGTGTCCCTTATCTTGAAATTTTAAAAAGTGGTGGTGGAATATTGAGTACTGTAGAAGCTACCAGAAAAGCTACAAAAGAAGAACTTTTTAAAAAAGCTAAAGCAACTTTAGACAGAATGTTATGTTTTGGAGTAACAACAGTTGAAAGTAAAAGTGGCTATGGTTTAAGTCTACAAGAGGAAATAAAGCAATTAGAGGTTAATAAAGAATTGAATGAAAAACATCCAATTGACATTGTATCCACTTTTATGGGAGCACATGCAATTCCAAAAGAATACAAATTTAATCCAAACGGGTATATAGATGAAGTTTTAAAAATGTTACCAATTATAAAGAAAAAAAATTTGGCAGAATTTTGTGATATTTTTTGTGAAGATGAGGTTTTTTCAGTAGAAGAAAGTAAAAAAATATTAACAGAAGCTAGAAAACATGGTTATGTTTTGAAAATACACGCTGATGAAATAATCTCACTTGGTGGAGCAGAATTAGCTGGAGAATTGAAAACGCTCTCTGCTGAACATTTAATGGCAATTAGTGATGAAGGAATAAAAAAGTTAAAAGAAAATAATGTTATAGCTAACATTTTGCCTGCTACATCTTTTAATTTAGGAAAAAATTATGCTCCAGTAAGAAAAATGATTAATCAAGGGATAAGAGTAGCTATTTCTAGTGATTATAATCCTGGATCTTGTCCAACTGAGAATATGCAACTCGTTATGCAGATATGCTCTTCTCAATTAAAAATGACACCTCTAGAGATATTTAAAGCAGTAACTTTAAATGCTGCTATGGCATTAAATAGAAAGGATAAAATTGGAAGTTTAGAAATAAATAAACAGGCTGATTTTATTATTTATGATACTAAAAATCTTAATTATATTTTTTACAATTTTGGAATAAATCATGTCCAAGACGTTTATAAAAATGGAAAATGTGTAGTTAAAAATAAACATTTAGTCTATTGATTACTAATTTAATAAAAAGAAAAAGACTGAAAGGGTTTTTATTTTCCCTTCAGTCTTAAATTAGTAATTATTTCAATCTCTTCTAATTACTCTTAAGCTACTCTAATTTCAATTATCATACTATTACAAATTTTCTGCTATTCTCATAAAGTTTTCATAGGCAATCTTTCTTATATCACTTTCACTATACTCTCTTCTTCTTAGTTCTTCAATTACAGCATAAGCTTTTGAAGCATTTTCTAATCCCTTTGGATTTATATCTTCCTCTTTCTTCTCTGGATTCAAATATTCACAAAAATCAAAACCTAGTGCTACATGTTTTACTCCTACAAGAGAGATAATATACTCTATATGGTCTACATATCTTTCTAAATTCTGTCTAACTGGATCAATAGCTACAAATCCTTTATAAGCATTTACTCCTATTATTCCATCCCTACTTGCAATAGCCTTAATCTGTTCATCTGTGAGATTTCTCTTATGTTTACATAAAGAATATGCATTGGAATGTGAAGCTATTATCGGTTTAGTTGTGTTGTTAAAGATATCCCAAAATGTCTTTTCATTGGCATGAGAAACATCAACAATCATACCTAATTTTTCCATTTTTTTAACAACCTCTATCCCAACATCAGTAAGTCCTCTATTCTCATCACCACCTACTCCTGTAGCTAAGTCATTTCCCTCATTCCAAGTAAGTGATGCATGTCTAAATCCCAACTCATATAGAGTATCTAACCAATCCAAATTCTTACCAATAGCTCTTAATCCCTCTATTCCCATAAGAACATTTAATTTTTCCTCTACTAATCCTTTATTAAAATCTCCCTTTTTCTTGATTATATTAAAAAGTTCAGGATTATTTTTTATCTCATGGATAGTAGAATTGACTAGATGTAACATCTCTTTTACGTCATCTTGCCCCTCTTCATAACCAAGATATGCTATGAATATACCTCCCATTATGTTTCCAGATCTCATTCTATCCAAATGGTATCTCTCTACAATTTTCTCTTCTCCCAACTTTCTTTTTTTGGCTACATCATACCAAATATCTGCATGACCATCAAACATTTTCATAGTTACCTCTCCTAAATCTATTTAAAAGAAAATTATCTCTGCCTCTGCCTCGTACCAAGGTCCCTCTTCATCTTCTCCCTCAGTTACAAAAAACTCTACCTGTACATCTTCAAGAGTTATTCCTACAGAGTTTAGCTCTTCATCTTGAAAAAACTCTATTTTCTTGAATTTTGTATTCTCAATTCTTTCAGCTATATCCTTTCTTGTTTCACACAGTTCTATTAAATCCTCTTCCAATGCGTAACCTCTCTTTTCAAACTCTTTTGCTATTGTTCCCAATTTTTTTGTTAATTTTTCACTTAACATAATTTCCTCCTACTTAAACTTAAAAACTGCCTTCACTCTTTTTATTTTTTTCACTATTGAAAGAATTAATTTAATTTTCTTCATTTCGAAAGGTATCCTGTTTAATGCCTTTTCCATTTGCATCTCTATCTCAGCTTCCGACATATTTCTCTTCAAATCTCTTCTCCTTATCTCTTTAATATTAAATATTATATAATATATTTTTATTCTTGAAAACAATATTTTATAAATTCTCTTTTAATCAACTCTAGAATATGGTATAATCGTCTAGGGAGTAGTTCATAGTTTATTCACTTATGGTAAGGGAGTTGAAATGTTTTTTATTGGAGTTTTGGGAATAGGTAATAAAAATAAAAATTTGGGTACTGTTTCATTTAAATGTACTGGATGTATTAGTGAGATATTTTCTTTAATGGAATTATCTCGAACTTTTAATATTTTTTTTATTCCAATTTTTAAATATTCAAAAGAGTATATAATTATTTGTAATAGTTGTAAGAGTATTTACAAATTAAAAAAGAGTTCTATTTTAAAAGTTTTAGAATTTAAAAATGTAGAGTATGAAGATATTGAAAATATTATATTAGAAACGAATACCTGTCCTCATTGTGGTACAAGTATAGTGAAAGATTTTTCTTATTGTCCTAAATGTGGGAAAGCTTTAAAGTAAATTATTTTTTGGAGGTAGGTACCGTTGATATTAACAACATTAAAAGGAATCATTACTGGATTAATACTATCTTTACCCTTTGGACCTATAGGAATATACTGTATGGAAAAAACATTAATAGAAAATCAACGAAAAGGGTATATATCAGCTTTAGGTATGGTTACAGTTGATGTAATTTATGGATTAACAGCTTTACTTTTTATTACTCGTGTGGAAGATATTATAGTGAAATTTGAATCTTTTTTACAAATTATTGTAGCTTTTTTTCTGATGTTTGTGGGTTGGAAAAAATTAGAGAAAAAAGTAAAAATAAAAAAAATAGAGTGTACTCCAGCTGGAATGATTAAAGACTATTTTACAACTTTTTTCTTAGCATTAGCTAATATTTCCAGCATTTTTACAATACTAGTTATTTTTACAGCTTTAAAAGTATATGGTGAAGATGTTAACTTAGTAGCTCCATTTATTGCCTTTGGTATATTTGCTGGTGGAGCTGTTGAGTGGTTTATCACTACTTATATTATCTCTAAATGTACCCGCATTTTAAATGAAGACAAGTTAATTAAGATTTCAAAAATTTCAGGGGGGTTAATCTTTGTCGGTGGAGTGATAACTCTGGCATTAACTCTTATTAAGTTTTTTTAGAAAAAGGAAGGGTTGTTAAAAATGGAAAATTTAAATAAAGACTTTGAAAAGTATTTAACCTATAATGAAAATAATAAAAATATAAAGATTGCTGTGGCTATGAGTGGAGGAGTAGATAGTTCTACAGTAGCTTATATTTTAAAGAAACAAGGGTATGATTTAATTGGTATAACTATGAGAACTTGTACCCCTGAAGATGAAGATGCAAAAAAAGTATGTGAAGATCTAGGAATACCTCACTATGTCCTGGATGCTACTAAAGAGTTTCATAGCACTGTAATGAACTATTTTGTAGATGAGTATATGAATGGTAGAACTCCAAATCCTTGTATGATATGTAATAAACATATTAAATTTGGTATGTTGATTGATTTTGCTCATTCAAAAGGGGCAAGTTTAATGGCTACTGGACACTATACACAATTAAGAGATGGAATTTTAGCTATGGGAGATGATCCTAATAAGGATCAGGTTTACTTCCTATCTCAAATAAAAAAAGAGAATTTAAAATATTTAATGTTCCCTATTGGAGATTTAGAGAAGCCTAAAGTTAGAGAACTGGCTGAAATTCTAGGTGTTAGAGTTTATGCAAAAAAAGATTCTCAAGAGATCTGTTTTGTAGAGGATGGAAAGTTAAAAGAGTTTCTTTTGGAAAAAACTAAGGGAAAAGCTGGAAAAAAAGGGGATATTGTTACTATTGATGGTAAAGTTTTAGGTCAACATAATGGACTGTCTTTCTATACAATTGGACAAAGAAAAGGATTGGGAATATCTCAAGAGAAACCTCTCTACGTTATCAAACTAGATGGTAAAACTAATAGTGTTATTGTCGGTAATAATGAGATGTTATTTAAAGATGAGTTAGAAGCTAAGGAGATAAACTTAATCTCTGTAAACTCATATGAAGATCTTGACGGAATAGTTTGTTGGGCAAAAACTCGTTCAAGAGATAAATTACATAAGTGTGTTTTAAAAACACTAAAAAAGGGAAATTTAAAAGTTAAATTTTTAGAAGATAAAGTTAGAGCTGTAACTCCAGGGCAAGGAGTAGTCTTCTATGATGAAAATAAAAAAGTTTTAGGAAGTGGATTTATAATTTAATTAAAATATAGGGGGAAACTTATGACAATAAAAAAAGTTAGGTACTATTATTTTAGCCCTACAAACACAACTAAAAAAGTGGTAGAAAAGATAGCTGAAGGAATTAGAGTAGAGATGATAGAGGAGAATATCACCTTTATTGACAATAATAAACCAAGTTATGATAATGATGAGGATACTTTAGTAATTGTTGGTGTCCCTGCCTATGCTGGTAGAGTTCCTCAAGTAATACTCCCTACATTAAATAACATTAAAGGAACTGGTTTCGCTATCACAATTGTGGTATATGGTAACAGAGCCTATGAAGATGCATTAGTTGAATTAGAAGACATTTTAAAAAATAATGGTTTCTCTATCTTAGCTGGTGGAGCTTTTATAGGTGAACATTCATACAGTAAGAGAGTTGGAACAAATAGACCCGATACGGAAGATTTAGAAGTTGCTCTAAAATTTGGAAAGAAGATAAGGGATAAATTAGAGAGAGATGATCTTTCTCAACCTACTCTTCCTGGAAATCGTCCTTACAAACAGGGAATGCCTAAGCTTCTATTTACACCTATGGCTAATAACAACTGTGTCTATTGTAGAAAGTGTTGGATAGTGTGTCCTGTAAAGGCAATTGATCCTAAAAAACCTGATATTGTTGAAGTCGAAAAATGTATACACTGCTATGCTTGTATCAAAATTTGTACTTTTAATGGTAGAGAGGTTTTTAATAATCCTATTCAACCTATTATTGACATGCTTGAAACTAAGTGTATTGAGAGAAGAGAGACAGAGACATATTTATAATCTAAAATAAAGAAAAAGTTACTGTGACAATTATGTTTATATGATGTCTATTACAGTAATTTTTTCCTTTTTTATTTTTTGAACAAAAGCTATTCTTGAATTATTAATCCTTTATTAATTCAAAAAGTTTTTGTGCAGCTTTAAGTGGCCCATCTTTCTCCATACCTTTTATTCCTAACTGAGTTCTTATCTCTCCCACCTTAACACCCTTATTAAACATCTCTCTAAAAAATCTTTCAATTAAGATATTTGTTTCTTCCTGTTTCTGTACAGGTCCAAATGGATTAGCAAAGTATGAATCCACTATTCCAACCTCACTTGTAGTTCCCTTAGCCATTCTTCTTCCAGCCTTAAATACTTCAATAGCTTCACTAGAAGTAGAGAAAAATTCTAATTCATTATCCTCTACCTTATCATAATTATTTGCATAGAAAAAGAAATTTATTGGATAGCCTTTCATAATATCACTATAAGAAGCTATTGGAATTATAATTCTTGAGTTTTTCTTATCTGGATTCATAAATATACTTCTATCTATCTCTTTATAAGCATAGCCAGTATCTAAGTCATCTAATCTCACAAATGCCCCTATCTCCGTACCTATTCCTAAAGGTGCTCCATTTTTAGAATTTAACATAAGTGTTCCCATATCGTCAAATATTACTTTCATATCCTTTACATACTTCTCACTCAAATTTCTAAAGGCTTCTAAACTCTCTGATTTTCCAGCTCCACTATCCCCCATTATTACTATATTGTAATTCTTTCCATTTTTCATCATAACATGTACCATAGCTCCATGTATTGGCAATCCACCTTTTTTTATCATTCTTATATTATGAAGAGTTAATATCATCTTTTTCATATATCCAAAATAATCTATATCCTCACCATAATTAGCATAACCAACCAACATATCATTCTCTTTATCATCATAGAAAACTGTCTTCATCTCTCTATCATAATCTTTTACTCCATACATATAAACAATATCTGGCTTTCTATTCTTATACTCCTCTTCTCTAGCCAATTCAAATAGATTACATAGTGCCACTCCTTGTGACATAAAAGATCTATTAAAATATATAAAAGCTAAAGATTCTCCAACTTTTGCTGGATAACAAAACCAGTTCTCTTCATTTATACATACCTCTTTCAAAGGATTTTCAAACACCTCTTGGAATATCCCTGTTCTTGTATTTCTCTTAGGATATGTTATAAATGGTGGTTGAAGTATCACAGTTTCAATAAATGGTATTCTCTCTAAAACTGAATATTCTGCTGGACAGTTTCTATTCATATCATTCAATATAATTCCAGCATTTATCCCAGCACTCAACTGTCTGTATACTCTATGTTTATACCCCATTATAGTCTCTTCTATTTGACGATAAGTACTCAATATCAGATTTTTAAAATTATTTATAGCTTCAATAAAGTTTACATTTTGAAGTCCTTCACCCTTTTTACTATTTCTCACAATTGCATATCTCTCATATCGTCTCCAGAATGTGTAAAGATTCTCTATAAACTCTATCAATGTATTCCTATCTTCCAATAATTTACAGTATTTCTCATCTAATTTAGCTAACTCATCAGCTTCTAAAACTATTAACAGTTTAAATAATTTTGTAATCTCCTGAACTAAATTACTATTTTTTCCACAACAATCCTTTATATAGATATATACAGGTGTCTCTTTTTTTTCAATTTTTTCAATAAAAGCTGTAAGAACTCTTTTAAATCCATCACTATCTAATAGTGATTCTGAATTATTACAATATTTTACTGTAAAGTTAACTGTTATACTATTTCTATTGATCGTTGCTTCTTGTCTCATTTTTATCCTCCTAAGCTATTTTTATGAATATACTTTAGCACAGAACTAATCTATTTGTCAATAATTTTATAATTATTTTTTCATTTTTATAAATTTATAAAAATTATTTTTTATTTTTGTGAAGTTATTAATTTTGAAATAAAAAAAAGAAATCTTAACTCTTTAATCTCAGTTAAAATTTCTCTATTTCCTATCTATTCTCTCTTATCTCCTTTATATTTCCATTTTCCATTACAACTATCCTATCAGAGATTTTATTTACAAAATCAATCTCATGACTTACTATTACCATAGTCATATTAGTTGTCTCTTTTAAATTTTGAATTACATTTAAAACCTCATTTACCATATCTGGATCTAAAGCTGAAGTAGGCTCGTCAAAAAGTAAAACCTCTGGATTTTTTGCCATTGCTCTAGCTATTGCTACCCTCTGTTTCTGTCCTCCAGATAGTGCCTTTGGATAGAAATCTGCTCTCTCTTTCAATCCAACTTTCTCCAACAACTCAAACCCTACTCTCTTAGCCTCCTCTTTTGACATCTTATCAACTATAACTAAAGACTCCATTATATTTTGTAGAGCTGTCTTATGTGGAAAAAGATTAAAGTTTTGGAACACCATTCCCATTTTCTTTCTATTGGGTGTCTCTATGCTCCCACCATCTATCTTTTCAAGTTCAATCATACATCTCAAAAGAGTTGATTTTCCACCACCAGATGCTCCTATTATTGAGATTACTTCTCCTTTTTGTATATCTAAGTTTATACCTTTTAATATTTTTACATCATTATCATAGTTTTTATATAGATCTCTTATCTTTATAACCATTATATCATCACCTTTTTTTCCATTTTTTTAAAGAAAATTACTACAACTGTCGATAGAACTAAGTATACACCAGCACAGATTATAAATGGAGTTATTGAAAAATCTCTAGTTACTATCTCCCTTGAATTTCTTAATATCTCTGCCATTCCTATTGCTGATACTAAAGATGTATCTTTTATAAGAGCAATAGCCTCATTTCCTAGAGGTGGCAAAGCAGTAATAAGAGCTTGAGGAATTATTATTCTTTTCATAGTCTGCCAATAGTTCATACCTAAAACTTTTGCGGCTTCGTACTGTCCCTTATCTATTCCCAGTATACTTCCTCTGAATATTTCACAAAAATATGCTGTATAGTTAATTATAAATGTAAGAGATGCTGCTGTAAAAGGAGATAGTGTAATCCCTATCACAGGTAATCCATAATATACAAAGAATAATTGTAGCAATAGAGGTGTTCCTCTAAATATCCAAGTATATATCTGTATTCCATTGTTTACTATGCTATTTTTTGATATTCTTCCCAATGATAATACCACACCTAAAGGTAGTGAAAAAACCATTGTTACTATGTATAATTTTACTGTTAATCCCAATCCCTGTAATATGTATAATATGTTCTCTTCCATTCCTATCTCCTTTTAATCTCTATTATTTTCCTAGCCATTTCTCTTTAATCTTATCAAATGTTCCATCTGCTCTCATCTCATCAAGTTTTTGATTAATCTCATCAGTCAAAGCCTTATCCTGTTTTCTTAGTGCCACTCCATATCCCTCTTCTGCTAGATTTTCAACTGAATAGTTCAATGTTGCTTTTTTCTGATTATAGTACTTTCCAGAAACTTCATCCATAACTACAGCATCTAATCTTCCAGCTTCCAAATCCATAAGAGCTTCCACATTAGTAGCATATTTTTTTAATTCTTTAATCTCATTCACAATACTACTATCCTCAACAGCTTGAGCTCCAGAACTTCCCAACTGTACTCCTACAATTTTTCCAACTAAATCTGCTGTTGTCATTGTTCCACTATCTCTTCTTGAGAATATTATCTGATTGTTACTTAAATATGCTTTAGTGAATACTACCTGTTTCTCCCTTGCTGGAGTTATTGTCATTCCATTCCATACCATATCTATATTCTTACTTCTCAAGTCAAATATGATAGCATCCCACTCACAAGGTCTGAATTTTGCCTCCACTCCCATTCTACTAGCTACCTCTTTAGCTAAATCTATATCAAATCCAACTATCTCCCCATTTTCATCTCTATATCCCATAGGTGCAAATGTAGCATCTAATCCAACTATAAAATATCCTTTTTTCTTCACATCTTCCAACGATTTATCAGCTCCAAAAGAAGTTACAATCAAATTTAACATCATTACCATAGTTATTATAATTTTTTTCATCTACATACCTCCTAAAATAATTAAATAAAAAAAGCCATCTGTTTTTATCCAGATGGCTAATCAAATCATGAAATCTTTTGTTTTACCATCACAGATACATTCTCACTTGCATATCAACTAGAGTCTGTATCTATGAATCAATCTTCACAAAACAAACTCTCTACCTATGATGGTGCTGATGAACTGTTTTTAAACTTAGTAAAACAAAACTCTTTTTCATAATAATCTCCTTTTTAATTTTTTATATGTTGTTATGATACACCCATATTAAATATTTGTCAATCTTTTTTTATCTAAATTTAATCTCTCCATTTTCTAGTGATTCTACTATAGCTAGAGATTCAACTCTTAATCCTTGATCTTGTAAAAATTTCTCTCCACTTTGGAATCCTTTAGTAACAGCTATTCCTACACCCATTACCTTAGCTCCAGCTTGATCTACTAACTCTTTTAATCCCAGTACAGCATTTCCCATAGCTAAAAAATCATCTATTATCAAAACTCTGTCCTCTGAATTTAAAAAATCTTTCCCTACACAGATAGTATACTCTTTATTTTTAGTAAAAGAGTAAACCTTTGATGTATAAAAATCTGACATTGTAGAAGGTACTCTCTTCTTAGCAAATACCAAAGGAACATTCAGAACATATGCAGCTGCTAATCCTACTGCTATTCCTGAAGCCTCTATTGTAAGAATTTTATTTATCTCTACCCCTTCAAATCTCTTTTTAAACTCTTCTCCCATTTTCATCATCAAAACTGGATCAATTTGGTGATTTAAAAAATTATCTACTTTTAATATTTTTGAATCAATTGTCTTTCCAGTATTTAAAATATAATCTTTTAATAATTTCATCTGAAATAAGCCTCCAATATTTACTTCTAAATTAATGATATTTGCATATTATATCACAATTTACAGTTATTTTGAATACATTTTCCAGAATAATTTTTCACTAGTTATAGGCAGACTTCTAACTCTTGATTTTGTTGCCATATATATTGCATCAGCTATTGCTGGGGCTGGTGTATTTATAACTACCTCTCCTATTGATTTAGCTCCAAATGGTCCTGTTGGTTCATTAGAGTAACTGAATAACACCTCTACTTTTACTCCTAAATCCTTTCTTGAAGGTATCTTATACTGCATTAATGTATCTTGTAAAAGTTTTCCATTTTTATCAATAATTATCTCCTCAGTCAATGCTAATCCTATTCCTTGGGCTATTCCTCCCTCCACTTGTACTCTTGCCAGAGCTGGATTAATTGGTATTCCACAGTCAACAACTGAAAGGAAATCAACTACATTAGTTTCTCCTGTTAATGTATCCACTTCAACTTCTGCAAAACTAGCTATGAATGGTGGTGGTGAATTTTCTCCTCCCCAAGTTCCTGTTGTAGTTATCTGATTTTTCCCTTCAAATCCTACACTTCTTATAGCTATCTCTTTTAAAGTCAATCTTGTCCCATCTTTAGCTTCAACATACTCTCCAGTATATTCCAATTCATCTATATCTTTATTCATAAGTTTAGAAGCTGAAGCTAAAATCTCTTTTTTCATCTTTTCACAAGCTATTATAACAGCATTTCCTGTTACATATGTTCCACTTGAAGCATATGCTCCCGGATCATAAGGTGATACATCTGTATCTGCTGCATTCAATACTATGTTATCCATTGGAACTTCCAATATTTCAGCTGCCATCTGAGTTAGAACAGTATCACAACCTTGTCCCATATCTGTTACACCTATCATAAGTGTAAAATCTCCACTGTCGTGGAATTTTACAGTTGCTGATCCTGTGTCTAAACCTGCTATTCCTGATCCTTGCATAGTTACAGCCATTCCTGACGCTCTAACTTTTCCATTTCCCATATCCACTACTTTTCTATTCTTCCAATCAAAAGCCTCTTTTCCAACTTGAATACATTTTTTTATATCTCCACTTATAGTTTCAGATTGGTTGACTAAATTTTTCATTCTAATCTCTGTTGGATCCATTTCCAATTTGTGTGCTAACTCATTTATAGCTGACTCCACAGCAAATGTACCCTGAGTAGCTCCATATCCTCTGAATGCTCCTCCAACCATAGTATTTGAATAAACTATATCAGCCTTACATCTCATCGGTACTTTCTCATATAAGGGGAATGTTTTATACACCACTAGAGAGGTAACTGTTGGAGCATGTTCTCCATAAGCTCCTGTATTTGATAGTACTTTTATATCTATAGCCTTTATATTTCCCTCTCTATCTGATCCAATTTTTACTGTTAATCTCATTCCATGTCTAGTATTTGAATAAGCCTGTGTCTCTTTTCTTGTATATATGATCTTAGTTGGCTTTCCAGTTTTTAATGTTACAAAAGCTGTATATATTTCACATACAGAAGTCTGCTTCCCTCCAAAACCTCCACCTAACTTTGGTTTAATAACTCTTATCTTACTACTTGGATAATCCAAGGCTCTAGCTAGATGTCTTCTAACATGAAAAGGTATCTGTGTAGAAGAGATCACTGTCAATCTTCCATATACATCAAAATATGAAGCTGATCTATATGTTTCCATCATTGCATGAATTTGAGGTTGTGTATAGTAAGTATTTTCAATTATTACTTCACTTTCTGAAAATCCTTTCTCCACATCTCCTTTTTCTTGTAAATAAGAGGAAGCTAGGTTTCTCTTATTGTCATAACCTATGGTGTCATAGTTTATGTGTGCTCTATCTCGATGTACTAAAATATGTGAATCTAAAGCTTTTTCATAGTCTACTACAGCCTCTAAAACTTCATACTCAACTTTTATAAGTTTCATAGCTTTTTCAGCTGATTCTTCATCAACTGCTGCTACTATAGCTACAGGATCTCCCACATATCTCACATATTCATCTAAAATTTTTCTATCGTATGGAGATGGCTCTGGATAAGATTGTCCTGCTAATGTAAACATAGTTTGTGGTACATCTTTATATGTATAAATTCCCTCTACTCCTGGAACTTTCAAAGCTATTGTTGTATCTATGCTCTTTATCTTAGCATAGGCATGAGGAGATCTTAAAAGCTTTACTATCAGATACTCTTGGTTTGCAACTAGATCTTCAGTATAGAATGGCTTTCCTGTAATAAGACCTATTCCATCTATTTTTTTCATCTCTTTATTTACAAATCTCATTATCTTTTCTCTGCCTCCATAAAGTTTTTAATAGCTCTAAGTTGAGATATATAGCCACTACATCTACATAGGTTTCCATTTAAATAGTGTAAAATCTCCTCATCTGTTGGATTTTCATCCTCTTTCATAAGAGCTAATACTGTCAATGTAAATCCCGGTGCACAATATCCACATTGCTCTGCTCCCTCTGCTGCCATAAATTCTGCAAACCTTTTTGCCTCTTCTTGACACCCCTCAATAGTTGTTATTTTTTTCCCTTGAACCCTCACTGCTAGAGTACTACAAGAGAGTATAGGTCTATCCTCTACAAGAACTGTACATAGACCACAAGAGCCTGTATCACAACCTCTCTTTACACTTAGATAACCCAATTTTCTCAATACATCAAGTAAATATTCATCAGGAGATATTGAGATCTCTCTCTTTCTTCCATTCACATTAAGTGTTAATATCATTATAATACCTCCTGAATTGCTCTTTTTACAAGATTTTTAGAAACAGCTTTTCTATATTCAGCTGTTCCTCTCATATTACTTCCAAAATTAATCTCTTCATTCATAGCTTCACAAGCTCTATCTATTATCTCTTTTGTTCTCTCATTACTATTTAAAATCTCCATAGCTCTATAAGATAATACAGCCTTTCCAGGTCTTACTCCAATAGCTACTCTTATCTTATCATCAATCTTAGTTACACAAGTATTTGTTATAGCATAATCTGTCTTACTCTTCCTAATACTTTGAAAAGATCCTCTTCCCTCTTTTTTTATCTTGATCTCTACCAAAATATCTTTTCTTAGACTCTCCTCTTTCAAATACTCTTCCAAAGAAATTTCTCCACCTTTGTATAGAACAACAGTGGAATCCATTGCTAATAAAGTTGGAATCAAATCTGAAAATCCATATTTAGAAAATACAGTAGCTCCTACTCTAACATTACTTCTAAACTGTACTCCCAATATTCCTCTCACACATCTATCCAACACTCCATCAAATAGTTGTTGAGTAATTTCATTTACCTCTAAATCTCTAAAACTTGCCATTGCTCCTATATGAATACAAGTTTCACTCTCTTTTATATAGTCCAATTCAAGATTAGATAGATCAATAGCTGTATTATAGGCTATATTCCCCATTCTTAAATAAGAGGTCCCTCCCAATATAATATTTTTTTTATTTTTTAATAGTTCCTCATAAGCTTCTTCTAAAGAAGTTACAGCTATATAATTTTTAAAGCTAAACAAAACTAACCTCCTAATAACTAATAAATTTATGCTTTTATTTTGTTTTCTTCTACTCTTTTATTATCTAACTCTTCATCTAAAGGTAGTATTAAGTTTAATATTACTGCTATAGATCCTGAAACAACTATTCCAGACCCACCAAATATAAGTTTTATACTTTCTGGAAAATTATTTAATGCTGCAGGAACATTTCCCAAGCCATAACCCAATCCTAAAGAAACTGAAAGTATTAAAGCATTTCTTCCTTTTAGTGGTTCCTTAGTTATAAGGTTAATTCCAGATATTGAGATCATAGCAAATACCATTACCAAACTTCCTCCAATTACACTTGGTGGAACTATTGAAAGTATTGCTCCCACTTTTGGAATAAAAGCTCCTAAAATTAAGAATGCTGCTCCTACTCCCACGACAAATCTACTCATAACTCCTGTCATTGTTACAAGCCCTGTATTTTGACTGAATGATGTAGTTGGTAATATTGAAAATCCAGCTGCTATACAACTTCCTATTCCATCAGCTAATATTCCTCCAGATAATTCTCTATCTGTCAACTCTCTATTAGCACCACCCATAGTAACTCCTGACATATCTCCCACTGTTTCAACAGCTGATACTATATACATCATTATCATTGCCAAACAAGCATCTAAATGGAAAGTCAATCCATATGTAAATGGTCTTGGAATATTGAAATATCCAGTTGTAGTTATGCTTGATAAATCTACTTTTCCCATAAATATAGCCACTATAAATCCAACTACTGTACCTATGAACATAGATCCTGTACTTGTGATTCCTTTTGTAAACTGTTTAAAATAGATAACTGTAATTAAAACAATCATTCCTAAAGTTAAATTTGAAAATGAACCAAAATCTGCTGCTCCTACTCCTCCAGCAAAATTTGACACACCAACTGGTAACAATGACAATCCGATAGATAAAACAATAACTCCAGTTACAACTGGTGGAAAATATCTTCTTATTTTCTTTATGATTAATCCTATAAATGCCTCGAAAATTCCACCTACTAAGGCAGCTCCTAATATAGCTTCATATCCATATTGTAATCCAATTGAAAGTGCAACAGGTACAAAAGCAAAACTTGTACCAACAACGATAGGTAATTTGGCTCCGATAGGTCCAACAGTATATGCTTGTATCATAGTATTTACTCCAGCTACAAACATTGTACATTGAATTAGAAAAGTTTTTGTTTCAGATGGTAGTTTTAGAGCTCCAGCTACTATTATTAATGGTGTGATATTACTTACAAACATGGCTAATACATGTTGTAATCCTAATGGTATAGCTTCTTTTAATGATGGAACTCCATCTAAGTGATAAGGCGATCTATTTCTCACTTTTTCCTCCTAAAAATTTTATTCTCATCTATCTGAATATATCTAGAAGTGAAATAGCAAAAAATTGACATTTAAAAATATCACAAAAGAATTTTACAATTTCAACTCATAGCGGGTTATTCTAATGGCAACCCGTAGAAACTCCTGACCATATTACAGGGATATATGAGTTTTTATTTATTATTGTTTGCCTTTAATATAACACATATTTCACAATAATTCAACTACTTTTTTAGAACTATTTATTCAATATAAATATTTTTTTCTTTTTATATTCAAATTCAAATTCAATTTATAAACAACTTGTTTATTTAAATCTCTTTTAAAGCCTCTTCAAATTCCTCTCTACTTATTCCATATCTATTTAATTTTGAAAGAAATTGTTTTCCATTTGAGTACCCTATACCTAATTTTCCACCAACTTTCTCTCTTCTCTCACTAGAAGTTGCACCCCCAATTAGTCCACACTCCATTAGATACTCCACAGTAAAGTTCTCCTGTAACTCCTCAGCTACAGTACATCTTGCCTTTTCAAGAGCTTTAATAATAGCTTCTGGTAATGCATTTTCAACTCCTACATCTCCATCTTTTGTTCCTTCACTTCTTCTTATATAAGCATCTTTTGCTTCTGGAAAAAATTTGTGTATATATTTTCTAATTTCATTTCCAGCATAGTCTGGATCTGTTAATATTATTATTCCTCTATTTTTTTCAGCTACCTGTATTCTTTCAATAGTGCCTTTTTTTCTCACAGCAAAACCATTTACTTGAATTATCTCAGCATCAACAGCTGCTTTTACAGCAGAGATATCATCTCTTCCCTCTACCACTATGATTTCTTTTATAATTTTTTTCATTTTAACTCCTTATTAAAAGGGGCTGCAATTTGTAACAGCCCCTAACTCTATAATTTTATCTTTTCATTAAAATATATTAAAAAATTTTTTAAATCTCTTGCTACATACTCCCAAGTGTGAGTCTCATTTTTACAAAGATAACCTATAAAGTTATACTTGTGTTTTTTCATTCTTCTAACAGTGTCTAACCACTGTTGTAACATCAGATGTGTCTCTATATCCTTTTCTCCTACACTTAGATAAAAATATCTATTTCTGTATTTTGATTCAGGTAATCTTTTCGTCAGTGTATAAGGATCTTCTTTTAAAATCTTATATCCCCAAGAACCAAAAACTCTTAGAAAATGTAATTTATCTTCATTTGTAAAAAGTTGTTTAGGTATGTATAAGAAATTAAAAATTCTAATAACCCTTCTATTAACACTCATTCTCACTATACTTGTAGCTCCTGAAAAACTTCCAATTACCTTAAATGTATCCAGATTCTTAAGTCCTAATTTAAAAGCCCCATATCCTCCCATTGAAAATCCTGCTATTCCAAATTGAGATTTTGGAAACTCTTTTTTTAGTTCACTTAACAATCCCTTTACTAGACATTCTTCATATCTATTATGTCTATCTTTATAAAAGTTTGTATACCAAGATTTCCCATTATTACCAGAGTTTATAAGTACAATATTCAATCTATCTATCTTTTCTTGACTTAAAAGAGTAAGGTAATTCTCTCTTATTCTTCCTCTCTCTAACCAATCATCTGAAGAATCTCCGAGTCCGTGAAGCAAAATCAAACATGGAAGATTATCTCTCTCTTCATCTGAATTTTTTATCACTACATATTCTAATTCCTCAGTTATATGTTCATTTTTTAAGATTTTCCTCTCCATAATCAATCTTTTTTTCAAATCTTCTGAAGATATTCTACTATAGTCAAAATCTTGATTCTCTATATAGTTTACCTCTTCAAAGGACAATACTTTACATATCTTCCTTGAAAGTTTAAATGCATAGGGGTAGGTTGCTACATAAAATAGTAACCCCAATCCTACTAAGATTATAAAAAATTTTATCATAAATTCCTCTTAATTAAAATTCTGCATTATTTGGTGTTCTAGGGAAAGGAATTACGTCACGAATATTTGTCATTCCTGTAATGTACATTATTATTCTTTCAAATCCTAGTCCATATCCAGAGTGTGGGAAGCTTCCAAATCTTCTTAAGTCTAAGTAAAATTCATAATCTTCTGGTCTCATTCCTAACTCCACTATTCTATTTTCTAATATCTCTAAACTATCCTCTCTTTGAGAACCACCAATTATCTCTCCAATTCCCGGAGCTAAAAGGTCCATAGCCCTAACTGTTTTCCCATCTGGATTAAGTTTCATATAGAAAGCCTTAATATCTTTTGGATAATCAGTTAAGAACACAGGTTTTTTGAAATACTCTTCAGCTAAAAATCTCTCATGCTCACTTTGTAAATCAATCCCCCACTCAACTGGGTAATCAAATTTCTTACCTGATTTTAATAGTATGTCTATAGCTTCTGTATATGTAAGTTTTCCAAAATCATTATTTAATACATTGTTTAGCTTATCAAATAGTCCTTTTTCTATGAAGTTATTGAAAAACTCCATCTCTTCTGGACATTGCTCCATTACGAATTTAATAATATATTTTACCATTGATTCTGCTAACTCCATATTTGCTTCTAAATCAGCAAAAGCAATTTCAGGCTCTATCATCCAGAATTCAGAAGCATGTCTAGCTGTATTAGAATTCTCTGCTCTAAATGTAGGTCCAAATGTATATATGTTTCTAAAAGCTGAACAGAAAGTCTCTCCACTTAATTGTCCACTTACTGTTAAGTTAGTCTCTTTACCAAAGAAATCTTTACTATTATCTATGCTACCATCTTCTTTTTTAGGGAGATTGTTCATATCTAGAGTTGTTACTCTAAACATCTCTCCTGCTCCTTCACAATCAGATCCTGTTATGATTGGAGTATGTACATATACAAATCCGTTCTCTTGGAAAAACTTATGTATTGCATAAGCAACTACAGATCTTACTCTGAATACTGCTGCAAAAGTATTTGTCCTTGGTCTTAAGTGTGCTTTTGTTCTTAAATACTCGAAAGTATGTCTTTTATTTTGTAAAGGATAATCTAAGTCAGCCTTTTGAAATACATTTATCTCTTCTGCTACTATTTCAAAAGCTTGTCCAGCACCTTGTGATTTTACTAATTTTCCTTTTACCTCTATTGTAGAGATTATTGATAGACGAGAAATCTCTTCAAAGTTTGCCAATCTTGTATCAAATACAATTTGAACTCCCTTAAAAAACGATCCATCATTTATTTCAATAAAACCAAAGTTTTTTTGATCTCTTATCTTTTTTATCCAACCTGTTACTACTACTTCTTTGTCCAGGTATTTTTCTGTTTCTCTAAATAGAGATTTTACTGTAACTTTTTCCATTGTATATGCCCCCATAAACTATATTATCTTAATTTTTCCTTTATTTTCAATTTCTCCATCTACGATCTTTATATTGTCTAGATGACCTCTAACTTGAGCTTTGAACTGCTCTAAGTAAAGTTGTCTATATTTTTGTCTCTCTTCTTTTTCTGCTTCAGTCAACTCTCTTTCCTTAGCTATTTTAGAAAAATAATTGACTTTTGCAATGATATCTTTCATTTCCATACTACTTCTCCTATGTTTAAATATATAATACAGAATATTATATCACTTTTTGTATATATAAATCAACTTTTTTTACTAAGACTAGATATTTAGATATTTTTTTACATCTTTTTTATCGAATTTAAATACAGGCATACCACTTGAATATGGTGATAAATCATACTCATGGAATACAAATACAACATTATCTCCTTCAAAATATACTACAGCATTAGCTATATTAGCTTCACAGTTATCAAAAAACATCACTTCATTACCATTAGTGTTTAAAACTTTATCTTTATTTTTTATCATATCGTTTATTTTCATATTAAAATAATCTTTAGCCTCTTCTGTAAATAATTTATCAAAAGTTAAAATACTATTATCTTTTAGATTGATATTGTAACTTTCAAAATTATTTGTAGAATGTGCTCCTCCTGTATACACATTTGATAATACCGTTATTGATAGAACACCAAAATTATTTTTGTACTCCTCAAAATTAACATAGGCATCTTGTATTTTACCATCATTTTCATCAGTTGAAAGATTTTCTAATATATATCTCATTTCCTCTTTCATTGTAGCATTGAAGTAAGTTATATCCTCACTCTTTTCATTTTCAATTTGTGGTATTTTTAACTCATATTTAGCAACTGTATTCTCTTCACTTCTATAATCTAATGAGTTAACCTTTAAATTATTATCCACATTTTTTCCATTACAAGCTAATTGAAACATTAATATTAATCCTATTGACATTGATTTTAAAATCTTTGTTGTCATCTCTCTCACTCCTTTATTTTAATCCAACTATCTCATATTTTTTTAACAATAAAGCTGGATGATAAGATTCTTTTGCTTCTCTCAATCCTTCGTCACCAAAGTCATCTTCCCTATTAATATATTTACAATTAGAAAATTCATTTCGTGCAAATAGATGATTTATTAATTGATAGCTTCCTATATATTCATTCAATCCTTTCTCAATATGAATTACTCCATAGTCATCATTTAGGATCTCTCCCAATGAATAAGCTATAACTTTATTCTCTATCTTTATCATAGCCCCTATGTAATCCATCTCCTTATAATGATTCAAAAGATTCATTATTCCAAGGTTTTCATTTTTTAGTATAGGAATAGTATCACACTCCCTTTTCAAACACCAATTTTTTTGAAACTCAATTACTTCATCAATATTATCTTCAGTTATTCTTTCATAAGTATAATTGTATGTTTTAGTAAAATTGTTTATTTTATTCTTTTTTTTAGAATATCTTCTTCCTTTTAACATCCCTAAATCTTTAGAGTTATAGATATAATCAAAGCTCTCTCTTCTCTCTTCAAGAATAAAGTCTCCTTCAAAGATTTTTTTCCACTCCTCTGGAACAAGAATTATTCTATTACCATTTTGGATAATATCCCTTATTATCTCAAATAAAGCCTTCAAATTCTCATCTGTTTTATCTTTAGGAACAGGCATATAATAATACTCCTCTTCTGCAAAAACTCCTTTAACTATCAAAACATTATTCTTTATCCTATATTTACTCTCTTCTCCTATGCTCCATAGGTATTGATTTGTAAAATTATAATCACTTATATTAAATTTTCCTTTTAGATACTCTTCAATAATCCTTTTATCTTGAATATCATACTCTTTCCACTCCATTAATTTTCTCCTTAAAATACTTTAAAATCTATATTTCCCACTCTTTTTTAATTTTTTCCCAATCTGAATACTTATAATTAGAGGAGGAAATCCTATTAAAAAAACTGTTAGTCCAAAGGCATATTTTGGTGCTATATTCATCCCATAAGATATTCCTTGAGCTACTGACCCTATTATATCCAACGGATTAGTATAGAATAATTTTCCAAATGGTGGTAAAACAATCTCAATACCATAAGTTATTCCAAAAAATATTCCTATAAACACCATTAATCTTAATATTCCCATAGCTATCTCTCCTTTTGCTCCATAATTATTATATACCTCTTCCTACTATTATACCTAAAAAAAGCTTAATTGCCTAATAGATTTTTTTATTAAATTCCCAAATGATATTCCTAATAATTTTATAGGTTTATCCTCTATCTCTTCCAATAATAATTCTAAATTTTCAAGAAGTATTATTTTCTCATCAGTTGGTCTTGATAATGTCTTTGACCGAGTTATTAAACTTCCGTCAATATATTTTATTTTCAATATTATTGTTTTACTTATTAGCTCTTTTTTTAATAATCTTTTATAGGAATATTCAAATATATCATTTAACTCCTTTTGAATATTTCCATTTGAATCAAGTGGATATCTATAGGTATTTTCATTTCCAATGGAATGTATCTCTTTTTTATATTCAATTTCACTGTAATCTATTCCTCTACAAGAGAGATATAAAAGTTCCCCTCTGGATTTTCCATACCTATTTGTCAACTCCTGAAATGTATAGGGCAATAGATCTTTCACTTTATATATTCCATCTTTATTTAGTAACTCTCTTAATTTTTTCCCTACCCCTTGAATTATCTTAATATCCTTTGATCTAATATAATTTGCAAACTCCATCTGTGAGTTGAATATATATCTTCCTCCAGGTTTATTTATTCCACTTCCAATTTTAGCACTCAATTTATTTATTCCTATTCCCACAGAACAAGTTAAATTGGTATGATGCTTTATTCTCTCTTGAAATTTTTTAGCAAACTTATCCAAAGAATCATACTTTTTTGCTATATCTGTTATATCTACATAACCTTCATCTAAGGCTATAAACTCCACTTTTTCTGTAATTTTTAAGACTAATCTCTGAATTTGCTGTGAAATCTTTATATATTTATCTTTATCAACAGGTATTACTAGCAAATTAGGACAGAGCTTTTTAGCTTCAAAGACACTCATAGCAGAATGTATACCATATTTCCTAGCTTCATAACTAGCTGTTGTAACTACACCACCACCTACTACTAATGAAAGTCCTCTATATTTTGGATTATCTCTGATCTCTATCGAAGCATAAAAACAGTCCATGTCATAATGCATGATTATCTTATCCATT
>JAHHSZ010000103.1 GCA_020024915.1 Fusobacterium sp. | reverse complement strand
TCAGTCATATTTCTCACCTCATAAATATTATATTACATTATATTAGTTTATTCAACAACTAATTAATATTTGAAAAGAGAAAAAATAGGCTATTCATCCCCATGGCTAAAATAAGGGGCTTTTTAGCCTTTTTGTTGTAATCTTTATCATAATTTAATAGTTTCCTTTTTAACAATTTTTAAATCATCATCATTAAGCTCATTTAGAAGTTCTACTAACTCTCTTTCCTCTTCTTCATCACAATAAGGAACACTAGACATTCTAACCATAAAATCAGATTTTTTTATATCAAGCTCTTTTTTTATAGCATTTCTAATAAACTCAGAACAAGATATATTAAATATTTCAGCTACTTTTTTAATATCTAAATATAAATCCTCTTCCAATTTCAAACTCATTGTTTTAGACATATTTCTCCCCCTCTTTAATTTCTAATAGTATTCCCATATTATCGTATTACTATATTTTAATTATACTATAGTTTTTTATAAAAAACTATATGAATAGAAAGAGAGATACTACACATCTCTCTTTCCACTTTACTTATTCCAAAGCTATTAATCTTGAAGCTACTACATACTTCACATCTTTTAGTTTTATTAAAATATCTTCAATAGCCAGTTTTATATCTGAAATATCCAATGATATTATCACAGAAGCTATATCATTGATAGGTATATTCTGGTTGATAGTTATGATATTACACTCCATAGAGTATAGAAAATTCAATATCTCTGACAAAGCTCCCTTTTTATCCTCAACCATAATTGAGATCAAAGCCTTTCTTCCCACATTCCCATCTGAAGGTAAAAATACATAATCTTTATACTTATAGTAAGTACTTCTACTTATACCAACTACTTTTACAGCCTCACTCACATTCTGATACTTTCCATCTCTCAATAGATTTCTTACCTCTATTACTTTCTCAAAATACTCTGGAACTATGCTTTTATCAACTATTAAATATTTTCCTACCATAATACCTCCAACTTCATCATTACTAATTAGAGTATATCCTTTAACCTAAAGTTTGTCCACTAAAAAATAAAAAAATACTTGCATTTAAATATTATTTATGGTATATTGTTTTCTATACAGAAACAATTGTTTTTATTTTAAAGACACAGGGAGTGAGAATAATGAAAGAAATTTATAACAAGTGGATAGAGATTAGTTTAATTAAAAGAGTTATAGTAGGTATACTCATAGGTATAATCCTAGTTACTGTAGCTCCAAATAAAGCTAGTGGTATAATTATTTTGGGAGATATATTTGTAGGAGCATTGAAGGCTGTTGCTCCTATTCTAGTTTTTTTCTTGGTTGTAGCTGCTGTAATTCAGCATAAAGAGGGACAGAAGAGTAATATGAAATCTATAGTTTTCTTATATTTGCTTGGAACACTTTTAGCTTCTATAGTTGCTGTGGTTGCTAGTTTCTTATTTCCAGTAGAGCTTATACTAAAAACTAGTGAGAGTAGTATAGTGCCTCCTGAAAATATATATGGAGTTTTAAAATCACTTTTAATGAATCTTGTGGATAATCCTCTAAATGCTATTTTGAGAGGAAACTACATAGGAATACTGTTCTGGAGTATACTATTTGGAATATTTTTAAAGAGTGGAAAAGAGAGTACAAAGCAAGCTGTTGTTGACGTATCTGAAGCGATTTTAAAAGTTGTAAAAACTGTTATTGAATTTGCTCCATTTGGTATAATGGGACTTATATTTAACTCTATGCGTACTAATGGATTTTCTAGTCTGTTAATATATGGTAAATTGATACTTCTACTATTGGGAGCTATGGCTTTTGTAACTTTTGTAGTAAATCCTGTTATAGCTTGGGTTATGATTAGACAAAATCCCTTCCCTCTAATAATAAAGTGTTTGAAGTATAGTGGAATGACTGCTTTCTTCACTAGAAGCTCTGCTGCAAACATCCCTGTTAATATGAGTCTTTGTGAAGAGCTTGGATTGGATAAAGATGTTTACTCTGTATCTATTCCACTTGGTGCTACTATCAATATGGGTGGAGCTGCTATTACAATCTCTATATTTGCTCTAAGTGCTGCACATACTTTGGGTATACAGATAGATATATTCTCAGCTATACTTTTAAGTATCTTGTCTGCAATCAGTGCCTGTGGTGCTTCTGGAGTAGCTGGTGGATCTTTACTACTTATCCCTCTAGCTTGTAGCTTATTTGGAATCCCAAATGAAATAGCTATGCAGGTAGTTGGAGTTGGATTTATTATTGGTGTTATACAAGATTCTTGTGAAACAGCTCTCAACTCATCTACTGATGTATTATTCACAAGTTTAGCTGAATACTACAACTGGAGGAAAGCAGGAAGAGCAATCCTTATAT
>JAHHSZ010000102.1 GCA_020024915.1 Fusobacterium sp. | reverse complement strand
ACTAAAAAATTTCCTAAATATATTTTTTGAATTATAACAACTAAAATTAAGGCTGTTCCAATACTTTCAGTAAACCCTATTGCTTTTTTTATAAATCTTCCTAAGTTTTTATTTTCTAGATTCATCTTTTTTATTAATCTATCAGAAAATTGATCTCTATGTTTTTTTATGAAAGAACCAATTTGCTTTTCTTTAATATAAAGTATTATAAACATGATAGTTACAATTAGGTAAAAAATTCCATTGATTATTAATTTACTCTTTTCCATTTTTCTCTCCATATCTTCAATTTTATAAATTTGTTGCTTTTTATATTTTAGCATAAAATTTTAAAAAATTATATTAAAAAATCTTTCCCAATTAAATATATATCTTTTTTATCTATTTTCTTGCAACTTGTTAGAAAAAAGTAGAGGTATCCTTTGAAAATAGTTGCCTTTTAAAGGAGAAAAAGCAAGTATTGCTTAACACACTTGCTCTCTTCTCTACCTATTAAATTTTTCAAAAGCTTTTATATAAATTTTCATAGCCTGTTTCATATCATCTAAAACAATGTACTCATTAGGTTGATGCTCAGTTTTAGGACGATTAGGTAAAACACAACCAAAAGCTACACAATTCTCCATAGCTCTTGCATAAGTAGCTCCACCACTTGCTACAGGTTGAGATTCCATATCCCCAGTTACCTCTTGATAGGCACTCATTAAAGTTGTTATTAACTCTGAATCTAAGGGAACATATATAGACTTTAAGTAATCATGCTGTCTATACTCAAAACCATACTCTTTTGCTTTTTTAGAAAGTGTCTTTACTATATCTTCCTTATCATAAGTAACTGGTATTCTCATATCTATTCCTAAAATCTCTTCATTTTCAGTGAACTCTATCTTTCCAACATTAAATTTTAACTCTCCAGAATGTTCATCTTTTATTAAACCAAAAATAGGCTCTGCAAAATCAAATCCTATTAGATTTTCAGAGATAAATTTACCTGATTTACTCTCTTTTCCTAATAGAGTTAGGGCATGCATATATCTGTTTATTGCATTTATTCCTGTTTCTGCAACTTGAGCATGTACACTCTTTCCAATTATCTCAATATCATTCTCTTTCTCTTCGAATTCATAATTTAACTCTGTTAAAACTCTTTTTAACTCCTCATCTTTAGGAACAATCATACTTGAAGGTACAGAGTTAAAGGCATCTCCACCCTTAAATATCATTCCACTCTCATTTTTTCCTACAAGTTTACATTGTAATAAACCTTTTTCAGAGTATATTAAAGGGAATTTTGAGTCTGGAGTAAATCCTATTGTAGGCATCTCCTCTTTTTCAATGTATTTAGGCATATCTCTCCATAGATTCTCTTCATCTGTTCCAAAGATAAATCTAACTCTATAATTTAATTTTAGTCCTGAATCTAAAAGAGTTTTAAGTGCATAAATTGCAGCTAATGTAGGTCCCTTATCATCTTGTGATCCTCTTCCATAATACTTACCATCTTTTATAACAGGTGAAAATGGTGGATTATCCCATTTTTCTAAATTTCCAGGTGGTACAACATCTAGATGTCCTAAAACTCCTACTAATTTATCTCCTTTACCTACTTCAGCATAACCATAATACCCCTCTGGATCAATATAAGTTTTAAATCCCAACTCTTTACAGATGTTCAACATCTCTTCTAAAACTTTTTGAATATTTTCTCCAAAAGGATAGATACTCTTATCCTCTTGATAATAACTGGGAATAGTTATCAATCTATCTAAATTTCTTAAAAACTCTATAAAATTTTCTTCTAATTTTTCATAATAAATTTTTTCCATACTTTCCTCCCATTGTAGTAATATATTACTTCTATTCTATAATATATTTTCCCAGTAAGCAAGCATAAAATAGAAAAAGAGATGGCTTGCACCATCTCTTAACATAATCTTACTATTTTCTAATTTCTTTAATTCTAGCTTTTTTACCAGAAAGTCCTCTTAAATAATAAAGTTTAGATCTTCTTACTCTTCCAATTTTTAACACTTGGATCTTGTCGATCATAGGTGAGTTTACAGGAATAATTCTTTCTACTCCTATTCCAGCAGTTACTTTTCTTACTGTGAAAGTTTTTGCAATTCCTCCACCATTAACTCTGATAACTACTCCTTCGAATAATTGAACTCTTTCTTTATTTCCTTCTACAACTTTGTAGTACACTGCAATAGTATCTCCAGCTTTGAACTCAGGAATATCATTTCTTAAGTAACTTTGCTCTACCAATTGAATTAATTTTTCTTTCATTTATTCTCCTCCTAAAGATATTCATTTAATTTTTTGCTATTAAAGCGGAATATCGAATTAACTTTAGTAGTATATCACATTTTCAATTTTTTGTCAAGGTAAAAACATTTCCAAAAAATAAAAAAATGGCGCTTCCTAATGGACTCGAACCATTGACACTGCGGTTAACAGCCG
>JAHHSZ010000101.1 GCA_020024915.1 Fusobacterium sp. | reverse complement strand
ATTTTTTACTCTCTACAAATTCCTTGCTCTTTTGCTAGTTTTTCTACTGCACTCGCAACAGCTTCTGAAACTCTTTTATCAAAAGGATCTGGAATAATATAGTTTTTCTCTAATTCCTCATCTTTTATCAATGATGCTAAACCTTTAGCTGCAGCTATTTTCATCTCTTCAGTTATTTTTTTAGATTTTGCTCTCAATGCACCTTTAAATAATCCAGGGAATACTAAAACGTTATTGATTTGGTTTGGATAGTCAGATCTTCCTGTTCCCACTATTGCTGCTCCAGCCTCTAAAGCATCCTCTGGCATAATTTCTGGTGTAGGGTTTGCCATAGCAAAAACGATAGCTTCTCTATTCATAGTTCTCACCATATCTTTTGTCAATACATTTGGAGCTGATACTCCTACAAATACATCTGCACCTGCTATTGCTTCTGCAAGTCCACCACTTATATCTTGTGAGTTTGTAATCTCAGCCAACTCTTTTTTAGAGAAGTCATACTTATCTTTTTCACTTCTTCTTAAAACTCCAACTTTATCTACAGCCATTATCTCTTTTGCACCTAATTTTTTTATTAATTTTATTATAGAGCTTCCAGCTGCTCCAGCTCCATTTACAACAACTTTTATATCCTCGATCTTTTTGTTTACAACTTTTAAGGCATTTATAATTCCAGCTGCAACAACTATAGCTGTTCCATGTTGGTCATCATGGAATACAGGTATATCTAATTCAGCTTTTAATCTTGTCTCTATCTCAATACATCTTGGTGCAGAAATATCCTCTAAGTTTACTCCTCCTAAACCTGGTGCTATTAGTTTAACTGTTCTTATTATCTCCTCAGGATCTTTAGTATTTAAACAAATTGGAACAGCATCAACATCTCCAAACTCTTTAAATAGCACACATTTTCCCTCCATTACAGGAAGTGCAGCTTCTGGTCCAATATCTCCCAATCCTAATACAGCAGTTCCATCTGTAACCACTGCTACTAAATTTCCTTTTCCTGTATATTTATATACATCCCCTTTATTTGCTGCTATTTTTCTACAAGGTTCTGCTACTCCTGGAGAGTATGCTAAGCTCAAATCCTCTCTATTTTCTACTTTAACTTTAGAAACTACTGATAATTTACCTTTATTTTGTTCATGTAGCTCTAGTGCTCTCTCATATACATCTGCCATTTTCATTCCTCCAGTTAGATTTTTTTCCTTACATTCTCATTATATTCCTTTTCATAAAATAAGTAAAGGATTTTGTGTATTATTTTTGTAGCAAATAACTATTACAGTACATTATTTTCTCAAGATATTTTTTTGAAAAAATTTTTTTAATATTTTATCATTCCACCACCTAATACAAAATCTCCAGAATAAATAACTAGATGCTGACCAGGGGCATTTTGTACATTATCTACATTATATTCAAAATACACTTTATCTTCCTCTTGTACTATCATTCCCAAAGCCCCTATACTTGAAAATCTTGGTCTACCTATTAACTCTTTTCCAACTAACTCTCCTAGTGGAATGGCAAATTTACACTCCACTAGCTCAACTTTCTTCTTGGCTAGTTCCTCATACTCACCTAAAACAATCTCATTTCTCTCTGGTATTATCTGGGTGATAAAATAGGCTCTTGGTAATTTTAGATCTAAGCCTCTTCTCTGACCAATTGTATAGAGTTGATAACCTTGATGTTCTCCCATCTTCTTACCACTACTATCTACAAAATCTCCCTTTTTTATCTCATCTTTCAAATTAGCTCTTAAAAAATCTATATACCCAGCCTTAGCAAAACAAATTCCTTGACTATCCTTTTTATCATGTATCTCTAAATTTATACTTTTACCAATCTCCCTTATCTCACTTTTTGTGTATTTAAACAGAGGGAATAGGAGTCTCTTTAACTTCTCTTCTGTAATTCTGTACAACATATAGCTTTGATCTTTTTTTACATCCTCAGCTCTTTTTAATAGTACTCTTCTATACTCATCATTAAACTCTATTGAACAATAGTGACCTGTAGCTATGTAGTAAGCTCCCTCTTCTTCTGCTATATCAAAGAGTATCTTCATCTTTACTCTCTCATCACATATAACACAAGGTGAGGGGGTCATCCCACTAGAATAACCTCTTAAAAAATCATCTATTACCTCTTTTTGAAAAATCTCTTCTATATCTACAACTCTATGCTTTATATTAAAAAATTCAGCAACTTTTTGTGCTGTTTGAATCTCATATTTCAAAGAATCCTCTTTTTTATGATTAAGTGTTACCCCAATAACCTCATATCCCTCCTGTAACAATAAATGTACAGATACTGAGGAATCTATTCCACCACTCATACCTATAACTACTCTATTTCTATCCATTAGCACCTCTTTATTTTTTATATGTATCTCTCTCATATCAAACTTTAAACTCTCTCCAGCTATATTAACAGAGAACTTTCCATCTCCATCTATTCTTGCGGCAATACCAACTCCAAGAGATTTCCCGTTGTTTATTACCTCTATTTGTTTATCAACAGATAATCATAATGCTCTATCTCTTTTAAAATCTCTGTCTAATCCTTTTCCAAATAAAGTTTAAACTCATTTATTATACAGTAGATAACATCATCAATAATATAATGTCTATCTTAAATACTCGCATCTCAACCTCTTTCTAATTTTAGTTATAAAAAAAGCACATCTAAAAGATGTGCTAATCTACAAAATGGTGCCTAGAGCCGGAATCGAACCGGCACGGTAACTAAATACCACAGGATTTTAAGTCCTGTGCGTCTACCTGTTCCGCCATCCAGGCA
>JAHHSZ010000100.1 GCA_020024915.1 Fusobacterium sp. | reverse complement strand
ATTTTCACCTTTTATAAGCTTAACAATTCTACTAGTACCAAGTCTATCAGCACCTAATTCAATAAATTTAGTTGCATCATCAAGAGATGAAATTCCACCAGCTGCTTTTATTTTGACATCTTTTCCAATATGTTTTTTCATAAGGATTACATCATCAAAAGTAGCTCCACCAGTAGAGAAACCAGTAGAAGTTTTAATATATTCAGCTCCTGATTCAGTAACTATCTCACACATTTTTATTTTTTCCTCTTCAGTTAAAAGACAAGTTTCAATAATAACTTTAAGAATTTTTCCATTGCAAGCTTTGTGAATAGCTTTGATTTCATTTAAAATAGCATCATACTTTTTATCTTTAAGATCACCAATATTGATAACCATATCTATTTCATCAGCACCATTTTTAATAGCATCTTCTGTTTCAAATATTTTAACAGCAGTTGTAGAATAACCAGTAGGAAACCCTATAACAGTACAAATAGGTAGTTTGTCTCCTACATATTCTTTACAAGCTTTAACATAAGAAGCTGGGATACATGCTGATGCAACTCTATATTTAATTCCATCATCAAGGATCTGTTTAATATCAGTCCAAGTAGCAGTTTGAGTTAAAAGAGTATGATCAACAGTGCTTAACATTTCATTTCTATCCATAATAAAACCTCACTTTTAATTAAATTTATCTAAAACAGAGTGTCCAATTGTATTTTTAGGCATTTGAATATCAAAATTATCAGCAATAGTAGCTCCTATTACAGCAAAAGTATCAAATTCTCCTAAATTTCCACTTTCTTTGAAAGATGGAGAATAAACAATAAATGGAACTTGCTCTCTTGTATGGTCAGTTCCTGTGTATGTAGGATCATTTCCATGGTCAGCAGTAAGAATTAAAAGATCATCTTCTTTTAATTTAGAAAGTAGCACTCCTAAATTTTTATCAAATTTTTCTAACTCTTCAGCATAACCTTGAGGATTTCTTCGGTGTCCCCATAGAGCATCAAAATCAACTAGGTTAACAAAACAAAGACCTGTAAAATCTTTATCAGCTAATTCAATAGTTTGTTCCATTCCATGAACAGAGCTTTTAGATTTGTGAGACTCAGTCACTCCTTCACCATCAAAGATATCATTGATTTTTCCAACAGAGATAACATCTAAATTAGCATTTTTTAGAGCATTAAGAGCAGTTTGTCCATAAGGTTTTAAAGCATAGTCATGTCTGTTACTTGTTCTTTTAAACTCTCCTTTTTTTTCACCAATATATGGTCTAGCTATAATTCTACCAACTTTCCATTCATCTTTCATAGTAAGTTCTCTAGCTATTTCACAATATTTGTATAAATTTTCAAGTCCCATATGCTCCTCGTGTCCACAGATTTGTAAAACAGAGTCAGCACTAGTATAGACAATCATGTCACCAGTAGCGATTTCATGTTCTCCATATTCATCAAGAATTTCAGTACCACTGGCAGATTTATTACCTACAACTTTACGTCCACATCTTTTTTCAAGTTCAGAAATCAATTCTTTTGGGAAACCAGTATCAGTAAAAGTTTGGAATGGTTTTTCAATATGAAGTCCCATCATTTCCCAGTGTCCTGTCATGGTATCCTTTCCAACACTAGTTTCATTAAGAGCTGCAAAATATCCCAAAGGTTTTTCTACAGTTGCAACATGTTGGATAGGGTGTAAGTTAGCAATTCCTAATTTTTGTAAGTTTGGAATATTAAGGCTAGGAACAGATTTAGCAATATGTCCAAGAGTGTCTACACCAATATCTCCATATTTAGTAGAATCACCCATAGCACCAATTCCAAGTGAATCTAAAACTATAGTAAAAATTCTTTTGTATTTTTTCATAGTTGGTCTCCTTTATTAGTCAACAAATGTTTCTAAAGCAATTTCCATCATTTTAGTAAATGCAGTTTGTCTCTCCTCTGGAGTTGTAACTTTGTGTGATGTAAATGAGTCAGATATAGTTAAAAGACAAGCAGCCTTTTTACCTAATACTTTTGCATTGTGGAATAGAGCGAAACTTTCCATCTCAACACAAGTACATCCGTGCTTAGCAAAGTGTTCTTTATAGCTGTCTACATTTGGTTCAGTATAGAAAACATCACTTGAGTGAATTTTTTCAACATGTAAAGGAACACCTAATTTTTCAGCAGTTTTAATGATTTTTTCATTTAACTCTTTATCAGGATAAGTAGTGTCACTTTCATATCCATTTTGTGTATGTGCGAATGTAGATTGGCTCCAAGCAGAGTCAGCTAAAACAACATCATAAACATCTAATTTATCAACATAAGCTCCAGCAGAACCAACACGTACAATATTCTCTACTCCATAAACATTGAAAAGCTCATAAGAGTAAATTCCTATTGAAGGCATTCCCATTCCAGAAGCCATAACAGTGATATCTTTTCCTTTGTATTTTCCTGTATATGCAAGCATATTTCTTACAGAGTTAACTAATTTTATATCCTCTAAGAAAGTTTCAGCTATAAATTTAGCTCTTAAAGGGTCTCCTGGCATCAATACATTTTTTGCTATTTCTCCGATTTTTGCGTTATTATGTGGTGTCATATAATTCCTCCTATTTTAAATCATCACTAGTAAAAGAAAATGGTAAAAGTTCAGCAATAGTAGTTACCATAGCTTGTGAATTTGTATTAGCAATAACTACAGGTGTGTCTCTATTTAAAAGTTCAACCATAACTTGTCTACAAGCTCCACAAGGACTACCTAAAGTGTTACCTCCAGTGACAAGAGCCATAGATACAATGTCTTCTTGTCTATATCCTAAAGAATATACATGGAATAGAGCACTTCTTTCAGCACAGTTAGTTAATCCATAAGAAGCATTTTCAACATTTGCTCCAACATGGTATTTACCATCTTTAGTTTTAACACAAGCTCCAACATGATAGTTTGAGTATGGAGCATAGGCTTTTTCCATAACTTCAAAAGCTTTATCTAATATATCTTTGTATTCAGTAAATATTTTTTCCATATTATACTCCCTTATGTAAATTGAGGTTGAAAAAT
>JAHHSZ010000099.1 GCA_020024915.1 Fusobacterium sp. | reverse complement strand
CCTTTTTCATAGAATAGCTATATCAATTCTTTTAAATTTTTTAATTCTTCCTCTAAAGCTTCCCACTCTTCCATAACTTCCATAATTTGTACATCATAATCTTCAAGCTCCTGTTGAATAGTCAGAAGTTTATCCAAGTCATTAATTTTTCCAGCTTCGTTATACTCCACTTCTTTTTTAGCTTTCTCGCTCTCTAACTTTTCCAATCTTTCTTCAGATTTTACAATTTTTTTCTCTAGAGATGATATTTTATTTTTATTTTTCTTCTGTTCTTCATAGCTTAATACAGCCTTATCTTTATTTTCATCTTTCTCTTTTACATTATCTCTCTGTTGTAAATAGCTATTATAATCTCCTTTAAACATAATAGCTCCCTCTTTTTTTATCTCATATATATTATTTACAACACAATCTAAAAAGTTTCTATCATGTGATACTACTAAAATAGTTCCAGTATAATCCTCTAAAGCCTCTACCAATATCTCTCTTGAATATATATCCAAGTGGTTAGTTGGCTCGTCTAGTATTAAAAAGTTAGGTTTTTCAAGCATAAGCTTCATAAAAGCAACTCTTGCCTTCTCTCCTCCACTCAAACTTTTTATCTCTTTATATACATCATCTTCACTAAATAAAAATCCACCACAAATATTTCTAGCTTCCTCTTCACTCAAAGTAAAATTATACATAAGCTCTTCAATTATAGTCCTATTTAAATTTAGACCTTGATGATTTTGGTCATAGTAACCAATCTTTACTCTATCTCCTATTTTAAACTCTCCACTAGAAGCATTTTCCAAAGAGTTAACAATCTTCAATAAGGTTGATTTTCCAACTCCATTTTTTCCTATTATTCCTATTCTTTCTCCTCTATATACATCTAAGTTAATATTAGAAAATATCTTATGACCATCAAAAGACTTAGACAGATCTTTTATTCTTAAAACTAAATCCACACTCGTTACATCTGTTTCAAACTTAAGCTTCATATTCTTTCTACTTATCACTGGATTTTCCATCTTTTCCATTCTATTCAGAAGTTTCTCTCTTCCTCTTGCCTGTTTAGATTTTACTCCAGCTTTGTATCTTCTTATGAATTCCTCCATTTTTCTAATCTTATCTTGCTCTTTATCAAAAGCCTTTACAGCACCTGAAATATATGCTTCCTTTTGAATAGTAAAATCTGTATAGTTTCCATTATATGCTTTAAGTGTTTTCCCTTCTAATTCAAAAACTCTATTTACTACATTATCTAAAAAATATACGTCATGGGATATTACCATAACAGCTTTTTTATAATCTTTTAACATTTTTTCCAACCACTCTATAGCATTTAAATCTAAGTGGTTAGTTGGTTCGTCCAATATCAAAAGTTCTGGCTCTTCCAGTAAAATTTTACCCAAAGCTACTCTAGACATCTGTCCTCCAGATAGATCTCCGACCTTATTATTCCATAACTCCTCTGCCAAACTCAAACCATTTAATATCTGTTTTACCTTATACTCAATAGCATAACCTTCATTTTGCTCATATCTAGCTGTAACTTTTCCCAACTCTTCCATAGTTTTATCAAAGTCATCTAAATTTTCAGCTAGTATAATATTCAGTTCCTGTATTCTATGGTAATCTTGTCTTACACTATCAAATACTGTCATCAATTCTTCAAAAATTGTATTTTCTTTGTTTAATTTAGGATTTTGTGAAAGATAACCTATCTTCAATCCACCTTTTTTAGCAATTGTACCTCTTTGATTAGTCATTGGATCTACTTCATCATACTCCAATCCCAATAAGATTTTTATAAGTGTTGATTTTCCAGCACCATTTATCCCTATTACTCCTATTTTATCTTTTTCATCTACTGAAAAGCTTACATTTTTAAATAGTGTCTCTCCTGAAAACCCCATATATAAATCATTAACTTGTAATAATGCCATCTCTATATTTCCTTTCCTAAATTTTTTATACTTTTTTATTATACCATATTTTTCGTATCTATGAAACTTTATAAAGCTTAAAATAAAAAGAGAGCCTTCATTCAGCTCTTCTTCTAATTATTAATAGTTATTTTGCTCCATTCTTTCTCTCATTAGCATTGTCTTATTCTCTGCTCTTTTTAAAGCTATCTCTTGATTTAATTTTTCAATTTTATTCCAATCTGGATTATTTTTTAACATCTCTCTTCTTATCTCTAACTTTCTTTCAGAAATATCAATTCTATTTGCTTGAATCTCTTTGTTTCCTCTAAAGTTATCATAGTTATCACAGTATCCATGTCCGTTATTGTTATTGTGGTGATATCCTCTGCTATAAGTTCTGTGGTGAGATGTAGTTTGCTCATTTCTTAAATTCTCTCCATCCATAGATCTTCCAAATGCTGCTGTTCCTACTAATAGTGTTATTGCTCCTGCTAATACGATTATTCTTTTCAAAATTATTCCTCCTGTTAAATTTTTTCATCTCTTTTTCTTTACACAGTGATTATAACTTTGAATTATGACTTGAATATGTCATTGTAAAAATAATTTATTTTTTTTCTAATAAAACAACACAATATGATTTTACCCCAGATTCATCTCCTGTAAATCCTAATTTTTCTTCAGTAGTTGCCTTTACACTCACTTGCTCTACATCCAATTCCAATACCTCAGCAACTCTTTCTCTCATAGCCTCTATATATGGTTTTACTTTAGGTTTTTGTAACACAATAATAGAATCTAAATTTATAACTCTATACCCTCTATCTGCTATTAGCTCTTTGACTTTTTTTAATAGAATTGTACTATCTATATTTTCATACTTCATATCTGTATCAGGAAAATGTTGACCTATATCTCCCAAAGCCAAAGCTCCTAGCATAGCATCCATTATAGCATGTATCAATACATCTCCATCTGAATGTCCTAAAACTCCTCTTGTATGTGGAATCTCAACTCCACCTAATACCAACCTTCTTCCCTCAACTAATTTATGAACATCATATCCATTTCCTATTCTAAGCATGATGACACTCCCATCTCTCATATATTTGATTGTAGAACTCTAAAATCTCCTCTTTAGTAACTGTTGATGTCCCCATTTTTCCAACTACAACTCCTGCAGCTGTATTAGCTATCTTAGCTGCCTCATGCCAATCTACTCCTGTGGCACTAGCCAATGTAAATACTGATATAACTGTATCTCC
>JAHHSZ010000098.1 GCA_020024915.1 Fusobacterium sp. | reverse complement strand
TAGAAAAAATAATAAATAAAAAAATCCCTCATTGGAAAGAGGGAGTTGATAGATTCTTAGAAGACTATTTTAAGTAGCCTTCACTAGAAGAATCAATACTCGAAGGAAGTTGATTTGTAACAATATCGAAGATAAATGACTCTTCACGATATTCCTTCAGTTTATGTAGATCTGTTTTAAGCCCCAGATACAAACTATACATCATAATTAAAAGAATTATAGTAAAAGGTAGACCAGAGAGTATAACACCTGTTTGTAGGGCATTTAAAGCTTCATTACCACCACTTACAAGAAGTGATATAGCAATAGCTCCTTCTGTTAAAGCCCAGAATATTCTTTGAGGAACAGGTGATTCTAATTTCCCACCAGATGTGAGATTATCAACAACTAATGAACCTGAATCAGATGATGTTACAAAAAATGAGATAACAAGGAATGTTCCAATAACAGAGACGATAGTTTTAACTACATTTGGAATATCCATACTTTGTATCATAGCAAATAGAGCTGTAGATGTATCACTTTTTACCATTTTTAGTAGTTCTCCACCTGTAATTATATTTTGGTAGAAGGCAGTAGCTCCAAAAGTTGAGAACCAGATAAAACTCAATAGGACAGGAATGATTAAGATTGCAAAGATAAACTCTCTAATCGTTCTTCCTTTTGAAACTCTAGCAATAAACATACCAACAAATGGAGACCAAGATATCCACCAAGTCCAATAGAATATTGTCCATGATCCCTGCCAACTATTTCCAGTCTCACTGAAAAAACTAAGTTCAAAGAAATGATTTAAGTAGTAACCTATACTATTTCCAAAACTTCTAAAGATAAATAGTGTAGGTCCAAGAAATAGCATAACGATTAAAAATATACCAGCTATTTTTATATTCAATTCTGAAAGTATTTTTACACCTTTTCCAACTCCAGAGACAACTGACAGTGTAGCTACTAAAGTTATCAAAGTTATAATAATAACTTGAACATTAGTATTTTGTGGAATATTGAAAAGATAGTTAAGTCCAGAGTTAATCTGTTGTGCTCCATAGCCTAAAGATGTAGCTAATCCAAAAAGACAAGAAACAACAGCAGTAATATCAATAATATCTCCTATCTTACCAAAAACTCTATCTTTTAATATAGGGTAGAATACAGATCTTAAAGATAGTGGTAATCCTCTATTATATGTAAAGAAAGCAAGTGCTAAAGATATTAAACTATATATTCCCCAAGGGTGTAATCCCCAATGTAGGAATGAAGTAGCAAGAGCTTGTGTTTGAGATGTAGAGTTTGTATGTGGCAATATCGTATTGGCATGGAATAATGGTTCAGCTACACCAAAGAAGACAAGACCTATACCCATACCGGCACTGATTAGCATTGAATACCAAGCAAAGTTAGAAAATTCAGGTTTTGCTTTAGGTCCACCTAATCTAATCTCACCAAATTTACTTACCATTAAGAAAATTGGAAAAAGTAGAAAAATATTGGCAGAGAGAACAAAAAACCAGTTTAAATTTCCAGTTATTTTTTCTTGTAATTCCATTAAAAATATATTTGTAGCTTTTGGATTTAGAAGAGTTATTCCAATGAATACAAGCATTAATAATGCTGACACAACTGAAACACTCGGATGTAAATCAAAACCGAATTTATTAAAGTTTCGTTCATGTAATTTTTTTGTTTTATGTTTGAGTTTATTAATCTCAAAAATAGGTTTTTTAATTTTTTTCATATATACCTCCTAAAAATATTAAATAAAAAAACACTCTAACTCCACTATCTGAAATCAGATAATAGAGTTAGAGTGCCTAAGTTTCACCATCGTATGATTCACTTTATACCATTCTTTGAATAGCATAATTCATTGCCATTTAGACCCTGAATAAACCCCAGTTCTATAGATATTTTTCAACTAAAATTTCCTCATCAAAGAAAAGTTTGAATCCTTGCTACTAAAGCATCAAGAATCTCACAATTCAAGTACTATTAAAGTTTACTTCATAATATTATTTCTTATATTATAACATAAAAAATAGATAAATGCAAATTTTTATAGTTAACTTCATGCGATATAAGTTGTAAAATGAAGTGTCAGTATAATTAAACAATCACAAACTACTACTTGAAATGGTAGTTTGTTACCTTCTATAAAGATATGTTACTCAGCTTAGTTTTAAGTTTTTTTGAATTACTCACTTAGCAAACGATTTTTTTTGTACAAAAAAAGACTCATAATAGAACTTTGTATGATATAATGTATTCATCAAGACAATCGAAGAAAGTTACTATTATGAGTCAGAGAAATTATATTATAGAAAGAAGAAAAAATATTTAAATTTGATTGAAAGAGTTAGAATTGGACTGATGTTAAATAATATAGAATAAAACTATTAAAGAAATTGCTATGCTAATACTATTTAAATAAGTGAAAGGAGAAGCTACAGAGAAAAGGAGTGAATGAACTATAGATTTTTAACCTAATGGGCAAGAAGTTGCCCACCTCTAGGGTGGTGCGATGAATTGCCTTATTGTTTTTTAGAAAATAAAGTGATATAATACAATTAGTATATATATATATCAAAATAGGAGAAAAACCAATGAAATTAGATAGTAATTGTCATTCAGTATTTTTGTTGTATTATCACTTAATTCTTGTAGTAAAATATAGAAGAAATGTATTTGATAACACAATTTCTGAATTTGCTAAAGATATGTTTGTAAGAATTGGGGGTTCCATATCATATAACTTTAGTACAATGGAATCATGATAAAGATCACGTACATATAATATTCAAGGCTCATCCTAAAACAGAATTGACTAAATTCATAAATGCATATAAATCAGCAAGTTCTAGGATAATAAAAAAAGAATTTCCAGATATAAAAAAATATCTGTGGAAAGAGATGTTTTGGACTAAAAGTTTTTGTTTGTTGACTACTGAGGGAGCTCCTATTGAAGTCATAAAAAAATATATAGAGGAACAAGGACAAAAGAGCAAATAATTTTGTAGGAGGTGAACTGATGAAACAACTAAAAGCATATAAAAATTTTTTTAGAGATAAATCAGTAGGTTTCCCTAAATTCAAATCTAGAAAAATCTTGTACAAGGCTATACAGCTAATAATCAAAATGGAATTGTGAATAGATTTCTTATAAGTTAAGTATAGATATTATTAAAAACAAACCATGATAGAGATATAAATGCAAGTAAAAATATACTAGCTGAAGGTCTAAGAAT
>JAHHSZ010000097.1 GCA_020024915.1 Fusobacterium sp. | reverse complement strand
TTAAATAAGTCCTAAATCTTTTTTTAAATCTTCAGTTGTATCTTCAATAGGAGTTCCAGGCTTGTACACTTTATCAAATCCCATTGCTTTAAATCTCTTTTCAACATCTTCCCAAGCTTGTTTCCCAGCTACAATATTACCACCAACATAAAGAAGAATATCTTTTAATCCAGCTTCTTTACACTTTTCTCTCATACCTTGACAATCTAATTCACCATGTCCATAAAGAGAAGAAACAATTATTGCATCAGCATTAGTTTCAACAGCAGCATTGATAAAATCTGCTTGAGGAGAAAGAACTCCAACATTTATAACTTCAAAACCATTAACCTCTAAAACATGATGAATAATTTTGTTTCCAACTGCATGATAGTCTGAACCAATAACTCCAATAACAACTTTTTTTCCATTCTTTCTCATGAAAAACCTCCTCTTCATCATCTTTTAATATAATTATATCATATTAAAATTAGTTGTAAAGAGAGTTAAAAATACCAGAAAAATAAATCTTGATTTTTTTAGTATTTAATGCTATAATAGTTTGGAATTTAAAATGTAATCCATCAAGAGAGATTGAGGGACTGGCCCTGTGACATCTCAGCAACCTGCTTTTTAAGTGTGGTGCTAACTCCTGGTAGATGGTTGTGAGTATAAGTTTGAACTTTGTTCCCTTCATCTTCTAGGTGAAGGTTTTTTTTATAGTATTTTGTTTAATTTTAGGAGGGAAGTTTAATGAAAAATTTAACTTATTTTACATCTGAATTTGTATCACCTGGTCACCCTGATAAAGTATCTGACCAAATATCTGATGCTGTATTAGATGCTTGTCTTGCTGATGATCCTAATTCTAGAGTAGCATGTGAAGTTTTTTGTACTACTGGTCAAGTTATAGTTGGTGGAGAGATAACTACTTCTACATATATTGATATTCAAGATATCGTTAGAAGTAAAATTGATGAAATCGGATATAAAGAAGGAATGGGATTTGACTCTAATTGTGGAGTTTTAAATGCTATACACTCACAATCTCCTGATATTGCTATGGGTGTAGATGTTGGAGGAGCTGGAGATCAAGGAATAATGTTTGGAGGAGCTGTCAAAGAAACACCTGAATTAATGCCTTTAGCACTAGTTTTAGCAAGAGAGATCCTAGTTAAATTAACTAGAATGACTAGAAGTAAAGAGCTTAACTGGGCAAGACCTGATGCTAAATCACAAGTTACTTTAGCTTATGATGAAAATGGTAAAATTGCTCATGTTGATACAATAGTTCTTTCTGTACAACACAATCCTGATATAACTCAAGAGCAGATAAAATCTGATGTTATTGAAAAAGTTATAAACCCTGTATTGAAGTCATATAATCTAAATCCATCTGATGTAAAAAAATATCATATCAATCCTACTGGAAGATTTGTAATCGGAGGACCTCACGGAGATACTGGACTTACAGGTAGAAAAATAATAGTTGATACTTATGGTGGATACTTTAGACATGGTGGGGGAGCTTTCTCTGGTAAAGACCCTTCAAAAGTTGACAGATCTGCAGCATATGCAGCTAGATGGGTAGCTAAGAACATAGTAGCTGCTGACTTAGCTGACAAGTGTGAAGTTCAATTATCTTATGCAATAGGTGTAGTAGAACCTACTTCTGTAAAGGTAGATACATTTGGAACAGGAAAAGTTAGTGAAATTGAGTTAGCAGAAGCTGTAAAAAATGTATTTGACTTAACTCCAAGAGGAATTGAAAAATCTCTAGAATTAAGAAGTGGAAAATTCAAATACCAAGATCTAGCAGCATTCGGACATATTGGAAGAACTGATCTAGATATTCCTTGGGAAAAAACAAACAAAGTTGAAGATTTAAAAAAAGCTTTAAATAAATAGTTTAATATAGGAGTTATAAGGGCTAAGTTCTTATAACTTCTTTTTAATTTCTAAAAAAATAAAAAGAAATTTTAATTTTTTCTTGACTTTTAAATTAAAAAATAGTATTCTAAATACATAAGTTTTAATTTAATCCCATTTTAGATAATATTGGAGGCAGAAATGAAGATTTTTTCAATAAAATATACTGCACAATTTAATAATAATAATAATATGTCGAGGTTTGGACTTAAGTAGATTTTTCTACTTGTGGTACAAATCCTTTTTCACTTAAACGATTTGTACCCGACCTTGTTTGTAAAGATAAGCCATTCGGGTACACCGAATGGCTTTTTATTTTATATAATAATTTTAAGGAGTGATAAAAATGATTAAACAATATGATTGTAAATTAAATCTATTTGAAACTGAAGTTGCCATAAAGAAAGTAAAAGACTTTTTTGAGAGAGCTTTAGCCTATGAATTAAATCTAACTAGGGTTTCTGCCCCTCTATATGTTAGAAAATCTTCTGGATTAAATGATGACTTAAGTGGAATTGAGAGACCTGTTAACTTTGACACTCACTGGGATAAAGAGGAGGAGTATCAAATTATTCACTCTCTAGCTAAATGGAAAAGAATGGCTTTAAAAAGATATGAATTTCCTGTTCACACTGGATTATATACTGATATGAATGCTATTAGAAGAGATGAGGATTTAGATAATATCCACTCTATGTATGTTGACCAATGGGACTGGGAGCTTATAATCAACAAAGAGGAGAGAACTACAAAAACTTTAAAAGATATTGTTAGCAATATATATAAAGCTCTTAGAAAAACAGAGGAGTTTATCAATAGAGAGTATCCTGTATTCTCAACTAAACTTCCTGAAAATATATTCTTCATAACTTCACAAGAGCTAGAAGATGCATACCCTGAACTTACGCCTAAAGAGAGAGAGAATGCTATCTGCAAAAAATATAAAGCTGTATTTATCTCTCAAATTGGTAAAACTTTAAAATCTGGAAAAAAACATGATGGAAGAGCTCCTGACTATGATGACTGGGAATTAAATGGGGATATTTTAGTATGGAACCCTATATTAGAGCAAGGTTTTGAACTATCTTCTATGGGAATCAGAGTTAGTGAAGAAACACTTCAATTACAACTTAAACTTGATGGAAAAGAGGAGAGAAAAGAACTTCCATTCCATAAATCTCTACTTGCAAAAGAGCTTCCATATACAGTTGGAGGAGGAATTGGACAATCTAGAATATGTATGTTTTTCTTAGAAAAACTTCATATTGGAGAGGTTCAAGCTTCTATTTGGCCTGAAGAGATGGTAGCAGAGTTTGCTAAAATTGGAGCTCACTTCCTATAATATAGTAAAAACAAAAGGGTAACTACTCAGCTGTGAGTTTTTACAAAAAATAAAAAATAGCCAAA
>JAHHSZ010000010.1 GCA_020024915.1 Fusobacterium sp. | reverse complement strand
GTTGCTAATGTCCTTAACATTATTTTGTCTCGCTTTCTCGCGGACAAGATATATATTATCACACATTTAATAATCCGTCAACACTTTTTTACAGTTTTTTATTAAATTTTGTCAAAAAATAATTTTTCACCATTCAATAACAATATTGAATGGTGATTTTCTCTTTATAAATATGATTTTAAAATCTCAACTTTTCCAACAATTTTAGTTTTTAATCCAGCTGGTATTAAATATGTATCTCCTTTATTTATTGAGTATGATATCCCATTACATAGAATCTCTCCACTACCATCTAAAATAGAAAGTATTTTAAAATTCTCATTAGTTTCATCTTCAAAAAATCCATCTATAATGTACTTATCAACATTAAAATACCTTCCTCTAACTAACTCTTCTTTCTCAGCTCCAACCAATCGTATTTTTTGTCTATTTGCTGAACTTGTTATCTCTACTTTTTTATCAAAGTCTATAACATCTAAAGCTTTCTCTACGTGTAACTCTCTAAGTTTCCCAGCCACTAATCTATCAAAATCATAAATTCTATATGTTGTGTCAGAATTTTGTTGAACTTCACAAATTAAAATTGATCCCTCTAGTGTTGCATGAACCACTCCTGGCAATAAATTTATAAAATCTCCTTTTTTCACTTTTACTGTATTAAATAAGTTATCAAAATCTTTTTTATCCACTTTTTCTTTAAATTGTTGCTTAGTAACTCCATCTTTTATTCCTAAAATAAGTGTAGCATCTTCACTAGCTTCCATTACATACCAACATTCACTCTTTCCAAACTCACCCTCTACTTTTAAAGCATATTCATCACTTGGGTGAACTTGTACTGATAATCTATCATTTATATCTAAGTATTTTATCAATAGAGGAAACTCCCCTTTAAATTTCTCACAAATCTCTTTTCCTAGAATCTCAGTTTTTTTACTCTCAATAACTTCTATCAAAGTTTTTCCAGCATACTTACCATTCTCTATACAAGATAATCCACCCTTATGTGAGCTTACTTCCCAAGATTCTCCATAAAGATTATCATCTGGTAAAGTCATATTTAAAATGGTATTAAATTTTCTTCCACCCCAAACTTTTTTTACTAATGTCTTTTTAAATTTTAATGGATACATAACTTCCTCCTCTACTTCTTTCTTTAGATTTTACAACTTATCTCCATTTTTTTCTATTAATTATTTTAACTTATTACTTTTTTTAGCTTTATATGCTAAAATAGTAAATGAGGTGAGATTATGGAAATAAAAGTTAGAAATTGGGGAATTACTAGAAATAATGAAGAGGTTTTTATGTATACCCTCAAAAATGAATTCATGGAAGTGGAAATTTTAAATTATGGGGGAGTTATTAGGAAAATAACTGTTCCTGATAAAAATGGTATCATGGAAAATGTCGTTTTAAACCTTCCTTCAATAGAAGATTATGAGAAAAGATCTCCTTATTTTGGTTCTTTAATCGGTAGAAATGCTGGCAGAATTGGAAATGCTACTCTTAAATTAAATGGAGAGATTTTTAATTTAAATAAAAACTCTGGTAACAATAATCTTCACGGTGGAATAGATAATTTTGGTCATAAAATATGGAATGTAGAGATTTTAGAAAATTTTTTAGGACTTAAACTATCTTTAGAAAGTCCTCATCTAGAAGAGGGATTTCCTGGTAATGTAAAAATCGAAGTTAACTATATTCTTAAGGATAATCAATTGATAATTGAATATTATGGTACTTCTGATAGACCAACATATTTAAATCTTACTAATCACACTTACTTCAATTTAAGTGGAGATTTTAAAAGAGATATCAGTGATGAGTATCTTCAACTGGACTGTAACCAATTTATAGCTGTTGATGAAGAGACTCTACCTGTTGAAATAAAAAATGTAGAACATACTGCTTTTGACTTTAGAGAATCTGTTCTTTTAGCTTCAACATTAAACTCTGATGATGAACAAATAAAAATTGTAAATTCAGGATTAGATCATCCATTTATACTTAACCATGAAAAAAATAAAACTATCTTTTTAGAAGATAAGATTTCTGGAAGAAGTTTAGAAGTAGTAACTGACCAACCTGCTGTTGTAATCTATTCCGGAAATTATCTATATGAAGTTGGAGATCTAAATAATGATATTATTTGTAAAAAACATATGGGAATCTGCTTTGAAACACAAAATTATGCTGATACTCTCAACTTTTTACCAGATGAAGCTATTATAACCACACCTGAAAAACCATATATACAAAAAACTAAATTTATTTTTCTAAGATAATTTAATAAATTCATGGGAGGGGAAGAGTATGAAAACTATAATTCTATATGTTATCATTATTTTAATCGGTTTTTTTATTGCTAAAAAAAAGATAATTCCTGAAAATTTAAAAAATAAGGTTTCCCATTTCCAAACAGGATCTCTATTCTTTTTACTCGGATTTATGGGATATAAGATTGGTGCCAATGATGATATTATAAACAATTTATCTCAGTTAGGAATTCAAGCTATTATTATTACTGCTTTCGCTATTATATTCAGTATTTTGATTGTTTTTATTATATATAGAGGAGGTAGAGAATAATGTTAGGTATTATTCTTTCTGTTATAATTGGTGTTATTAGTGGAGTATTTTTTAAAAATATTTATATTTTAGAAAATATTGATTTTTTGATTAGCTTCGGTTTATGCCTTTTACTATTTTTTGTAGGAATTGATATTGGAAATAATGATGAAGTTTTTAAACATCTACAAAATATAAGTAAAAAAATACTACTTTTACCTTTTATTACTGTTATGGGTTCTCTTATTGGTGGTGCTGTTGCTTCATATTTTATAGAACTATCCCTTGGAGAGAGTGTAGCTATCTCCTCAGGTATGGGTTGGTATTCATTTTCAGCTATTGAACTTTCCAAAATAAATACACATTTGGGAGGAGTTGCCTTTCTTTCAAACGTTTCTAGAGAATTGTGTTCTATTTTGTTAATTCCTGTTATTGCAAAAAAAATAGGATCATACGAATCTGTAGCAACAGCTGGAGCCACTGCAATGGATTCTGTCTTACCTATAATCAATAAAAGTAATCCACCAGATATTTCAATCATAGCTTTTTACTCTGGATTGGTTATAACAATCATTGTTCCAGTACTTATTCCTGCTATAGTTTCTCTATTTTCTTTGGCTTAATTTCCTATAAACATGACCTTTGATAAAAGTTGACAATTTTACTAAAAAATGATAAGATATTTGCATAGTAGAAATTAAATTTTATGAGGTGAATAAATATGTCAATTTTTGAAACATGGGAAGAAAATCTTTATGATTCTACGTTTGATACTGTATTTGAGGCCCTTGTTGATGAGTATAAAAAAGGTCTTATCACTATTGAAGAACTAAAAGTAAACATTGAAGAACAGCAACAAGTTTTACTTAATGCTTTCTTTGAAGGAGAAACAAAATCAGCTTACTGTAATGCTGTTGTTGATGCTCACCAATATGTTCTTGCTTTAATTAATCAAGGTAAACTTACTATTGAAAATAATTAGGAGGCTTATATTATGTCTAAAAAAGTTTATGTTCTTTTGGCGAATGGATTTGAACTTATTGAAGCTATGACACCTGTTGATGTTTTGAGAAGAGGAGAAGCAGATGTTATTACTGTCTCTATTTCTAATTCTAAAGAAGTGGTCTCAGCTCAAAAAGTAACTGTTATAAGTGATACTACTATATTTGAAAATGAGATACTTGATGGAGATATGCTTATCCTACCTGGAGGATATCCTGGATATGTTAATTTGGGTAATTCTGCAGAAGTTGGAAAGATTGTAAAATTCTATCAAGAAAATAATAAATTTATTGGAGCTATCTGTGGTGCTCCAACTATTCTTGCTAAGAATGGAGTTTTCAAAGGAAAAAGAGTTACTTGTCACTCTTCGGTTATTAAGGAGATGGATGGTTATATCTGCACTAAAGAAAACACTCAGATTGATTCTAACTTAATCACTGGTATGGGTGCAGGTTTAGCTCTTGATTTTGCCTTTGCTCTTGCAGGCAAAATTTTTGATGAAGAGACTATATCAAAAATAAAAAAAGGTATGGAATTATAGTTTTATAGACATTATACAATAGTAAAAACACCTTGGTAACCATCTTCCAGTAATTACCAAGGTGTTTTAATTATCTATCTAGCTCTAAATCATTTTTTAAATATGTTAGTAAATCTTCTCTTGTCTCTTCATTTCTCAATCCAAACTCTATATTTGCTTTTAAAAGTCCAAATTTATTTCCAATATCATATCTTTTTCCTTCAAACTCATAAGCTATTACTCTCTCTCCATCTTTTAACATATCTAAAATTGCATCTGTTAACTGTATCTCCCCACCTTTTCCTGGCTTCTCCTTCTCTAGATACTCAAATATTTTTGGTGTTAACAAATATCTTCCTAAACAAGCTAATTTTGAAGGAGCTTCTTCAATACTAGGTTTCTCTATAAAGTCATCTATTTCAACAGTTTTTTCATCTAGATTCTTAGTTGGTTTTACTATTCCATATTTTGATACATCTTCTGACTTTACCTCTTGACATCCTACTATACTAGCTCCATACTTTTCATATGTATCCATCAGTTGCTTTGCTACTGGAGTATTTGGATTGTATACTATGTCATCTCCAAGAGCTATTACAAAAGGTTCATCTCCTACAAAAGGTTTAGCTTTTAAAATAGCATGTCCCAATCCTTTTGGGTGATTTTGTCTGACATAACAAATATTTGCCATTGATGAAATTTTCTCAACTTTTTCCAAAAGTGCATCTTTTCCATCTTTTTCAAGAGTATTCTCCAATTCATATGAAAAATCAAAATGATCTTCAATAGAATTTTTATTTCTTCCTGTCACTATTATAATATCTTTTATTCCTGACTCAACTAATTCTTCTACTATATATTGAAGAGATGGTTTATCAACAATAACAAGCATCTCTTTTGGTTGTGCTTTTGTTGCTGGCAAAACTCTTGTTCCCAATCCAGCGGCTGGTATTACTGCCTTAGTTACCTTTCTCATACTATCTACTCCTTTATCCCTATTTTGCTTTTGATCCATTAACTACATCAGAGTTTATTTCGATTAATCTTAATCCATTTTTATCCTCTGTACTTAATAACATTCCTTGAGAGATCTCTCCTCTCATCTTTCTAGGTTTTAAGTTTGTAACTGCTAAAACTTTCTTTCCTACTAATTTTTCAGGTTCTGGATAATATTTAGCTATTCCTGATAAAATCTGTCTTACATGATCTCCTACACTTACTTTAAATTTTAAAAGTTTATCTGCTCCCTTTACTTTTCCAGCTTCTAAAATCTCTACAACCTGGATATTCACCTTATCAAAATCTGTTATATCTATTGGATTTTCTACCTCTAGATCTTCATTTACTTGCATAGAGTCTTTTTTAATTGCCTCTATCTCCTCTAAATCTAATCTTGGGAATATAGGCTCTGCCTCTCCCAATTTATGCCCCTCTTTCAATAGATTCCATCCCATTATCTCTTCAACTTTTGCTGTATGAATATCTCTCTCTTCTCCCAATTGATTCCATATTTTTTGTGCTGATGTAGGCATATATGGATATACCATCACAGCTGATTTGTATAGTCCATCTATCAAATGATTCATAACAACTGCAAGTCTATCTCTCTTAGCCTCATCTTTTGCTAAAACCCAAGGAGCTGTCTCATCAATGTATTTATTCAATCTTGAGATAAATTTCCAAATACTCTCTAAAGCTTTTGAGTATTGTGCAATATTCATCTGCTCATCTACCTCTTTTACAACTTCCTTCCATAGATTTTCTATCTCATCATCATATATATCTCTTGTACTTCCAGAAACAATTACTCCACCAAAGTATTTTTTATACATTCCTAGAGTTCTATTTAAAAGATTTCCTAAATCATTTGCAAGATCAGAGTTTATTCTTGTAACTACTGATTTAGTTGAATAATCTCCATCATTTCCAAATTGTACCTCTCTCATTAAACAATATCTAAATGCATCTACTCCATATTTTTCTACTTCTGAAATTGGATCCACTACATTCCCTTTAGATTTTGACATCTTTTCTCCCTCTGATGTCCACCAACCATGAGCTACTACTTTATCTGGTAATTTCTCTCCAGCTGAAAGTAGCATACAAGGCCAAATTATAGCATGGAATCTCACTATATCCTTTCCTAATAAATGCATCACTTCAGCATTATTCCAATATTTATCAAACATCTCTGGGTTGTTCTCATAACCTACTGCTGTCAAATAGTTAGTCAACGCATCAAACCACACATATGTTATGTGTCCTGGAGCAAACTCAATAGGAATTCCCCACTCAAATGTATTTCTAGAAATTGATAGATCTTGTAATCCCTGTTTTATAAATGACACTACTTCATTTTTTCTTGAACGAGGTAATATAAAATCTGGATGTTTTTCAATATGCTCTAATAATGCCTCTTGATATTTTGACATTTTAAAGAAATATGACTCCTCTTTTACTATTCTTAACTCTTTCCCACAATCTGGACAATGGTTTCCATTTACAATTTGATTTTCAGGTACAAATGTCTCACAAGAAACACAATATTTTCCTGAATACTCGCCTTTATAAATATCTCCTTTTTCATATACCTTTTTTAATATCTTTTTTACTGCTTCTTTATGTCTAGGCTCAGTAGTTCTTATGAAATCTGAATACCCTATTCCTAATTTTGCCCACATCTCTTTAAATCTTGGAGCCATTATATCAGTCCACTGTTGCGGTGTATATCCTTTTAGTTTTGCAGTTTCCTCAACTTTTTGTCCATGCTCATCTGTTCCAGTTAAAAAATAAGCATCATAACCCATTGTCCTTTTATATCTCGCTATTACATCTGCAGCGATTGTAGTATAGGCACTTCCTACATGTGGATCTCCATTTACATAGTATATTGGTGTTGTTACATAAAAATTTTTACTCACTATATTACTCCTCTCCTATCTTCTATAATTAAATATATTTTTCTGCTTCTTTATCTAACCTATTTAATTCCTCTTTTATTTTTAAACAATACTCCTCTATATTTGCATCTGCTGGAACTTCAATGGGCTCTCCCATAAGATATACCATAGTTGTAAAAGGTTTTGGAAATTGAAATTTATCCCAAGCTTTTTTAAATTCCCATTTACTTTTATATGCTGTCCCTGTTGGAATAATGTATTTTTTACCTTTTTGTGCCAAATATACCATTCCTTGTTTAACTTCATATATAGGTCCTTTAGGTCCATCTACTGGAGTCCCTATTGAATAACCCTTTTTCATTAATTTTATAAGTGAAATTAAACTTGAAGTAGAATTCTTATCTGATGAACCTCTTACCATATGGAATCCTAATTTTTCAAGTGGTACAGAAATTAGTTCTCCATCTTTTGATGGACTGGCTAATACTGCTCTTTTTTCTATATAATCTAAACATAGTGTTGAAGCTACTAATTTATTATGCCAAAAAGCAAATATATAACTCTCATTGACTTCATCTATCTTGTTATTTTTTATAATTTTAATCTTTAATGTTTTTCTTATAACTTGAAGTATGATATAAAGTATAAAACCATATCTTCTATACTTTTTTATCTCTTTGTCCATTTTCTCTCCCTTCAATCTTAAAGTCTCTATTTTTTAATTATAACATAAATATAGGCTTTTAAAAAGAGAGATTGAATATTTTTTATATTCTTGATTATTTTAATTGACTTTTTGTCAGTTATATTTTATAATCAAAATATAAAGCTATATAAATATTTGTAAATTAAATAGGAGGTAATAATTATGTCTTTAATTGGAAAAAAAGTTAGTGAGTTTAGAGGAAATGCTTATCATGATGGTAAGTTTATTGAAATAAAAAATGAAAATCTTTTAGGAAAATGGTCAGTTGTAGTTTTTTATCCTGCTGATTTTACTTTTGTGTGCCCTACAGAATTGGAAGATTTGGCTGAGCATTATGAGAAATTTAAAGCTGAAGGTTGCGAAGTATACTCAGTTTCTACTGATACTCATTTTGTACATAAAGCTTGGCATGATACATCAGATAGAATTAAAAAAATACAATTTCCTATGGTTGCTGACCCTACTGGTAGAATTTCTAAGGAATTTGAAGTTTTTATTGAAGAAGAAGGTGTAGCATTAAGAGGAAGTTTTGTTATCAATCCTGAAGGAAAGATTGTAGCTTATGAGGTGCATGATTTAGGAATTGGTAGAGAAGCTAGTGAATTATTAAGAAAATTACAAGCTGCTAAATTTGTAGCTGAGCATGGAGAAGTTTGTCCAGCTAAATGGCAACCTGGTGGTGACACTATTAAACCTTCTATTGACTTGGTTGGTAAACTTTAATCCTCGGGAAGTGATATTATGAATAAAATATATGATACTATTATCATTGGAGGTGGACCTGCTGGATTAACAGCAGGTCTATATAGTGGTAGAGCCAAACTTGATACACTAATTATAGAAAAAAATATTCCTGGTGGTCAGATAACAGTTACTAATGAGATTGTTAACTATCCAGGTATTGTTGAAACAAGTGGAAGTAAGTATGGGGAAACATTGAAACAACAAGCTATTAACTTTGGTGTTTCTTTTATTCAAGATGAAGTTGTGGACATGAATTTATCTGGTGATATAAAAACAATAAAAACAAATAATGGAACTTATCAAACTTACTCTATAATTATAGCCACTGGAGCTTCTCCAAGAAAACTTGGATTTCCTGGAGAGAAGGAGTATGAAGGAAGAGGAGTAGCTTTTTGTGCTACTTGTGATGGTGAATTCTTTACTAATATGGATGTTTTTGTTATTGGTGCTGGATTTGCTGCTGCTGAAGAAGCTATATTCTTAACTAAATTTGCTAAAAAAGTTATAGTTATAGCTAGAGAGCCAGAGTTTACTTGTGCAAAATCAATAGCTGAAAAAGTATTAGCTCATCCTAAAATAGAGGTTAGATTTAATACTGAAATTTTAGAAGCTACTGGTGATATTCAGTTGAGAAAAGCTAAGTTTATAAATAATGTTACTAAGGAAGTTACTGAATTTGAAGCTGCTAATGGAGAGAGTTTTGGTATCTTTATTTTTGTTGGATACGCTCCTCAAAGTCAATTATTCAAAGAGCATATAACTATTGATAATTTTGGATTTATTCCAACAGATGAAAACCTTATGACAAATATTCCTGGGGTTTTTGCTGCTGGAGATATCAGACCTAAAAAATTGAGACAATTAGTTACTGCTGTTTCCGATGGTGCTGAAGCATCTTTTAACAGTGAAAAATATGTAATTGAAATTAAAGAAAAATTAGGAGTAGAAAAAGAGGTTTATGAGGCAGATAAAGTCTCTACTGTAGAGGAAAAAACTTCTGAATTTTTAGATTCAAATCTTAAAGCTCAACTTTCAGAAATTGCTAAAAGATTTGAAAAATCAATAGAGTTAGTCGTTATAAAAAATAACGATCAATTTTCAATTGATTTAGAAAGTTCAATTAAAGAGATCTCCTCTGTTTCAGAAAAAATTAAGTTTTCTTCATATAATTTAAGAGAAAATCCTGCTTTAGAAGAGAAAATATTTTTGAAAAACACACCTACTGTAGCTATCTTAGATTCTGAAGGTGCTTTCTCTGGAATTAAATACTCTACTATTCCTGGTGGACATGAATTAAATTCATTTATTCTAGCTATGTACAATGTTGCTGGTCCAGGTCAAACTCTATCAGAAGAGGTTTTAAATAAGATATTCAATATTAAAACTCCTACTGATATTAAAATCGGTATCTCACTAAATTGTACTAAATGCCCAGACACTGTTCAATCAGCTCAAAGAATAGCAATTGAAAATAGTAACATTCAAGTTGAAGTCATTGATGTTTTTAACTTTAAAGAGTTTAAAAATAAATATGACATTATGAGTGTTCCTGCTCTTGTTGTAGAAGATAAGGTTTATTTTGGAAGTAAAAATATAGAGGAAGTTTTAAATATTCTTTCTAAGTAAATATACTATTATTAACTCTCATATAAAAAGGAGAAGATCCAAAACTCTTCTCCTTTTTATTTACTATGAATTTTTTACATTTTTCCAATCATTTAAAAATCTCTCTATTCCTGCATCAGTTAATTGGTGCTTTATCATTCCTTGAATAACTTTAAAAGGCAAAGTACCTACATGAGCACCTACTTTTGCTAGTTCTTCAACTTGATAAATATTTCTAATACTAGCACCTATAATTTCACTTTCAATACCATGCTTATCAAAAGTTTCTCTTATTGTTCTAACTAACTCTATTCCATCTACTCCTGTATCTTCTAATCTTCCTACAAATGGACTTACATAAGTAGCTCCTGCTCTTGCTGCCAATAAAGCTTGATTTAAAGTAAAAATCAATGTTAGATTTGTCTTTATTCCTAACTCCTTAAATCTTTTACAAGCTTTTAATCCTTCAAAAGTAGTTGGTAATTTTATAACAATATTTTTATGAATACTTGCTAGTTTTTTCCCCTCTTCTACCATTTTATCTGCTTCTAAAGACAAAACTTCTGCACTTATTGGCCCATCTACAATTTTAGTTATTTCAGAAATTATTTTTTCAAAATCTCCATTCTCTCTAGCTATCAATGATGGATTAGTGGTAACTCCAGCTATAATTCCATAACTTTCTGCTTCTTTTATCTCTTCTAAATTAGCTGTATCTATAAATATTTTCATAACTCTCTTTTCGCTCCTTTTACAATAATTCTTTTACTTTATTTACAATCTCTTCTACTGTAAGTTTATACTCTTTTTGTAAATAATCTAAAGTTCCAACTTGACCAAATTTATCCTCTACTCCTACTCTTCTCATTGGGACCAAAGTATTTTCAACTATTACCTCAGCAACAGCACTTCCCAATCCACCAATAATATTGTGATTTTCCACTGTTACAATTCCCTTTGTTAATTTTGAATATTTTTTTATTAACTCTTTATCTATTGGTTTTATTGTAAACATATCAATTACAGTTACATCTATTCCATCTTTTTCAAGAATATCTGCAGCTTTCAATGCTTCAACTACCATAATCCCACAAGCTATTATAGTTATATCTTTTCCTTCTCTTAATACTTTTCCCTTCCCTATTTCAAATTTTTCATCATCATTATATACTTTATATGAACCTTTTCTTATTGCACTCAAATAATAAATTCCATAAATATCTTTTATTTGTCTTAAAATATTTTTCATCATAGTAGTATCTGATATAGATAATACTGTTACTGTTGGAATAGTTCTCATTAAAGCAATATCTTCAAATGAGGTATGTGTTCCCCCATTATGTTGAGTATATATTCCAGGGTCAGATCCTAAAATTTTTATATTTGTTTTGGCATATGCTCCTGATAAAAAGATTTGGTCAAAATCTCTTCTGGTGGCAAAAGGACTAAATGTATGGACAAAAGGGATATTTCCAATTAGAGATAATCCACTGGCTACACCTATCATATTTGCTTCCATAACTCCGCAATTTATATAGTTTTCTTTGTTTGTTTTGGCGATTGAATTTGTTGAAATAGCTTCTGATAAATCTGCTTCTAAAACAAATACTCTTTTATCTTCATTTATCATCTCATCTAAAGTTGAACTATATGCTTTTCTCATCTCTTGATCTTCTAACTCATATTTTGCCATTTCAAATTCCTCCTATTCAATATCCAACTTTTCTATCTCACTTTTCAATATCTCCTTCATCTCTTCAGTAAACCTTATATGATGATTAGCTTTTAATTTTTCAAAATACTCTACTCCCTGCCCCTTTATTGTATCTAAAACTATACATTTAGGAGACTTTTCACTTTCTACACTTATAGCCTTATCTATCTCTTCTATTGAAGCCCCATTAACTCTTCTTGTATCAAAACCAAAACTTTCTAATTTTTTTGCTAAATCAAAAGCTTTACATATCTCTTTTGTAGTCCCATCTAATTGTTTTTTATTTTCATCTATTAGAAGAGTAAAATTATTTAAATTGTTATGTGCAGCAAATTGAATAGCTTCCCAACATTGTCCTTCATTTAGCTCTCCGTCACCAACAATACAATATACCTTTCTTTGACTTCCCTTTCTTTGTAATCCAATGGCTATTCCAACTGCTGCTGATATTCCTTGACCTAAAGATCCTGTTGTCATATCTATTCCAGGAGTTAAATTTCTATCAGGATGACTTGGAAGGAGTGTCCCATTATTATTTAAAGTATTTAATAACTCTAAATCAAAGAATCCCTTCAATGCCAATGTAGAGTATAAAGCTGGACCTGCATGTCCTTTTGATAATACTAAATAATCTCTATCATCTAATTTAGGATTAGTTGGATCTACCTTCATTCTTGTATATAGTACAGCTAAAGTTTCTACTATTGACATAGCTCCACCTAAGTGTCCAAATCCTCTATGTAATAGCATTTTTAAAGTTTCTTTTCTTATTCTTTTACTAAATTTTTCCATCTCTAAATATTTTTCCATACACGACACTCCTGACTATATTAAAATAATATCTCTTTAATTATGCTTCCTCTCTTTTGTTTCTTGGAAAGAAAAATGCTAATAATATAAAGATTCCAAATACCACTACTATTGAATATTTATTAAAATTATTTGTTAATACTCCTAAAATTAATCCTACAACTCCAAAGTCAGCATCTGAGAATGTTGTATTTGAGAAACCTAATTCTCCCAATATTGGTAATAGAACTACTGGAACAAATGTTATTAATAATCCATGTACAAAAGCTCCAATTGTTGCTCCTCTTCTTCCTCCAGTCGCATTTCCAAATACTCCTGCTGTTGCTCCACAGAAGAAATGTGGAATTACTCCTGGAATAATTAATACCCAATTTAAAGCCCCTAGTATAAATAATCCTACTATTCCACCAAAGAAACTTGATAAAAATCCAATTAAAACTGCATTTGGTGCATAAGGAAATACAACTGGACAGTCTATTGCTGGCTTTGCATTAGGTACCAATGTTTGTGATATTCCTGTAAATGCTGGAACTATTTCTGCCAAAACTAATCTTACTCCTTGTGTAATTATAAATACCCCTGCTGCAAATGTTATAGCTTGAATTATTGAATAAACGATAAAGTTTTGTCCACCACTTAAATTTTTTTCAATATATTCTGATCCTGCTGCAAATGCTGTAATTAGGTATAAGACTGTCATAGTTAATGAGATAGAAATAGAACTATCTCTTAAGAATGTTAAATTTTTAGGCAAATTCATCTCTTCAGTTGATTTTGATCCTTTTCCTACTAAACTTCCTATCCAAGCTGATAAAACATATCCAGTTGTAGCAAAATGTCCAAATCCAATATCATCAGTTCCTGTTATCTTTCTCATAGTAGGTTGTGCTATGGCTGGGAAAAATGCCATTATAAATCCTAATACTAACGATCCCACTGCTATTAGAGCAACTCCTTCAAATCCAGCAACTGCTAAAATTACTGCTATCATACATGCCATATAAAATGTGTGATGTCCAGTTAAAAATATGTATTTTAATTTTGTAAATCTTGCTATCAATACATTTGCTACCATACCAAATGTCATTATTAAAGCTGTAGTTGTTCCATATTTTGCTAAAGCAACTCCTACAATTGCTTCATTATTAGGAACTATTCCTTGTACTTTAAATCCTACTTCAAACATATTCCCAAATGGAACTAGCCCTCCTACCAATATACTAGCTCCCCCACCTAATACTATAAATCCTAATATTGTTTTTATCGTACCTTTTACTGTCTCAGAAAAATCTTTTTTTTGGCACAACAATCCTATTAAAGATATTAATCCTACCAATATAGCTGGAACTTTTAATATATCTAATATAAAGTCTAACATTCTTTCTCCTCCCAATTTCTATTTTTTTATAATACCCCTTTTTCTTGAAGTGCTTTTGTTAAAACTTCTTTTATCTCTCCTAAATTTATGATATTTGTCAAAACTAATTTATTTGAAATTTTTGTACTTCCTGCTATGTCTCTTGACATTATAAAGAAATCTGAATCACTCTCTATAACTGATGCCAAATCTGTATGAGTTACCTCTGCATTAACTCCTAACTCTTTTAATACCTTCTTTACATTCATCTCCAACATAAAACTACTTCCTAATCCTGTTCCACATACTGCTGTTATTTTCATAATCAATTCCTCCTTCAATTTTTTATTGTAACTTTTTTATAAACTTTTTATTAACTCATCCATTGTTTTAGCTTCAATCAGATTTGCTATCTTTTCATCGTCTCCAAGCACCTCTGCAAGCTGTTCTATTATCTCTATGTGTGAATTACTATCTTTAGCAGCTAAACAAAATACCAAATATACATTTTCAGTTTCTTCTGAAAATTTTACACCACTATTTATTTTTAATAGAGATAATGAACTATCTAATACATTTTCATCTGGTCTTGCATGTGGCATTGCCACCCCAGGTATCAATATTACATATGGTCCCATATTTTTTATATTCTGAATCATACTTCTTACATATCCAAATTTTATCTTGTTATTTTTTATTAATGGAGTTGCACCTATCTCTATTGCTTTCTCCCAAGTTTCTACATTATCTATAACTTGGATCATTCCATTTAAAATATTTTTTATACCCAATATCCTTCCTCCTTAATGCCTTTTAGTTTCTTTACAATCATATGATATATTTTATTTATACTTTTGACAATTGTCATATTTATGGAATCTTAATTTTACACTTTCTTTCTAAAAATTTAAAAACTTTAAAACTTGTTTAACATTTTTGGCTTTTAATAGATTCTCTATTAAATTATAATCTGTTATTAACTCTACCAAATCTGCTAACGCATTCAAATGTTCTTTATTGTCTAAAGATGAAAATACCAAAATAACCTGAACTTTTCTATCATTTGGAAAAATAACTGGCTTTTTTAAAACAACAAGTCCCATTCCAGTTTTTAAAACAGATTCATCCTTTTGTGCGTGAGGTATTGCTATATTCTCCTCTATAACTACATATGATCCCAGTTTTTTTATATTTTCTATCATTGCACCAATATAATTAATTTCTACAACTTTATTATCAACTAATATATTTCCTGCTAATATTACTGCCTCCTCCCAAGTTTCAGCTATTTGATTTAATAATATGTTTTTTTCTTTTATAAAATCAGTTAACTTATACTCACTCTCCTCCATATCATTTATCAATCTTTGCTCAAAATATATGTTTAACCCTTTGATTAGTTCCTCTTTCTTTTCTATAGTACAGTTTTCCTCTATTATCTCTAATAATTCCGATAACATATAACGTTTTCTCTGACGTGAAAGTGAGTATTTATCGAGATTGTCTATATCTTCTTGAGTCAATATTGATTTTACTTTAACAATTGGTATAGAAATATTATCCTCTATGTCAACCGTACTTATTATTAAATCTACTTCTTCTTTTTGTAAAGTTTTTTCTAAAAGATGTCTTGGTATTGTTTTTATAATATTTATTGTATATATCTCTTTTAGTTGCTGCACTAAAAGATTGGAAGTTCCATACCCATATCCACAAACAACTAATACTTTTTTCAAGTTTTTTCTTTTATAACGATTTCTATCTATAGCTGCTTTAAAATAGATTGCCAAAAAAGCTACTTCATCATTTGAAAACTCTATTCCTAAATATTTTTCAATCTCTTTTAATGAGTTTTTGGTATTATAAAATATGGTTGGATAACTATTTAAAACTTCCACAAATATTGAATTTTCTAATTTTATCTTGTTTTGTAATCTATATATAGTTGGCTTTATATGATTTAAAATCCCATCTAATAGTAGTTTATCTTTTGAAATATCAACATCTATTTTTTTATTAAATTTATCTATAAATTTTTTAACTAGTATATCTATCTCAATCCAATTACTATAGTATGATTTTTCAAAATTATAAGTATGACTTCCTAAAAAATAATCTGTTATCTGTAATATCTCGTTCTCTTCTAAATTAATATCATATGCAGATTCTATAATACCTTTAGCTTTCAGTATAGTTTCATACTCAATTGTCTCTTTTAAAAACTGCTTATTTGCTATTTTCTCTAATATCTTTCCCTGTTTTATTCTTATAATAGCTATAATTAAATAGATAGCTATTATATTATAAGCTTCGTCTGAGATTATCTTATCTAAAAGTCTCTGTATATAATTAATAAAATTTTTTATTATATTAATATCTATATATTTTATATACTCTTCTACTATCAATTCTTTTTTAGTTTTTAAATCTATATTAGAATAAAATATAAAATTTGAGTATTTTCTCAAAAATTTTAACTGTTGTTTTCTTATATCTGTCTCTTCTCCAAATAAAATCAATCCTTCCTGTTGAGAAATCTTCAATTCAAGATTATTATTTAATAACTCTTCTCTAATATCTCTTATATCATTTCTTATAGTTGTTCTACTAACATCTAAAATCTTACTTGCTTTTGTTAAATTTATTTTTTCATCAAAGACACAGATAAAAGATAAATACTCTCTTCTTTCATAAATATCTAAATTACTTTTATTCTCTTCAAATTCTTTATTCTCCAAAAAAATATTATATGTTTCAAAAAATACCTTCCCACCAAACTTTCTTTTTAATGGTTCTAATCCCTCTCTCAAAAGATAATCATCTATTTTATCCAATTCATATCTTACACTTCTCTCAGAAAGTTGTAATGTTTGTGCAAGCTCCTTTATACTTCCCTTGCCTTCATTTTTACACAAATACTTTAATATATTATTTCCTTTTGAATTTAACACTTATTTCACCTCCAGTGTATATTTATAGTATATATTATTATTTTATTTAATAAAACTACCATTTTTTGTAAAGTTATTTTTACAAAATATTCCAATTTCTTCTTCCTTTTTTTTAAAATTTTGTATAGAATAATATTATCATTTATTACAATATCATTTTATTCAAGGGAGGTTTTAATTTTATGAGAAGTAAACAAATTAACTACGAAATCATTGCAACTCTTATTCTCTATATTTTTTATTTTTGTTGGTGGTACTATTTCGCTTATGTGCATTTTGATAGTGAAAATGTAGAAAATTTTAAATACATTTTAGGGCTTCCAGAGTGGTTCTTCTACTCCTGTGTTTTAGGTTTAGTAATCATAAATATTTTAGTTTTTCTTACTATTAATTTTTTCTTTAAAGAAGTTGATTTAGAGGAGGATAAAAAATGTTAACTATGGTACCTATTCTTTTATATCTCTTACTTATGTTAGGTATCACCTATAAAGTAAATAAAATAAAACATAAAAAAGATACTAATTTTACAGAAGAGTATTTCATTGGTAGTAGAAATATGGGGGGATTTGTCCTAGCTATGACAATCATTGCCTCGTATGTTGGTGCTAGCTCTTTTATTGGAGGACCTGGAATTGCATATAAACTAGGATTAGGATGGGTTCTTTTAGCTTGTATTCAAGTGCCTACAGCCTTTTTTACTTTGGGTATAATTGGTAAAAAGCTAGCTATTATCTCTAGAAGAATCAAAGGTATTACAATTATTGATTTACTTAGAGCTAGATATAAAAATGATATAGTTGTTATTATTTCTTCAATTACTATGCTTATATTTTTTATTGGAATTATTGTAGCACAATTTGTTGGTGGAGCAAGATTATTTGAAACTGTTACTGGTTACTCATATTTTATAGGTTTACTACTTTTTTCTGGTGTTGTTATAGCCTACACCTCATTTGGTGGTTTTAGAGCAGTTGCTTTGACAGATGCTATACAAGGTGTAGTTATGCTTATTGCTACTGGTGTTCTTTTTTATGTAGTCACTAAAAATGGAAATGGTCTTGAAAATATTATGTTAAATATTGCTAAAACAAATCCTGAGATGTTAACACCTAGTTCTAATGGTAATATAGCAAAGCCTTTCATTCTTTCATTTTGGGTATTGGTTGGGATTGGATTACTTGGTTATCCCTCTACTGCTGTAAGATGTATGGGATTTAAAGATAGCAAATCTCTTCATAGAGCTATGATCATTGGTACATCAGTTGTGGGACTATTGATGTTGGGAATGCACCTTATTGGAGTTATGGGAATGGGTATTGACTCCAATGTAGAAATTGGAGATAAGATTATCCCTATCCTTGCTCTAAATAATTTACACCCTGTTTTAGCTGGTGTATTTATTGGTGGTCCTCTAGCAGCTATTATGTCAACAGTAGATTCTCTTTTGATTATGACATCAGCTACAATAGTAAAAGATCTTTATCTACACTATGTAAATAAAAATGCCTCTGTAGAAAAAATAAAGAAACTTTCATTTTTAACCTCTTTAGGCTTTGGAATTGTTGTTTTTCTACTTTCTCTAAATCCACCTAATCTATTGGTTTGGATAAATCTTTTTGCTTTTGCAGGACTTGAAGCTACTTTTTTCTGTCCAATTGTTTTTGGATTATTTTGGAGAAGGGCTAATTCAACAGGTGCCATCGCTTCTATGATTTTTGGATTCATCACTTTTATATACCTCAATGTATGTAAAATTACTATTGCTGGAATGCATAATATTGTTCCAGTTCTTGCTGTAAGTAGTTTTGTTTTTATTATTGGTTCATATTATGGAGATAAGACTGATGAAGAAACTTTAGATATCTTCTTTAATCTATAATAGTGTCCATGTAGAAAAAAAAGTGTAGGTTCTCACCTGCACTTTTTTCATAGTATTATATTTTTAATAGTACCATAATTGATATCATATCTCTATAATTATCATAAATTATGAGAGTATCACTTAAATTGACTCTTTTATCACTAGCTCCTCATGTATTTCCTCAATATAATCTATTAGTATCACTATATTGTTTGTACTTTTTTATTATTTTATCCCTTTTTCCTTCAGAAGCTTTAACATCTCTAGATTATTTAATTTAGTTGCTATTGATTTAGCAGAATCACCATAGGAGATATATCTAGGATTTACACCTAAGTCAATTAATCTCTCTACCGCTTTTAAATTACCATTAGCAACAGATCTCAAATATATTTCACCAAATATATTCTCACCTTTATTATTTTTCAATTTAAGGTTATATCCTTTTACATTGAGTAATTCCAATACCATCTTTTCATCAAAAGCATAGTATATAGGGTAGTTTCCATCTTTATCTAAAGTTAAGAAATCTGAACCTAAACGCTCTAAATCTCTTACAAGCTCAATATCTCCAATAGAGGCAGACCAAAATGTTACATCCCAACCATTTTTATCCTTTGCTTTAAAATCTGCTCCATTTTCCAAGAGATATTTGCTATAACTATCTGATTTCTCCTTCATAAAATAGATCAATAATGGAGTACTATTTTTTAATGAAATGGCATTGATATTAGCTCCATTTGTCACCAAACTTTTCAAAGCTTCAATACTTCTTACATAAAAAATAGCTGTTCTTCCACTATCATCTCTATCTTCTAAATTGATATCTCTAGTTAAAATTATATTCAAAGAGTTTAAACTATCTTTCTCCAATATATTCATCAATAAAGTTTTATTGTTCTCATCTCTGTAATCTATTGGAAATCCCTCTGCTAAATACTTATTTAAACTGTATGAATCATCTAAAAATATTGCTGTATACACCTCTTCAGGAGTTACTACTTTTTTTGATTTTTTTTGAAGAAAATTACAACTTGCAAATAATAGTGTTATACATAAAAGAATTAAGACTTTATTAAGATTACTCTTCATTTCTCTTTTCATATTTTCTTCTTTCTCCCTCTTTCAGATATTTTTTTCTTAATCTGATATTGTCAGGAGTTACCTCTACAAGTTCATCATCAGCTATATAATCAAGTGCTTGCTCTAAAGTAAATTTTCTTGGTGGGGCTAATTTAACAGCATCATCACTTCCAGCAGCTCTCATATTTGTTAATTTTTTAGTTTTACAAACATTTACTACTAAATCATTTTCTCTACTGTGCTCTCCAACTATCATTCCTTCATAAACTGGAATTCCAGGATCTAAGAATAATATTCCTCTATCTTGTATGTTATTTAGAGCATATGCCACTGTTACCCCTGGTTCAGTTGCAATAAGTACTCCTCTACTTCTTGTAGGTATATCTCCTTTATGAGGTTCATAATCATAGAAAGAGTGGTTTAGGATTCCTGTTCCTTTAGTATCTGTTAAAAACTCATTTCTAAATCCAATAAGTCCTCTTGCTGGTACTTTAAACTCTAAACGAGTATACCCATCAGTACCAGGGATCATAGATACCATCTCTCCTTTTCTTATCCCCATCTTTTCGATAACTACTCCTGTAAAACTATCATCAACATCTATAAGTGCCATCTCAATCGGTTCAAGTCTCTTTCCATCTTGCTCTTTCATAAGAACTCTTGGTTTTGATACTTGTATCTCAAATCCTTCTCTTCTCATATTCTCTAATAGTATAGAAAGTTGAAGTTCTCCTCTTCCTTTTACAACAAAGGCATCTGGAGTTTCAGTAGTCTCTACTCTCATACTTACATTTGTTTGTAACTCTTTTTGTAGTCTTTCCCAAATATGTCTAGATGTTACAAATTTTCCCTCTTTTCCTGCAAATGGAGAATCATTTACCATAAATGTCATTGCTAGTGTTGGTTCATCAATATCTATTAATGGTAAAGCTATTGGCTCATTAACATCAGCTAATGTTTCTCCTATATCTATATTATCTATTCCAGCGATACAAACTATATCTCCAGCATGTGCCTCTTGCACTTCAACTCTTTTTAATCCTTCATAACCATAAAGTACAGAGATTTTTCCTTTTATCATCTTTTCATCTCTTTTTATTAACATAACCTCTTGGTTTCTTCTTACAATACCATTATGGATTCTTCCTACGGCTAATTTACCAACATAGTTATCATAAGCTATATTTGTGATTAGGAATTGCATAGGTTTGTTATCATCACCCTCTGGATCCTCTACATGCTCAAGAATTGTCTCAAATAATGGAGTCATATCTTGGCTCTCATCTTCTAAATTTCTCTTTGCAAATCCACCTTTTCCTGAAGCATATACCACTGGGAATTCTAACTGTAAATCGTTAGCATTAAGCTCTATAAATAGCTCGTATACCATATACAATACATCTTCAGGTCTTGCATTTGGTCTGTCAACTTTATTGACAACAACGATTGGTCTATGTCCTTGCTCAAGAGCTTTCTTTAGAACATATTTAGTTTGTGGCATAGGTCCTTCAAAAGCATCTACAAGAAGAATAACAGAGTCAACCATTTTCATTATTCTTTGTACTTCTCCACCAAAGTCAGCGTGTCCTGGAGTGTCTACAATGTTGATCTTATAATCTTTATATCTTACAGATGCATTTTTAGAAAAGATTGTAATTCCTCTTTCTCTTTCAATATCATTTGAGTCCATTACTCTCTCTTCTACTTTTTCTAATTCATGAGAACCAAAGGCTCCACCTTGTCTTAAAAGACAATCCACAAGTGTTGTTTTACCGTGGTCAACATGGGCAATAATTGCTATGTTTTTTATTTTCATTACTCTTCCTTCCTTCAGGGCTAAAAATATTTATACCCTTTTAATAAGTTATTATTTACATTTGCTAAACCTAAGAATTTGTTTTCAAGATAAACTCTATACCTTCCATCTGTTACATTACATCTTATGGTATTTCCATTTTGGAATAACACAAAGTTTTTTCCAGCTTCAATCTCTATTTTTGGATATTGAAAAAACTCCTCTACACTACTTAAGAAATCATTTTTTCCTTCTAAATGTAATTTTTCTATATCCTCTAGAGTGTATGAGCTCTCTATATCTGACTCTCCTACTCTCTCTCTTACCAGTGAAGTCATAGTGGCAAAAGTTCCCAACTCTCTTCCTATGTCATCTATCAAAGAACGAATATATGTCCCTTTAGATACTTCACATCTAATCTTTCCTTTTCTTCCATCAAACTCTATAATCTCTATAAAATTTATGCTTATCTCTCTAGCTTTTCTTTCTACTTCTATCCCTTTTCTAGCTAAATCATATAATTTTTGTCCCTCAATTTTAATAGCAGAGTACATTGGTGGAATCTGTTTTATATCTCCTATAAATTTCTTCAAAACACTTTCTAACTCAGTTTGAGTTGTCTCTTTTTTCTCAGACTCTTTTACTATTTTTCCTTCAATATCATAGGTATCTGTTCTATACCCCAATTCAAATCCTGCAGTATAAACTTTTAAATACCCCTCTATATCTTGAACAAGCCTAGTAGCTCTTCCCAGACAAACAACTAAAACTCCTTCAGCCAAAGGATCTAAAGTTCCTGTGTGTCCTATTCTTCTCTCTTTTAAAATTTTTCTAAGAACTCTAATAACATCAAAGGAAGTTATTCCACTAGGTTTATTAATATTAATTATTCCTTCCAAAATTTCAACTCCTATATTAGAACTATTTCATATTGTATCACATAATCCTAATTTTTAAAACAATTTTTTCTATGTATTATAGTATATCTAATCAATTTTTTATTTTTCTATAATTCCATATCTATTACTTGGACTCCATAACAGATACTGTTTTATTCCTAAGTCATCTAAGGCTTTTATCTGAGCTTCTATCTCTCTTTTACCATAAGGAATATGTCCTTTTACCCATTTAGCTGTAAAAGCTTGTAGCCAAGGTCTAATATCTGCTGGATATTTTAAATTATAGTTTCTATTTATTCCATCCAAAGTAGTATAGTAGATAGTCTTATATGGCTCTGCATCAGGTACTGCTAATCCATATACTCCTCTTCCATAGTGACTTGGATATGCCATTGGTGATATCGTATCAACTTCATTGCTTATTACCTCCCAATGTTGACCCAATCCCATATCATCACTTGAACTTGAAACCTGTCCATATATGTCAGCTGATATATAAACCTCTAATGGTTCTAGCTCTTTTCTCGCATATTTTAGATATTTTTGAATTGTTTCAGGTTTAGATTCACCATTTGTATTTCTATAATCTAGTTCTTTATCTAACTTTCCACCATTTGATGCTGGGAATCTCACATAGTCAAACTGTATCTCATTAAATCCAGCTTTTGCAACTTCTTTTGCTACTGCAATATTATATTCCCATAGATATCTATCATGTGGTGATACCCATATTACTCCATCACTATTAGTAAATGGTTTTCCTGTAGCTCTTTTTATTATAGCTTTCTCTGGGTGTTTAGAAGCATATGTAGGATCTTTAAATGATACTATTCTAGCTATTGTATAGATATTGTTATCTTTTAACTTTTTCATAAAAGAGTGTATATCAGATATAGGATATCTATTATCATTTTTTCCTAGATATTTTGATTCAGCTTCTGTTTTGAAAAGCATCTTTCCAAAATCATCTTTTACATCTATTACAAAAGCATTTATTCCTGTTCTTTTAGAAAGCTCTATCAATTCGTCCATTCTTTTGGCTGAAGCAGCAGTATTAACTGTTAAGTAGATACCTCTTACATCAATTTTGGGATTATTTACATACTCTCTTTTAGGAACAGCACTCAAATTAGCATTTTTCAAATTAGCTGGAATTACTTTTCTAACATCTTCAGTTAAACTTCCTGTTCTAATCCACCCTTCTCTCAGTTCATTATTTTTTCTATAAATAATTTTTCTCCAACAAGTTTTTTCAATGTTTATTTTTGTTGTGTAAGTTCCATCTTCTTTTTTTATCTTTGTTTCTTTATTTATTTCAACAATTTTATCTTCTAAAACTTCAACTCTCATGGCTTTTTTCAAACTATCTTTTTGCATCTTCCCATCTGGTTCTGAATATATTGGAGTTTTATAGTTTATCGTATAGGCTATCTTTTTCTTTGGAACTTTTTCTTTTTCACTTATCTTTATCTCTTTTAATGGCAATACTTGATTGATCTCTTTATTTTTTTCCTCTTTAGGTTCTTGGAAAACTACATTAACAACTTCCACGCTGTTTTTTCCAATGTCCTTAGTTAAACTAGCTGTGGCAATAATGGTAACTACATAAAAAGCTATCACACCTAATATTCCACTCATAAATCTTTTCTCTCTTCTCATCACTCTCTCCCTTAAACTTTTTATTATATTAAATATTTTATACTATTTTTAGAAAAATAGCTAGTTTGATTTTATCTGTAAAATGTATTTTTTAACCAACAAAAAATAAAAGGTGCTAATCTGAATTAACACCTTTTATATATAACTTTTAATTCCCATTATTTCTATTTAGCTTTTCTTTTTCCTTTTGCTGCTTTTTTCTCAACTACTGGATTCATTTTTTCCAATAAATTCTTACCAGGTTTAAATTTTGCAACCTTTCTTGCAGCAACCTTCATAGGTTTTTTAGTTTGTGGATTTATACAAGTTCTCTCTGCTCTCTCTGAAGCTTCGAATTTTCCAAATCCTATAAAAGAAATACTCTCTCCTTTTATCAATATTTCTTCAAGTGTTTCTAAAAATACCTTTGTTATTCTTTCTGCTTCCAACTTTGTTTTTAATTCTGCTTTAGTTCCAAATAAGTCTACAAACTCTTTTTTTGTCATTTGAAATCACTCCTAATTATTTATTTAGTTGCCCTTACTATTAAAATAGCACGTTTTTCCAATAAAAACAATAGTTTTTCTTAATTTTTTTTAATTTTTTCTTTTATGAAAACCTGTACCCAATAGTTCTTTCCATTTTTGTCTTTAGCTCTTCCAATTCCTATTTGAGTATACTCTGGAGTTAAAATATTTTTTCTGTGTCCCTTAGATTTTAGCCATCTCTCTACTACAAACTCTGGAGTACTATGCCAACGAGCAATATTCTCACCTGCAGCACTGTATTTTATCCCTTTCTTCTTCATCAAATTAAATGTTGTTCCAAACTTTGGACTATTATGTGATAACTCCTGATTTTTTGCCATATCCTTGGCCTTTTCTATAGCTATTTTATTTAAATTGCTATTCATTTTCAAAGGCTTTAGATGGTTTTCTATCCTAGCCTTATTTGTCTTTTTTAAAATTATATCTTGGTAATCTTCACATTTAGTTGGTACTATATACACAAATAATACCAAAATAATACAAATTAATCTTTTCATTATTTTTACCTCCTTAACTTATATATATATTTTATCATTTTTTTCATTTTTTTCTACTTTTTCTTTATTTGACTTTTGATTTTCCTCATTATATAATTTAGTTACAGAATACGATTTATTTAAGGAGAGTTTATGTTTAGTGTTGATTTTGGTTTTCCTGTATTAGGGGCAAATGTTCTTGACACAGGTATTAACTTTGGAATTTATTGTAAAAATAAGAAAAATATAGTGTTAAATATCTTTAATTCAACTGATGATTCTACACCAGCTATCGTTTTAAAATTAGATGAAAAATTAAATAAAACAGGGGATATTTGGCATATTTTTTTAAGAGAAGGAAAAGAGGGTGTTATTTACTCCTGGGATATAGATGATGCTTTGGACCTATTAGACCCATATGCTCTATCTTATACTAAAAATAAAAAGAGAGCTATTGCTGTAAAGAAAGATCTTTTTAAAGTTAGACATCTCAATACTCCTCTAAATGATACCATAATTTACGAAGTTCATATAAAATTATTTACACAAAACAATAACTCCTTAGTTGAATTTCCTGGTCAATATAAAGGATTTGTAGAGAAAATTCCATATCTTAAGGAATTAGGTATAACTGCTGTTGAATTTTTACCTGTATTTGAATGGGATGAATACACAGGAAGATACAATGCTAATAACGAACTTTTAGAAAATGTTTGGGGATATAATCCTATTGGTTTCTTTGCTCCTACTAAAAAATTTGCTTCAAAAGATTCTAACTGTAATTTTAATGAGGTTATTGAGATTAAAGAGCTTGTTAATGAACTCCATAAAAATGGAATTGAAGTTATTCTAGATGTAGTCTACAACCATACTGCTGAAAGTGGTAATGATGGCTGGATTTACAATTTTAAAGCTATGAATAACTCTGGATTTTACATGTTAGAAAAGAATGGAATTGAATATAAAAACTATTCTGGTTGTGGAAATACATTTAACTGTAATAACATAATGAGTAAAGATATTATTATCAATTCTCTAAAATATTGGTATCTTGATATTGGAGTTGATGGCTTTAGATTTGACTTAGCTCCTATCCTTGGAAGAGATGAAAACGGACAATGGGGAGAACACTCTATATTAAATGAAATAATACAAGATCCTATCCTTTCTCACTGCAAATTGATCTCTGAAAGTTGGGATTTAGGTGGTTACTATGTTGGAGATATGCCAACTGGTTGGAGTGAATGGAATGGTAAATATAGAGATGTTATTCGTAGATTTATAAAGGGAGATTTCGGACAAATTCCTGAACTCTTAAAAAGAATCTTTGGTAGTCCTGATATTTTCAAAAGAGATAACCGCTCCCCATATAGTAGTATCAACTTTATAAGCTGTCACGATGGATTTACTCTGTATGATTTAGTTAGTTATAATACTAAACATAATTTTGATAATGGTGAAAATAACCAAGATGGAGAAAATTTTAACAATTCATATAACTGGGGAGAAGAGGGGGAAACAGAAAATTTAGATATTATAACCCTTCGTAAAAAATTAATAAAAAACTTTTTTCTGATTCTTATGATCTCGCAAGGTATTCCTATGTTTTTGATGGGTGATGAGTGTGGAAGAACACAAAAAGGAAATAATAATGCTTATTGCCAAGATAATACTCTAACTTGGTTTGATTGGGACAGAAAAAAAGATTTTGAAGATGTCTATGAATTTGTAAAACAGATGATAAAAATTAGAAAAATGTACTCTATTTTTAGAAAAAATTCATACTGGGAGTGTGAAGAAGATGGTAGAAATGATATTACTCTTCATGGTGTTAAACTGAATTCTCCAGATTTCTCATACCATTCTTTAAGTACTGCTTTTGAATTGATGGATTATGAAACTAATACTAGATTTTATATTGCTCTTAATTCATATTATGATAATTTAGAATTTGAACTTCCTAAGACAAAAAAAAATAGAAATTGGTATATTTTAGTTAATACTGCCTTAGAAAAAAATTTAAATTTTCTTGATTCTCCTGAACTTTTAAAAAATAATTCATATTTGGTAGAAGCCAGAAGTTCCATAATTTTAATAGAAAAATAATTTGAAAGGTATTATAAATTGATAATTTTTAGTTATTGATTTATAATACCTTCTTTTTATTTTCCAAGAAAAAATTAAAAAAATTAAAGAATTTTTTAACTGTTTTTAATAGTTTAAGATATATCTATATTTATATTTCTGAAAATATTCATCAACATATATTTTGATTATCAAAATTTTATTGACAAAAAATATATTAAATTGTATTATATGAGTGAGTAAGTATAAAATCGAGGTGATTTTTATAAATATATATAAAGTTAAATCATTAAGTTCTAAAAAAGAGAGTTTTTATTTAATTCTAACATTTATTTTTTTATTATTAATTTCAA
>JAHHSZ010000001.1 GCA_020024915.1 Fusobacterium sp. | reverse complement strand
ATATTTGAAGATATTTAAAATATATTAATATTTTTTTGTTTCATATATAAAACTTAATGTTGAATTATTTTCTTGAATTTAAGGTAAAATTATTATATATTTATAGTAAAAGGTAAACAAAATTTTTCTTTTAGGAGGAAACAGAATGCTAAAAAAATACAAAATATTAGAAAAACTAGCTGATATAGGAATTGTAGCTGTAGTAAGAGGAGAGAATGTAGCTGAGGGAGTTAGAATCTCTAAGGCTTGTACAAAAGGTGGAATACCAGCTATTGAAGTAACTTACACTGTTCCTGGAGCAACTGAGGTTATAAAAGCTCTTAAAGAGCAAGATACAAATAATGAGATGGTTATAGGTGCAGGAACTGTATTAGATGCAGCTACTGCTAGAATAGCTATACTTGCTGGAGCAGAGTTTATAGTGTCACCTGGATTTGATAAAGAGACTGCTAAGTTATGTAATCTTTATCAAATACCATATATGCCAGGTTGTATGACTATAACTGAGATGACAAAAGCTATGCAATATGGTGCTGATATTATAAAACTATTCCCTGGAAGTGCTTTTGGGCCTTCATTTGTAAAAGCTGTAAAAGCTCCATTACCTCACGCAAATATAATGCCTACTGGTGGAGTTAGTTTAGACAATATGGAAGAATGGTTTAAAAATGGTGTAATAGCAGTAGGAGCTGGAGGAAAATTAGCTTCTGGAACAGATGAAGAGATCATAGCAACTGCTCAAGCATTTAGAAAAAAATTATTAGAAATAAGAAATAAGTAGTATCTTGGAGGAAAATAAATGAGTAAAATATTTGATTTTACAGAAAAAGAGTTTGGTCTAGTTTGTTGTGGAGAGATGATTATGAGATTATCTCCTTTAAATAATGAGATGCTTATTCAAGGAAATCTTTTGACAAAACAGATGGGTGGAGCAGAATTTAACGTAGCTAGTTCAGTATCTATTTTGGGAGAAAGGACAGCAATGTTAACAACTTTACCAAATAATGAGTTGGGAAAATTTGCTAGAAAATCAATGACATTGAATGGTGTAGCTGATGATTTTTTAATCTATGATGATAGTAAATATAAACGTATGCCTATATATTATTATGAGTATGGATCATCACCTAGAAAACCAAATGTTACTTATGATAGACTAAACTCATCTTTTCAGAGAATGACAGTAAATGAAGTAAATCCAGAAGTATATGGAAAAACTAAAATTTTCCATACAAGTGGAATATCATTAGGGCTTTGTGAAACTTCTATGACTTTGACAAAGGATCTAATTTCAAACTTTAAAAAAGGTGGGGCATTGGTGTCTTTTGATGTAAACTTCAGAAGAAATCTATGGTCAGAGCCAGAGGCAAAGGTTGAAATAGAGAAGATACTTCCAGATGTAGATATATTATTTGCTTCAGAAGAAACTTTTAGAAAGATGTTTGAAAAGACAGGAGATCTAAAAGATATTATAAGAGCATTTGCAAAAGAGTATGATCTATCATTCATAGCTTCTACTCAAAGAGTTGTAAACTCTCCTAAATCTCATAATTTCTCATCATTAGTATATGATAGAAAGTCAGACACATTCTATTCAGAAAGAGCTTATGAAAATATTGAGATAGTTGATAGAATAGGAAGTGGAGATGCTTATGTAGCAGGAGTACTATATGGAATCCTACACTTTAATGAAGCAGAAAGAGCAATGAAATATGGAAATGCTAACTCTGTTTTAAAGAATACAATAGTTGGAGATATTTCTTGTGCTGACTCAGCTCTTGTAGAGAGGATTATAGCAGACCATGATAATGGAAATACATCTGAGATGAACAGATAATTAATATTTAACTAAAAATAATTTAACAATATAGCAGGGAGGAACTACTTTGGATATAAGGTAGTTTTTTCCTGTTTTATATTTTATTTTATCTGTTTGAGTTGGAAAATGGGAGAAATTTGAAATAAAATTATTAAAATAAATCTGAAAATATGTTACTATAAAATATAAAGTAATAAAAAAAAGAGTTTATATCAGGAGGAAGTAAATTGAGTGAAAAATCAAAGGTTCCAGCTATAGATAAAGCAGATAAGATATTCAACTATTTATACTATAAATACTCTGCAACTCAAAGTTCCATAGCAAAAGATTTGGGACTTTCTAAAGCTACAGTGAATAGACTGTTAGAAGTATTGACGAATTTGAAATATTTAAATTTTGAGGATAAAGAGTATACATTGGGTGAAAAATTTTACTTTTTTTCAAATAGAAATGAGAAGTATACTCTCTTAAAGAATGTAACATATCCATATTTAGAAGCACTTTCATTGAAATTTAAAGAGACATTTAAATTAAGTGTGTTAGATAATGATAAGATAAGAACTATTTCAACTGTTGAGAGTAGTGATATAATAAAAGTTTCCGTTTCAGAGAATGCAATATTTCCACTCCATGCAGGAGCAGCTAGTAAATTACTTATTTGCCAGTTAAGTGAAAATAGATTGAATAAACTTTTACCTAAAGTACTATCTAAATATACGGAAAATACAATTATAGATAGAGAGATTTTAAAGAAAGCATTATTAAAAATCAATTTACAAAAAATCTCCTACGATCATATGGAACATTCCAATAATATAAAAGCAGTTGCTCTTCCAATCTTAGATAATAGAAATAGAATTGTAGCAGCTATAAGTTGTCCATGTTTTCCAGATAATTTGACAGAGGAGAAGTTAGAATTAATAGTTGAAGAGATAAAAATAGCTTGTGAAGAGATAGGTAAAAAGTTAGATTATTTTATAAAATAGATGTATAAGGCACTTCTAGCTAGTAAGAGTATTTTTTACTTATAACATCAAATAATTATAAAAACTCAAAAAACGATAAAGAAGCCCCTTCGGCCTCAGGACTTCTTTATACGTAGAAATTAAAATGTAATTTAAGGAAATGTCTTATGACAATATTATTATAGCATATATTTTGTTATTGTCAATAAATATTTTGTGAGTCTAAATAAAATATTTTTTTAATAACTTTATATACAAAATATATTGTACAAAATATAAAATATATTGTACAAAAAACAGTAATTATAGTATACTTACAATATAAATTGAATAAAGGTAGGGAGCAAAGGACAAGAGTAGGATTATATAGCTTGGCAGGCGTTATGATATTTTGAAAGGGGAATTTGCTGAAGTAAAAAAGAGGGCTGAACTTTTTTATTGGCACTATAAACAATATTTATAGTGTTTGTCATTAGTTTTTAATGAAGTACTATCTGAAAAGATATTTAATAGACTATCACAGTTCAGCTGTGATTTTTTTAATTTTAAATTAAATTTTAGAGGAGGTTTTTTATGATTAATGCGATTTGGTGTGGTTTGATAGTGATTGGAATTTTAGTTGGTATATTTACTGGGAATGTACAGGTGATAACAGATTCAGCCATCTCTAGTGCTAGTACAGCAGTGACACTATCTATAGAGATGATAGGAGTTATGGCTCTATGGTTAGGGCTTATGAAGGTAGCAGAGGAAGCTGGAATGGTAAAAGCTTTAGGGAAGGCAATGAAACCTTTAATGGTAAAATTATTTCCAGAAATACCAGCAGATCATCCTGCAATGGGAAGTATAGTTGCAAATATGGCAGCAAACTTTTTTGGATTAGGAAATGCTGCTACTCCATTAGGAATAAAGGCAATGCAAGAGTTACAATTGTTAAATGATAATAAGGATGAGGCAACAAACTCAATGGTTATGTTTTTAGCAATAAATACATCTTCAGTGACACTGATCTCATCAAGTACTATAGCTTATAGAGTGGCAGCCGGATCTACAAATGCTACTGAAATAATAGCTCCAACAATAATAGCGACTATTGTTTCAACTGTAGTGGCAGTAGTGTCTTGTAAGTTTTTAGAAAAATTACCTGCATATAAAAGAGAAAAAAGATAAAAGAGATTGAAATAATATTAAAATTTTAGTAAAATTTAGGAGGAGAAATATGTTTGTAAGAATAATGGAAGGTATATCACTTTATGCAATTCCTTTAATTATATTAATAATAGTGGGATATGCTTACTTTGTAAAAAAAGTAAAGGTATATGAAGTATTTTGTGAAGGAGCTAAGGAAGGTTTTGATACAGCTATTAGGATAATACCTTTTTTAGTTGCCATGTTAGTTGCCATAGGAATATTTAGAGCCTCTGGATGTATAGATATAATGTTGAAAGTACTAGATCCAGTATTTTCAATAATAGGTATGCCTGGAGAGGTATTACCAATGGCAATTTTAAGACCTCTATCTGGAGGAGGGGCTACAGGAGTTATGAATGATCTGATGATAACTTATGGACCAGATTCATTGATAGGTAGAATAGCCTCAACTATGATGGGGTCAACTGAAACAACTTTTTATGTTCTTGCAGTATATTTTGGAGCAGTAAGCATAAGAAAAACAAGACATGCAGTATTAGCAGGATTATTAGCAGACTTAGCAGGATTATTAACAGCAGTATGGATTTGTAGAATTGTGTTTGCATAAAAATATAATTTGGAGAAGAAAATGGTAAAATTAAAATGTTTTGTACTAGCTTTAGTTTTATTGACAGGTTGTAGTAATACACACATACCAGTTGATAATCTAAAAAATGAAGATGTAGCAGTAGAGGAAGTCTCAACAAAAAATGAAGTGAAAGCACCAGGGCAGATACTAAATGGATTAGAGAGTGAGTTTTATAAGGAGGATGAGAGTTCTGAAGAGATAAAGAGTGAGTTACTTGAACAAGAGAAAGTTGAACCAATGGAAACAGTTGTTGAAGAGGTAAAAAATGAAGTAGTAGAGATAAAGCCTGAGAAAAAACAGGAGGTTCAAGAGAAAAAAATCACTCAAACAAGGGAGCAAAGAGCAGTAGAAAGATTTATTAACTTAGAGATGTTACAACATAGCAATATAGGAATTAGTATTGTTGATTTACAAAAGGGAAAACAGGTGGCTTCATATAATGAGAAGAGAGCTATAACTCCAGCCTCAATAATGAAAGTGATAACATCATCTACAGCTATTCAGAAATTAGGAGCAGATACAAAACTAGAAACGAAGCTATTATATGATGGAAAGATAGACCCCAAAGGAATATTGACAGGGGATATATATATAATAGGTGGCGGAGATCCAACTCTTGGATCTGACGGTGTGAAGATAGATAGAATGGCTTTTATAAATGATTGGATAGCCAAGATAAAATCAGCAGGAATAAAGGGAGTAAAAGGGGATATAATTGTAATAGATAATCTTTTTGGATACGTTGGAGTTGAAGAAAAGTGGCTGTTAGAAGATTTTGGAACTAACTATGGACAAGGAGTTTACGGGATAAGTGTATTTGATAATTTGTATACCCTAACTCTAAACTCTGGAGAGAAGAATGTTGAAATTTTAGATGTAAAACCTAAAATTCCTGGATTGAAAATTGAGAATAGATTAAAAATATCACCAAAAGGGCGTAGAGAATTTTCTGTTAGAGGGTTACCACTTGAGAACAAGAGAGTTTTGACTGGAGAAGTACCTAAAAAATCAAAGATAGTAATACAGAGTGATATTCCTAATCCAGGATTATTTTTAGGTGAGTATTTAAAAATTAATTTAAATTCAGCAAATATAAAGGTTAATGGAAAAGTAAAAACAGCTAGAGAAACTTCTAAAAGAGCTAAAAACCCTAAGACTTTAGCAGTGACAAAATCTGCACCAATAAAAGAGATGGTAAGAACTTTATTAAAAAGAAGTGACAACCACTATACTGAACATCTATTTCAATTGTTAAAACTTCAAGATGTCAATATAGAGGAGTTTTGGGAAGAGAAAGGTATAGATACAAAGGTACTGAACATGGACGATGGGAGTGGATTATCAAGAGGAGATTATGTATCAGCAGAGTTATTAACAAGTATAGTAGCATATATGTATCAAAACTATCCTGCTTACATTAAATTACTTCCTAGAGGAGGTTATGAAGGTACAGTTTACGATTTTTTAAATCCTAAAAAATTTGATGGAGAAGTGAGAATAAAAAGTGGTAGTATGAGTGGAATACAATCATATACTGGATATATAAAAAAAGATGATAGAGAGTATGCTTTTACTGTTATAGTAAACCACTGGAATGGAAGTAGAAGAAAGTTAAAAAATGAGATGGAAAAATTACTGATAGATCTATTTTAAAGGTGATATATGTTAGGAAAGAAATTAAAAAAAGGTGATATTATTGGAATTGTAGCACCAGCAAGTAATACCTCTTTTGAGAGGGTTTTGGAGGCTAAAAAAAATATAGAAGCTATGGGTTATAAAGTAATTTTAGGAGAGTGTACTAAGAAAGAGTGGTACTCTTATGCTGGAACAGATATGGAGAGAGCTCAAGAGATAAATGAATTTTTTGCAAATAAAGAGATATCAGCAATAATGTGTATGCGTGGTGGTTATGGTTGCAACAGAATTGTGGAGTATCTAGATTTAGATATGATCAGAGAAAATCCTAAAATATTCATAGGATACAGTGATATAACTACATTGCATATAGCTCTAAATGAGAGAGTTCAGCTTGTGACATTTCATGGTCCTATGGCTGTGAGCAATTTTTTAGGCAACTATAGTGAAGAGAGTTATAAAAACTTTGTAGAGGTAGTCTCAAATTCTTCAAAAGAGTTGGAGATAAAAAACTTTTCAAAAGAGATTGGAGTGATATCTCATGGAAGAGCTAGAGGTGTACTTGTAGGTGGAAATTTGACAACTCTTATAGCCACTTTAGGAACAGAGTATGACTTGGATTATAGAGATAAGATACTGTTTTTAGAGGAGATAGGAGAGAAAACTTACAGAATTGATAGATTTTTAAATCAATTAAAAAAACATGGAGTTTTGGATAAGGTTCAAGGTATTGTATTGGGAGATTTCAAAAATTGTGAACCAAATTCTGAAAAGGATATGCCATTAATAAAGGTTTTTGAAGATTATTTTAAAAATTTAGGAAAACCAGTATTATATAATTTAGAGAGTGGACATAGTGAACCTATGTTGACACTACCATTGGGAGCTCTTTGCAAAGTTGATAGTGAAAATAAAAGTATAAAGATAATTGAGAAAGTTGTAGAAGATTAGATTCAATAATTATGAACAATGAAATAGTTTAAAATATTGTAAATATACATTTTAAACTATAAAATTATGAATAGAATTAATTTTTTTTTGATAGATAGAAAAGGAAAAATAAAGTTGGTATAATGCAGATAGAATATTTCTATATGCCTGCCAAAAAATATAGAAATAAAAAAATAGTTGAATAACAACAGAAAAAATATTAAAATAGAAGAGTTAGATAATAAAAAGCTGGAGGTTGCTAATGAAAATAGAAACAGCAGCAGATAATCTAAGACTCTTACAAAAAGGGAGTGGAAGGTTATATTTGCTATGTGTAGTAGTGGGAGCCTTGACAGGATTTACAGTATCTCTTTATAGATTGGTTTTAAACTTTTTTAACCATCTCAGAACTGAGGTAATAGGTAACTCTTTGGAAGGAAAACCATATTTTGTACTTGTTGTTTGGTTATTTTTTGTTTTGATTGGATTATTTGTAGATTACATATCTAGAAAATATCCTAAAATATCTGGAAGTGGTATTCCACAAGTAAAAGGAATACTGTTGAGACAATTAGATTATTGTAAATGGCTACAGGAGTTAATTGCAAAATTTATAGCTGGTCTTATGAGTATAGGTGCTGGACTTTCTTTAGGGAGAGAGGGACCGTCAGTACAGTTAGGGTCATATATAGGGTTTGGAATGACAAAGATTTTTGATCGTGATACTATTGAAAAAAAATATCTTGTAACTAGTGGAGCTAGTGCAGGATTGTCCGGTGCTTTTGGAGCTCCATTATCAGGAGTTATGTTTGCATTAGAGGAGTTGCACAAATTTATCTCTGCAAAGCTATTGATTTGTACATTTTTGGCTAGTATAGCATCTGATTTTGTTGGAAGAAGAATATTTGGAATGAATCCTTCATTTGATTTGATTGCTTCATATCCCAAAAATATGAATCCATACTACCAGTTTATACTTTATATCTTACTTGGAGTTATTATTGCATTTTTTGGTAAACTATTTACAGTAACTCTAATAAGGGTACAGGACAGATTTAAAAGTATAAAATTACCTAGATGGGTAAAGATTTCATTTGTTATGTCTACATCTTTTCTATTCTGTTATTTTTTACCAGAGGTAACAGGTGGAGGACATAAACTAGTGGAAGAGATGGCTGGCGGAAATAGAGCAATACAACTGTTGATGATAATATTCATAGTAAAACTATTTTTTACAGCACTATGTTATGCAACAGGGTTTGCAGGAGGAATTTTCTTACCCATGTTAGTTTTAGGAGCCATTATTGGTAAGATATATGGACTTACACTTATAAAGTATTTTGATATAGGAATAGGAGCTGTTCCACACTTTATGGTTTTAGGAATGGCTGGATACTTTGTGGCTGTAGTAAGAGCACCAATTACTGGGGCAGTATTGATATTGGAGATGACAGGAAATTTAGATCATCTATTAGCATTAGTAACAGTTTCTGTAATAGCTTACTATGTAACAGAACTTTTGGGATTGGAGCCTGTTTATGAGATATTATTCGAGCGTATGCCAAAAGATACACCTAAAGAGGAAGAGATTTGTAAGAATAAAACGATTATAACAGTACCAGTAGCGGCAGAGTCGGAACTGGATGGAAAGAAGATATGTGAAGTGGTTTGGGAGCGTGATATCTTAGTTGTAGCAATCTCAAGAAATGGACATGAGATTATTCCTAAGGGCAATACTGTTATTGAAAGTGGTGATCAATTGACACTTTTACTTCCAGAGAGTAAGGTTTTTAAGATGAAGGGGCTTTTATACAAACAAGGTAGTTATTAAAAGGTTAATATGGAGATAGTTTTTAAGAACTATCTTCTTTTTATTTTTGATTGATATAATTGAGAGTAGTTAAGAGACTTTTTAGTAAAAATAGTTTGATATAAAACTATTTTTATGATAAACTATCATGGAAGGGGGAGAAAAATGGAAAAGTTGGAGATAAAAAACACACTTTTTAGTTATATAAATAGGGTACAACATAGAGGTGCTATCTATATTGAAGAGCTATTAAGAGAGAAGGGGATAGATAATTTAGTATATTCCCATATCAGAATCATTATAATATTAAGTGTTTATAAAAAGTTATCAATGAAAGAGATAAGCAATCTAATAAGTAAAGATAAATCAACAGTGACCTCTCTCGTCAATAAATTAGAGAAAATGGGTTATGTGAAAAAAACTGCTTCTGCAAAGGATAAAAGAGTTATATATCTCACTTTAGAAGAAAAAGCTGACGAAATTATAGAAACAGTATCTCAAGTTACAAATGTTTTTCATAAGAGGGTGAAGAAGATATTAACAAAAGAGGAGATAATTCAACTTTTTTGTTTGATGGAAAAATTAGTTGAAAATTTTTAAAGTATTTTAAGGAGAGGATTTTATGATTGAGAAAAAACATCAATTAATGGGAACGGAAAAGATTACAAAGTTGCTGATACAGTTTTCTTTACCAGCTATAATAGGTATGTTAGTAAATGCTCTATACAACATTGTAGATAGAATATACATAGGAAATATAGCAAAAGTAGGACACCTAGCTATAGCAGGTGTTGGGATAAGTTTTCCGATAGTGATTTTTGTATTTGGTTTTTCTATATTGATTGGGTTAGGATCAGCTACAAACTCATCATTGAACTTGGGAAAAAAGAGAAAAGAGGAAGCTGAAAGATATTTGGGAACTGCAGTATTTTTTGGGTTTATAATCTCTGTAATATTGATGGTACTTATTTTATGGAGATTGGATTGGTTGATAGAAAAGTTAGGTGGAAGTGAAAATACAACTATCTATGCCAAAGAGTATCTGAAAATTTTAGCTTTTGGATTTCCTGCAGCAGTGGTTGGGTATGTTGCAAATGCATCCATACGTTCAGATGGGAATCCTAAAATGGCAATGGCAACATTACTTATTGGAGCAATTACTAATATAGTATTAGATCCAATATTTATATTTTATTTGAATATGGGAGTAAAAGGAGCTGCTTGGGCAACAATAATATCTCAATATGTATCATGTATATGGGCATTATATTATTTTACTTCAAAATTTAGTGGAATGAAATTACATATGAAAAATTTTAGATTAGATGTAGTTAAAATAAAGAGTATTATATCTTTAGGAAGTGCTCCTTTTGCTATACAAATGGGGGCTAGCGTAGTAAACTATATATATAATAGCACGTTGAAGTATTATGGTGGAGATAGTGCTATTGGAGCAATGGCTATAGTTCAAGCTGTAATAACATTTATTTTGATGCCTATTTTTGGAATAAATCAAGGGTTACAACCTATATTGGGATATAACTATGGGGCAAGATATTATCCTAGAGTAAAGGAGGCTTTATTCAAAGCTATCTTTGCAGCTACGGTTTTATGTGTTATAGATTTTTTAGCTATTCAATTTTTATCAAAATACTTTATAAATATCTTTACTCAAGAAAAAGAATTGGTTAGAATAGCATCTAGAGGATTGAAAATTCAGACTTTCATGTTACCATTGGGGGGATTCCAGATAATATCATCAATCTATTTCCAAGCTATAGGAAAACCTAAGATGAGTTTTTTCATGAGTTTAACTAGACAAATAATTGTGTTAGTTCCTAGTATATTTATAATGTCTAAATTGTTTGGTGTGGCTGGAATATGGTATGCAGCCCCTGTGTCTGACTTTATTGCTGCAGTATTAACTTTTATATTTATAAGATTGGAATTAAAACATCTTAAGGAATTAGAGAAAAAGGTAAGGGTAGATAGAGAAAATATAGTTGAAAAAAACTCTTAAAAGTTTTAAAATATACTAAACTAAATAGGGGGTATACTGATGATAACAAGATTTTTAAAGTATGTAAAAATAGCAACAGATTCAAATTCAGAAAATGAGCAATGTCCAAGTAGTGAGATCCAATGGGACTTAGCTAAGATAATAGTTGAAGATTTAAGAGAATTAGGATTAGAGGAGATATCATTAGATGAGAATTGCTATATTATGGCAAAGTTACCAGCTAATTGTGATATTGAGATTCCAACAATAGGATTTATAGCACATATGGATACAGCACCTAGTTATAATGGGAGAGGTGTAAATCCAAGAATAGTAGAAGGATATGATGGGAGGGATATAGTATTAAATGAAGCTGAAAATATAGTGCTATCACCAAAAGATTTTCAACATTTAAACGATTATATAGGACAAGATCTTATTGTAACTGATGGAAAAAGCTTGTTAGGAGCAGATGATAAAGCTGGAATAGTTGAGATAATAGAAGCTATAAAATATTTAAAAGCTCATCCAGAGATCAAACATGGAGATATTAAGATAGGATTTACACCAGATGAGGAGATAGGAAGAGGAGCAGATCTATTTGATGTTAAAAAATTTGGTTGTGAGTTTGCATATACAGTAGATGGAGGGGAGATAGGGGAGTTAGAGTATGAAAACTTTAATGCTGCCTCTGCTGTGATTAAGATTAAAGGTAGAGATATCCACCCAGGAAGTGCTAAAAACAGTATGATTAACTCTATAATAATAGCTATGGAGTTAAACTCAATGTTACCAAGTGACCAAAGACCAGAGCATACAGAAAACTATGAGGGATTCTTCTTGCTAGATGAATTTACAGGAACAGTTGAGGATACAACAATGACATATATTATAAGAGATCACTCAATGGCTAAATTCAATGAGAAGAAGGAGCTTATAAAAAATGCTGCAGCATATCTTCAAGCTAAATATAAGGATGCAGTAATTGAGATAGAGGTAAAAGATAGTTATTACAATATGAGAGAGAAGATAGAACCTGTGATGCATATTATTGAACTTGCAAAAAAATCAATGGAAGAGTTGGAGATAGCTCCTAAGATAAGACCAATAAGAGGTGGAACAGATGGAGCAAGATTATCATTTGAAGGGTTACCATGTCCAAATCTATTTACAGGTGGTCATAACTTCCATGGAAAATTTGAGTATATTCCAATACAATCAATGGAAAAAGCTAGAGATCTAATAGTAAAAATTATAGAAAATACAGCAAAATTATAATGGGATAAGAGTTGTTATAGTGAGAGCTATAACGACTCTTATTATTTTTTAACAAGAGAATTCATAGTTGTAAAATACTAAAGAATCCTGTATAATATGAAGATAGAAAAAATTAATATTGAGTTAAATCAGAAAGGAATGAGATGAATATACAGGAAACAAAAGAGTATTTAAAAAGACTTTCTCCTTCAAGAAAGTTGATACTTAGTTTTTTATTGGCAATATTGATAGGAACTATTCTATTGATGATGCCTTTTTCATTGAATGAAGGTAAGAGCCTGAGTTTTATATCGTCACTATTTACAATTGTTTCAGCTATATGTGTAACAGGCCTTACAGTAGTTGATACAGCCACAGTATTCTCTCCAGTAGGAACTACTATTATCATATTCTTCATACAACTGGGTGGATTGGGAGTTATGACTTTTTCCTCTATACTATTTTTAGCTACTGGAAAGAAGATGACTTTTCATGAAAGAGAGTTGTTAAAAGAGGAGAGGAATGCTGATAACAGTGGAGAGATAGCAGAATTTATAAAGAAATTATTATTTATAGTTTTTACAATAGAGAGTATTGGAGCTATAATATTGACAATAGAATTTATGGATCAGATGAGTTTTTGGAAAGCGTTGTATTTTGGAGTTTTTCACTCAATTTCAGCTTTTTGTAATGCTGGATTTGCTCTGTTTTCCAATAACTTAGAGGGATTCAAATCCAATGTTAGTATAAACTTAACGATAGGATATTTGATTACATTAGGAGGAATTGGATTTGCAGTAATTACCTCATTTATTGCAGTAATTAGAAATGGAATAGATAGGTTTAATTTGACTTCAAAAATGGCTATATTAATATCAATAATGCTAACTTTTGGGGGAATGATACTATTTTTATTATTGGAATATTCCAATCCAGATACTTTAGGAGATCTGAATTTTATACAAAAAATATTAGCTTCATATTTCCAAAGTGTAACTTTGAGAACAGCAGGATTTAATACAATTCCACTTGGAAATTTAAGAGATGCAACTATTTTTATAAGTTGTATTTTAATGTTCATAGGAGCTTCACCGGGATCTACAGGTGGAGGTATAAAGACTACAACTTTTGGAATAATTATGTTCTATGTTATTGGTATAGTAAAGAAAAAAGAGAATATAGAGGTATTTAATAGAAGAATAGATTGGGAGATTTTGAATAGAGCTCTAGCAATACTTGTAATAGGAATTACATATGTGGCATTTATCATCACTTGTATCTTAGTTGTAGAGAATTTTCCAATGGAACAAGTTGTATTTGAAGTAATTTCAGCTTTTGGAACAGTGGGACTAACTTTAGGAATTACACCATATTTGAGTGTTTTCTCAAAAATTCTAATAATTATTACAATGTTTGTAGGAAGATTGGGACCACTTACTTTTGCGTTGGCAATAGGGGAGAGTAAAAATAAAGCTATATCAAAATACCCGAAAGAGAATATATTAGTAGGATAAAATTAAGGAGCGAAAACAATGAAACAATATTTAGTAATAGGATTAGGAAGGTTTGGAACAAGTGTAGCTCAGACATTATATGAATCAAATGAAGAGGTACTTGCCATTGATACAGATGAGGAGATAGTACAGGATTGTATAAGTGAAAACACAGTAGACAATGCTATAATGCTTGATGCAACTGATGTAAAAAGCTTAAAAGAGATAGGTGCTGGAAATTATGATATAGCATTTGTTTGTGTAGGGGAGATTGAGCCAAGTATAATGATAACTCTAAATTTAAAAGAGTTAGGAGTGAAGAAGATAATAGCTAAGGCTGTTACTAAAAGTCATGGAAAAGTACTAGCTAAGATAGGAGCTACTAAAGTAATCTATCCAGAGGAGTATATGGGAAGAAGAGTTGCACAACTTGCAATGGAGCCAAATCTAGTTGAGCATTTGAGATTTTCAGCAGACTTTTTATTATTAGAAGTAAAAGCACCATCTGTTTTTTGGGGTAAGAGTATAATTGAGTTGGATATTAGAAAAAAATATAATTCCAATGTAGTTGGAATAAAGAAAGAGGATCAGAGTTTTAATCCTAACCCTTTGGCAACAACTATGATTGAAAAAGGAGACGTGTTACTCATGATAACTGATGATAAAACAGCGGACTTTTTTGAGAATTTGAAATAAATTTAGAATAGATTTTAGGAGGATAAAATGCATAATTTTGATGTCATTGTAGTAGGAGCAGGACATGCAGGTTGTGAAGCTGCTCTAAGTGCAGCAAGAATGGGTGCAAATACTGCAATCTTTACAATAACTTTGGATAATATAGGAGTGATGTCATGTAACCCATCAATAGGTGGACCAGCAAAATCTCACTTAGTCAAAGAGATAGATGCTTTAGGTGGAGAGATGGGAAGAAATATAGATAAAACTTTTGTACAGATCAGAGTTTTGAATACTAAAAAAGGACCAGCAGTAAGAGCATTAAGAGCACAAGCTGACAAGGTTAAATATGCAAAAGAGATGAAAAAAACAATAGAAAATTGCCCTAACCTAAATGCTATTCAAGGAATGGTAACAGATATAGTAATTGAAGATGGAAAAGCAGTAGGAATTAAGATTAGAGAAGGTGTTGAGTATAGAGCTAAGATGGTAATATTAGCCACTGGAACTTTTATGAGAGGTCTTATTCACGTAGGAGAGAATCATTTTAGTGGAGGAAGAATGGGAGAGTTGTCTTCTGATGACTTACCATTATCTTTGGAAAAAGCTGGAATAAAACTAGGAAGATTTAAGACAGGAACACCCTCAAGAATAGATGCTAGAAGTATAGATTTTTCAAAAGTAGAGGAGCAACCAGGGGATACAGAACTATTAAAATTCTCTAATAGAACAAAAGATGAAGAGGTATTAGGAAGAGAGCAGATCTCATGTTACATAGCTCATACAAATGAAAAGGTTCATGAAATAATTAAAAGTAATAAAGATAGATCACCACTATTTAATGGAACAATTCAGGGAACAGGACCTAGATACTGTCCATCAATAGAGGATAAGGTTTTTAGATATCAGGATAAAAATCAACACCATCTTTTTTTAGAGAGAGAGGGAAATGAGACAACTGAGGTCTATTTAGGAGGACTGTCATCTTCATTGCCAACAGATGTACAAGAGGGGATGATAAAAAATGTTGCTGGTCTAGAAAATGCACATGTAATGAGATATGCTTATGCGATAGAATATGACTATATCCCACCACAAGAGATAAAATACTCATTGGAGAGTAGAAAAGTTGAGAACCTATTCCTAGCTGGACAGATAAATGGAACTTCAGGATATGAAGAAGCAGGAGCTCAAGGGCTCATGGCTGGAATTAATGCTGTTAGAAAAATTCAAAATAAAGAGGCAGTAGTATTGGATAGAGCAGATTCATATATTGGAACCTTAATTGATGACTTAGTAACTAAGGGAACAAATGAGCCATATAGAATGTTTACAGCAAGAAGTGAGTATAGATTATTATTGAGAGAGGATAATGCTGATTTAAGACTTTCAAAAATAGGATATGATATTGGATTATTACCTGAAGAAGAATATAGAAGAGTTGAAAAAAAAGAAAAAGATGTAGAAGAGATAAAGGAGAAGTTAGCAAGAAACTATGTTGGACCAAGTAATCCTAGAATAAATGAGGTTCTTGAAAAGAGAGGAGAGACTCTGTTAAAAGATGGAATCACTTATTTTGAGCTTTTAAGAAGACCAACTGTAACATTTGAAGATGTAAAATATATCGCAGAATTGGGTGATTTAGAATTGGGGAACTATTGTAGAGACACAGAGTATCAAATTGAAGTTCAAGTAAAATACTCTGGATATATAGAGAGATCTATGAAGATGATAGAGAAACATAAAAGCTTAGAAAACAAAAAAATACCAGCAGATTTAGATTATGATAGTTTAACAAATATTCCAAAAGAGGCAAAGGATAAATTGAAAAAGGGGAAACCATTAAATATAGGACAAGCTTCAAGAATTTCAGGGGTATCACCTGCAGATATACAAGTATTGTTGATATATTTAAAAGCGAGGGGTAATTAAGATGAGAGAGTTCTTAGTAAATGGATTGAAAGAGATTGGAGTAGAGTACAGTGAAAAGAAGATTGATAACCTTCTAAAGTATTTAACTCTTTTACAAGAGTATAATTCACACACTAATCTAACAGCTGTAAGAGATGAAAAATCTATTATAGAGAAGCATTTTATAGATTCATTACTATTGCAACAGTTATTAAATAGTAATATGAAAACTGCTATTGATGTGGGAACAGGAGCTGGATTTCCAGGAATGGTACTAGCTATTTTCAATGAAAATATAAAATTTACACTGATGGATTCTATTGGGAAGAAGACAAAGTTTTTACAACTAGTAAAAGATAAGTTAAATCTTGAAAATGTTGAGGTAGTTACATCAAGAGCTGAAGATTATATAAGTGATGAAAAAAGAGAAAGTTATGATTTAGGACTTTGTAGAGGAGTGTCAAAATTAAGTACAATACTAGAATACATAATCCCTTTCTTAAAGAAAGATGGAATCTTCCTTTCTCAAAAAATGGAGGGAACAGGAGAGGAAAGTGAAGCACAAAATGCTTTAAAAATTTTAAACTCTGAAATTATGGAGGTATTTAATTTTGAACTTCCATTCTGTAAAGATCCAAGAATAATTATAAAGATTGAAAAAAGAGAAAAAACAGATAAAAAATATCCAAGGAGGTCTGGTATACCTTTAAAGAGACCTTTATAGGAGAAAGGAAGAGAGGAAATGACAGATTTTTATAAGAAAAATAGAAAAAAACTTATATTTGTTACTTTCCTCTTTTTATTGTTTTTTGGGATCATTTGGAATATAAAGTACAATTTACCAAAGACAGTAGAAGTGGTGGTGAGGTTATTTGTAGGACCTACATTTAAAAGTAGCAGTATAGAATTTGAAAAAGAAAAGATAGTAATAAAGGATTTTATATTAGCAGATGGGGAAGAGGTAATTATAGATACTCCAAAAGTGGAGATTCTTTATTCAAAAGATATTTTAAAGAGAAAAAGAATAGATGAAATCATCATGGATGGTGGAATTGCAAATATAACTAGAAGAAAAAATGGTGATATAAATATAGTTGCAGCTTTTGTCAAAGAAAGAAAAAAAGAAAAAAATAAAGATGAGAGATATCAGCCAGGAATAAAGGTTCCTATAGATAAGATAATTGGTAAAAATGTAACAACTATATTTAGAGATTTAGGATATAGAGAGCCTATTGAAGAGATAGCATATAACACTAATGGATATTTAACTTTTAGTGAGAGCGAGGGGATCAATTTACATTTTACTGGAAATAATAAGGAGCAGTTATATGATTTTTCTTTTTCTACAAGCAAAGAACCTTATTCTATGACTATAAAACTTAAAGACATAGATGTAAAAACAGAATTGGTACAGTATGGTTATGACGGAAAGGAAGTTTCATATAAAGATGGGAAATTAAATATGGATCTCACTATTGCATCTAGTGGTATGTTAGGTTGGATAAACTTTGATGGGGTAAATGTAAAATATATTGATCTAGATGATGAAGTGAAAGATGTAACTGGAAAAGTTGAGTTTACCAAAGAGGGTATATTTTTAAATGCTATTGGTAAAGTATTTGAAAAACCAGAAAAATTTACACTTTCATATAAGGATAATGAGCTTAATATAGATTTTAAATTAAAGGATGTTAAACAGAAAGACTTAGAAAAATTATCATATTTAGATGGACTGGAGCTACCATTCAGAAATCTAGTTGTCAATGATGTGAAATTTAATCTCAACTTAAAAAATGAGTTAAAGATAAATATTGATGCCTTTATAAAGAGGGCTGAATTGGAGCAGTTGAGATTGAATGATACCCAAGTAAAGCTTATTTATGATAAATCAGGTATACATCTGCCAATAATCTCTACAGATCTAACTACCTTAGACAAGGAGAAAAATGTAGGGATAGAGGAGAAGATAACTGGGACATTTGATCTTATAGATAAGAGAGGAATGTTAAAATTTAAAGTGGAGAATGTAAATAATAAGAGTTACATTCCAAATATCAATGGAGATCTGAATTTTGATATTTTAGAGGATCAAATTGCTATTGTGTTAGATTCTAACATAATTGATTTAGAGGGAAAATATTTCACTAAAGAGAAAAAAATCCAGTTAGATAAGAAAAATCAATACTTTTTAGAATATAGTTTAGCTGATAAGAAGTTTTCTGATGGAAAAGGGAGAATAGGGTTAAATATTTTTGATCTAGATATTATATTTGACTATACAATAGATAAAAATAGATTTTTATTAAATGAGGCCTCTATAATAAATGGTAAGAAAAAAGAGTTAGAGCTAACTGGAGAGATTGATTTAGAAAACAGCTCCTATGCTTTCAATATGGACGGGCAGAACTTGGATATTAAAAGAAAGTTGGGAGAGGAAGAGTTTTGGATAAAAGGGAAAATCTTTGGAACTCTAAAGAGCGAAAATGGGAAATTTAATGGAGATTTAGATATTCGCTCATTGTATTTGAAATATCTTGGAGAGATTCAAAATATTAATGGAAAGGTTTTACTGAATAATAAAAATAACCTATTTTTTGAATATCAAGGGGAGATAGATAAACTTTCTTATCAAAATTATAGTCTAAATGGAATTATGATCTCTTTGAGGTTGAAAGATGAGGTTTTTGAAATTAAAAATTTTACTAATCAGCTTTTGACTGTAAATGGAAGATATGATCTTAAAACATCAAAATTAAAAGGAAAATTAGAGACAAATGGTTTATCATTGGAGAGATTTAATATTGATTTCCCTAAGATCAAATTAAATAAAGTTACTGCAAGTATAGATGGGAATATTAAGAATCCTATAGGAAAGATAAGTATTTCAGATGTTGGAATAAGTTTTAAAAATGAGGAAGAGATTAAAATTACTGGAGAGATCAACTATAAGGATAAGTTGGTAACAACTAGTGATGTTAAGATAAATCAAAATATATTGAAAGCTAGATACTCAGTAAAAGATGGAAAGTATAAAGCTAAATTAAATATATTGGAAGAGAATATAGGACGTTATTATAACTATGAAAACTTAAAATACAGAGTGATTGGAACATTAATAGCTGAAGGAGAGAATAAAAAATTAAAAATTGGACTAAAATCCACTATTGATAAGGTGTATATGAATGGAATAATTTTTCCTACAGCATATATTGAAGCTGATTATTCAGCAGAGAATTTAAATGATGGAATAGTTAAGTTAAAAAATCTAACTTTTAGCAATCAAAATCTACAAGATCTATTTACTGTTACAGGAAGTTATGATCTACCTAACAACTTCTTGGAGGTAAAGGTAGATAAGCAGGAACTGCCACTAGCTAAATTGAAAGATTATATTCCAATAGATGGTGTTGAAGGAAAGCTCTATTTAGAGGGGAAATTATTGGGAGAGTTAGATGATTTAAACTATAATTTTTCTATTTTAAGTAGTGAGATTGATGTAAAAAAAGTTAAGTTTAATACAATTAGAGTGTTTCTATCTGGAGATATGAAAGAGGTAAAATTAGATGAGCTCTCATTTAAATATTTACAGAATAAATTCTCATCAGATGGAGAGTATAAAATTACAAAGAATAGATATAGATATTATGCAAAATCATCTAACATAGATTTTGACTTTTTGAATGTATTCTTAGAGCCTTATAATATCTCAGGTATAAGTGGAAATGCTGAGTTTGATTTAAAAATAAATGATAGTAGAAATGATGGATTTATTAAAATAAAAAATTTAAATTTAGAAAAAAAAGATTTTTTCTTGAAATTACAAGAATTTAACAGTACAATAGAACTAGAGAATAATAAAATATCCATAAAAGATTTTTCTGGAAAGTTGAATGATGGAGATTTAGGAGTCAAAGGAGAGATAATTTTCCCAACATTGAAAGATATTTCAGATAATCCATACTACTATGAAAATATAAAATATAATGGAAATTTAAAATTAAATGGTATAAAATATAGATATGGAGATTATTTTAATGTTGATTTTAGTGCTAATATAGGAATAAGAGAGAAGGATATCAGAGGAAATATTGAGATTGAAAAAGGTTTGGTATCAGAGATACCAAATACATCTAAGAGTATCTTTCAAAAAATAAAAGAGTTTTTATTTAGTTCCACATCTAAAACTATAAATCAGAGTGAAGATCTAGGAAGCGATTTTAAAATAGAGAGTATAATTGAAAATGCCCCTTCAATTGATGTTAGAATAAAAATAAACGAAGGAATAAAATTGGATATAGGGGATATAAATGGCTTAGTAGAGGAGATAAAAGGAAATGTTGTTGGCAATGGAATCTTGTCAGGTAAAAACGGAAAGTACAGCTTTATTGGAAATACAGAGATCTTAGGTGGAAGCTTTAACCTCAATGATAACACTTTCTATTTAGATAGAGCAGTTGTTATATTTAATGATCCTAAGAGCTATCTGCCAAAAGTAGATCCAAACCTTTTGATAGATGCTAGAGTATTAGTACAAGATGACCAGATTGGGTTAAGTTTAAATGGGAATTTAGATAATTTAAAATTTACTATCAGTTCTAGAAACGGAAGTAGCAGTGGAAACTTAAATTCACTTTTAACAGATACAGACAGTTTTGGAGAGAATAGTGAAGCGACTACGACTTTGATTACAAATGTAATTGGAGGACAGATTACTCAAGTATTAAAACCTATAGCTAATCTAATAAAACATACATTAAATATATCGAAGTTTAGAATAAGCTCAAACCTTTTGACTCAGAATACAAAAAATAGTTCTAACAATAATGATGATAAAAGTCAGAGTAGTTTAAAATTAGGTGCAGTATTAGAGGCAGAAGATAATATATATAAAGATAAAATATGGTGGGTTGCAAAAGGAACACTATTGGAGGAGGATAATACAGGAAACGACAAACAAGAAGAGAGCAACGGAGCATTTAAAGAGTATGACTTCTCATTGGAATATAGATTTGATGCTGTAAAATCTATCGGAATAGGAGTTGGAAAGTTACCAGAAAACAGAAAAAAAACATCAGATAAAGAATCTAAAGAGGATTTAAATTATCATATAGACTTTAAATTTGAGAAAAAATATGATAAGCTAATAGATATCTTTATAAATAAATAGTGGAGGTAGAGATGAGAAAAAGAATAGCTGGATTACTGATCTTTGTATTAAGTATTTTCTCCTTTGCTGATGTTACCAATTATCAAGTAACAAAGGTGGAGATAATAAATAATAGAGAGATTCCTTATGAGGTAATACTGGGGAGTATGAAGTCAAAAGAGGGGCAGAAATATATAACAGAAGATATGATATCAGACTATAAATCAATTAAAGATTTAGAGTATGTAGATGATGTATCTATATATCCAAGTGTTTATGATAATGGTATCAAACTTACTGTTGATGTAACGGAAAAAAAGGATAGTAAAAAATTATTGGAGTCAAAAGGGATAATTCCTCTATCAGAGAGAGAAAAAGTAGATAAGAGTATAGTTGTATCAGAGGTAGATATAATAGGAAATACACATGTACCAACTAAAGAGATAAGAGCTATGATTCCTGTTCAAGCTGGAGGATACTTTTCAAAGAATAAGGTTATAGAGGGGCATAAAAATCTTATTGAGAGTGGATATTTTAGAGATGTAATACCAGATGTTGTAAAATCAGGAAAAGGTGTAAAAGTAATATACCACGTTCTTGAAAATCCAATCATAAATGGAGTTAATATAATAGGAAATACAGTTTATTCTACAGATGAACTTATGGAAGTAATTAAAACTGAACCTGGAAAGATATTTAATATCAATACAATCAGAGAGGATAGAGATAGAATAATCCAAAAATATCAGGATGCTGGTTATGTTCTTGCTGAAGTTACAGATATTGGACTTAATGCAAACCTTGAACTTGAGATTTATTTAAGTGAAGGTATAGTTAGAAGTATTGAGTTTAAAAAGATGGTAACAAAGCAAAAAGGTGCTAGAAGAAGGGCTACTGATGACGTTTTAAAAACAAAATCATATGTTGTTGAAAGAGAGTTAGAATTCCATGAAAATGAGATATTTAACTCTAAAAAATATGATGAAACAGTACAAAATCTAATGAGATTAGGACATTTTAAAAATGTTAAATATGAAGCTAGAAATATACCTGGAGATCCAGATGGGAAAAATATAGTTCTTTTATTAGATGAAGAGAGAACTGCAATACTTCAAGGTGCTATATCTTACGGTTCTGAGATTGGATTGTTGGGGACAATTTCAATAAAAGATACTAACTGGAAGGGGAAAGGACAAGAGTTAGGATTTACATTTGAAAAATCAGATGAAGATTACTCAAGTTTTTCAATAAACTTCTACGATCCTTGGATAAAGGGAACTGATAGAATATCTTGGGGATGGAGCATTTACAAGAACTCTTATGAAGATAGTGACAGTGCAATATTTAACAAAATAGATACATTGGGAGCTAAATTTAATATAGGAAAAGGATTAAGCAAAAATGTAAGATTGAGTTTAGGAACAAAAGTTGAATATGTGGAAGAAACTCCTGATAAAAACCAATTTATAGAACAAAATGGAATAACTAAATGGAGAAATTATCCAGGAAAAGAGGCTAAAGGCTTAAATGATAAATATTTCATTTGGAGTATATTCCCATCAATAACTTATGATACAAGAAATCATTTTTGGAATCCTACTGCAGGTGAATATGGAAAATTACAATTAGAAGCGGGATATGCTAATGGGTATGATGGTGATGTTTTTGGAAATATCACACTTGAACTTAGAAAATATCATAGAGGATTTTTTAAGAAAAATACTTTTGCTTATAGAGCAGTAGCTGGAGTGATGACAGATTCAACTAAAGAGGGTCAGAGATTCTGGGTAGGAGGAGGAAGTACACTTAGAGGATATGACGGAGGTTTTTATAAAGGAACCAAAAAATTAGTTGGAACTATAGAAAATAGAACACAGTTTAATGATATTTTAGGATTTGTTGTTTTCTTTGATACAGGAAGAGCTTGGGATTATCATGGAAGAGATTTATCATATCAACATGATGAAAAATTTGCAAATGATATAGCAATGGCAGCAGGAGTTGGACTTAGAGTAAACACACCAATAGGACCATTGAGATTTGATTTTGGATGGCCAGTAGGAAATGATAAGGCTAGTGGAATGGAATTCTATTTCAATATGGGTCAATCATTTTAGTATATATATAAAATAATAAAAAAATTATACTTTGGAGGTAATATAATGAAAAAAATAATAGTAACAATTATGGCATTAAGCTTATCAGCATCAGTTTTAGCTGAAAAAATAGGGTATGTAAACTCACAAGAGGCATTTTCAAAATACTCTCAAACTAAAACAATCCAAGAGAACTTAAACAAAGAGAAAAATAGATTAGAGAACGAGATAAAACAAAAAGAAGTTGCTCTTCAAAAAGCACAATTAGAGCTTCAATCTAAAGGAAACAAAATAACTGATAAAGAGAAAGAGGGATTCCAAAAGCAAGTTGAAGCATTCCAAAAATTTGTAAGAGATTCACAAGCTAAGTTAAGCAAAGAAGAGTATACAAGAATGCAAGAGATAGATAGAGCAATGCAATCAGCTATAGACTCAGTAGCAAAAGCAGAGAAATATGATTATATATTAGAAGCTGGAGCAGTAAAATTTGGTGGAAAAGATATTACTGCTGATGTAATAAAAGCTATGGAAAAATCTAAAAAATAAGTGTTGAACTAGGAGGATAATGATGAGATATAGTATTAAAGAGTTAGTGAGCCTCCTAGAGTGTGAAGTAAAGGGAGATTTAAGTCTAGAATATGTTTCTGGGCTTGCTCCCTTTTTTCAAGCTCATGAGGAGAATGTAACATTTGCTTCAGATGAGAAGTTTTTAAAAAAATTAAATAAAACTAATGCAAAAGTAGTATTAGTACCAGACATACCACTACCTAATATTGGAAAAATGTACTTGGTAGTAAAAGAGAATCCAAGAACATTGATGCCAAAACTTTTGAATTTTTTTAAGAGAGAGACAAAACCTTTTGAAAAAATGATAGAGGATTCAAGTGTGATAGGTAAAAATGTTAAATTAGGACCGAATGTATATGTAGGGCATGATGTAGTGATAGATGATAATGTTACAATCTACCCAAATGTAACTATTGGTGAAGGAGTTACAATTGGAGAGGGGAGTACAATATACTCAAATGTTACTGTGAGAGAATTCTGTAAAATTGGAAAGAACTGTGTAATTCAACCTGGGGCAGTAATAGGGTCTGATGGTTTTGGATTTGTAAAAGTAGGTGGGAATAACACTAAGATAGATCAGATAGGTAGTGTAGTAATAGAGGACAATGTAGAGATTGGAGCTAATACAACTATTGACAGAGGAGCTATTGGAGATACTGTAATAAAAAAATATACTAAGATAGATAATCTGGTACAGATTGCTCATAATGACATAATAGGAGAGAATTGTTTAATTGTTTCTCAAGTTGGAATAGCAGGAAGTGTAGAGGTTGGAAATAATACAACATTGGCTGGACAAGTTGGAATAGCTGGGCACATAAAAATAGGAAGTAATGTTGTAATTGCTGCTAAATCCGGTGTAATAGGAAATGTAGATGATAATCAAGTTTTATCTGGATACCCATTAATGGATCATAGAGAAGACTTAAAGGTGAAGATAGCATTGAAAAAAGTTCCAGATTTATTGAAAAAAGTAAGAAATATTGAGAAAAAATTACAGGAAAAATAAAAAGATATTTGAAATTTTATTAGAAAGTGGTAAAATATAAAGATACAAATATAGGAAAAGATGAGGGAAGAATGAAGAAAAGAGTTTATTTTGATAAATGTGGAGAAATGAAATTTATATCCCATCTAGACTTATTAAGATTTTTTGAGAGACTATTCAATAAATCGGAAATTCCTGTAAAATATAGTGAAGGATTTCATCCGAGACCAAAGATGTCCTTTGGAAGTCCTATATCCTTGGGAACAGAAGCTTATAATGAGATTATGGACTTTGAGACAGATGGAGAAATTTCCAATGAAGAGGTTGTAAAAAGACTTAATGAGAGTGGAGTATTGGGATTTAAAGTGCATAAAGTGGAAGAAATTCCTAGAAAGTCTTCAATAATGGAAGAGTTTACGAATATGCTATATGAAGTAGAGGGAAGTAATTCAGATATGGATAGGCTTGAAGAGCTATTCAATAGAGATGAAATACTTGAAGTTAGAGAAAAAAAGGGAAAGGTTGTAACTAGAAACTTAAAAGAGAGATTAAGATTTTTTTCGAGAGAGGGAGATAAGATCTCTATGGAGATTATAAACACATCACCAAACTCATATTTAGAGATGGTAGGAATAGAGCAACAAAATGTAAAAATAAAAAGATTAGGTTATAAAACTAACAATTAAAATATATTGTGAGAGGAGAAAAGAGTATGTTAGAGTTAAAATTCATACGTGAAAACAGAGAAAAAGTTGAAGAGATGTTAAGAAATAGAAATAGTAATCTAACTCTTGACGAGTTCTTTCAACTAGATGACAAAAGAAGAGCAATTTTAGGAGAGGTAGAAGCTTTAAAACAAAAAAGAAACCAAGAATCTACTGAAATAGCTAGATTGAAGAAAGAAAAGCAAGATGCTTCAGTATTAATAGAAGAGATGGGAAAAGTTTCTGCTCAAATAAAAGAATTAGATGCAAAATTAGCTGAAGTTGAAGAGAAATTAACTTATATTCAAATGACAATCCCAAATATGTATCATGAAAGTACTCCATTTGGGATAGATGAAGATGCAAATGTTGAAATTAGAAGATGGGGAACTCCAAAAGAGTTTTCATTCGAACCAAAAGCACACTGGGATATAGGTGAAGGATTAGGTATTCTTGATTTTGAAAGAGGAGCAAAGTTAGCAGGATCTAGATTTGTTCTATACAGAGGATTGGGAGCAAGATTAGAGAGAGCATTAATTAACTTTATGCTAGATCTACACACAACAGAGCACGGATATACTGAGCATATAACTCCATTTATAGTGAAAAGAGAGGTTTGTGAAGGAACAGGACAGCTTCCAAAATTTGAGGATGATATGTATAGAACAACTGATGATATGTTCTTAATATCTACTTCAGAAATCACTATGACAAATATCCATAGAAAAGAGATATTAGATGAGAAAGAGTTACCAAAATACTATACAGCATATTCACCTTGTTTTAGAAGAGAAGCTGGATCTTATGGAAAAGACGTTAAAGGAATAATAAGACTTCACCAATTCAACAAAGTAGAAATGGTTAAACTTGCTACTCCAGAAACTTCTTATGATGAGTTAGAAAAAATGGTAAATAATGCTGAAATGGTGCTACAAAAGCTTGAATTACCATATAGAGTTATTCAATTATGTACAGGGGATATTGGTTTTGGAGCAGCTAAAACTTATGACTTAGAAGTGTGGTTACCTTCTCAAGGAAAGTATAGAGAAATCTCTTCTTGTTCTAACTGTGAAGGATTCCAAGCTAGAAGAATGGGACTTAAATATAGACCAAATGGAAGCTCTAAAAGTGAGTATTGCCATACTCTAAATGGATCAGGATTAGCAGTAGGAAGAACATTAGTAGCTATAATGGAAAATTACCAACAAGAAGATGGATCATTTTTAATTCCAAAAGTATTGGTCCCATACATGGGAGGGCTAGAAATTGTTAAAAAGTAGTCTGTTAATACTACTACTAGTTAATATATTTTATAGCAATCTATATTATATTGGAATATCAACTGTTATTTTATTTATACTCAATCTAAAATATAATAAGGATTTAATGAAACACATAAGAAGAGTGAAATTTTTATTTTTGTTCTATTTTATAACTTGTTTATTTCAGATATTTTATATACAAGAGGGAGAGGTAATTGTTAAAGTTTATAACTTTTATCTAACAAAAGAAGGAGTTATAAATTTCTTGCTAAATCTTTTAAGAATTTTTAATCTACTTCTTCTCTCTTGGATAGTTTCTACTCAAAAGTTATTAGAGGGTAGATTTTCAAAGTATCAGAACACTATAGAAACAGTTATTGAGTTAGTGCCAGAAGCAATGATAATGGTAAAGAAAAGAATGAGAATTAAGAGTTTTTTTAGATATATTTTGAAACAAATAAAAGTAAAAAATTAATCTAAATAAAAAATGGAAAATTCTCTAATTGATTTTATTATCAATTTTTGTTAAAATTAATATATATAATTTTTCAGGAGGAAAAAAATGGGATACAATTATAAAGAATTAGGTCTTTCAAACACAAAAGAGATGTTTGCAAAAGCAAATAAAGAAGGATATTCAGTACCAGCTTTTAACTTTAACAATATGGAGATGGCATTAGCTATAGTTGAAGCTTGTGCTGAGATGGGATCACCAGTAATTCTACAATGTTCAAAAGGAGCTTTAGGATATATGGGAGCAGATGTAGCACCTTTATTAGCTAAAGCAGCAGTAGACAGAGCTAGAAATATGGGATCAGATATACCAGTAGCTTTACACTTAGATCATGGTCCAGATTTAGTAACTGTAAAAACTTGTATCGAAGCAGGGTTTTCATCAGTAATGATTGATGGATCACACTATGATTTCGCTAAAAATATAGAAGTTTCAAAAGAAGTTGTAGAGTATGCTCACTCAAAAGATGTTACTGTAGAGGCTGAATTAGGAGTACTTGCAGGAATAGAAGATGATGTTAAGGCCGAATCACACACTTATACAAACCCAGATGAAGTTGAAGAGTTCGTAACAAAAACAGGAGTAGATTCACTAGCAATAGCTATTGGGACTTCTCATGGAGCTCACAAATTCAAACCAGGAGAAGATCCTAAATTAAGACTTGATATATTAGAAGAGATTGAAAGAAGAATACCTGGATTCCCAATTGTTTTACACGGATCATCTGCAGTTCCTCAACAATATACTTCTATGATAAAAGAGTTTGGTGGAGAAGTTAAAGATGCTATTGGAATACCAGATATTCAATTAAGAAAAGCATCTAAATCAGCAGTAGCTAAAATAAATGTAGATACTGATGGAAGATTGGCTTTTACAGCAGCTATCAGAAGAGTATTAGGAACTAATCCAAAAGAGTTTGACCCTAGAAAATACTTAGGAGCAGCTAAAGATGAGATGAAAGCTTACTACAAAACTAAAATTGTTGATGTTTTCGGATCTGAAGGAGCTTATAAAAAAGGAACTAAATAATTTTAAAGAGCAGAGAAATCTGCTCTTTTTATATATTTATATTTGGATTAATTGAAAGTTTAAACAATAAATAGTATTGGAGAATTAATAATTATAAAAAGGAGCTGAGTAGCTCCTTTATGTAATTAGTTCATTTTTTCAACTAGGTTTTTTCCAGCTTTGAATTTAACAGTCTTTTTAGCAGGAATTACGATTTCTTCACCTGTTTTAGGGTTTCTTCCAATTCTTTCAGCTTTCTCTACAACTTCAAATTTTCCCCAACCGATAAAGTTGATTTCTTCTCCAGCTTTTAAGTTTTCTTCAAGAACTTCAAGGATAGAGTCAAATTTTCTTTCAGCTTCAGCTTTAGAAGCAAATATTCCTTTTTCAAATAAAACTTTTGTAAAATCTTTTTTTGTCATTTTATCCTCCTAAAATTTATAAATACGCAAGTTTCTATGTTATATCACAAAATCCAAACATTTACAATAATTTTTTATAAATTTTTGCTATTTTTTTTAAAATATTGTAAAATATACTAGAAAAAATGCTTTAGGAGATAAAAAATGTTAAAAAAAATAATTATGTTTACTCTAACTATAATTTTATCTTTGTCATGTTCTAGAATTAATTATACTGTTAATAGTAAAAAGTATTTATCTAAGGGAATGAATGAAAGAGTAAAATTTATAGTATTACACTATACAGCAACAACAGATGAAGTAGGCTTAAGAGGATTGACTCAAGGAAATGTTAGTTCACACTATTTTATTTCCACTAAAGATGAGGAACCTATATATAATCTTGTTCCATTGGAGAAAAGGGCTTGGCACGCAGGTATGAGTGAGTTTAGTGGACGAAGTAATTTAAATGATACATCCATAGGGATAGAGATAAGTAATAGAGGGGTAAGAAAATATAATGAAATGGAGAAAAAGTATGGTTTTTTCATACCAAGAGAGGAGTATTTATATTTTCAAGAGGGGCAGATAAAGAAATTAGCAAGCTTACTTCAAAAACTAATAACTGAATATAAAATAAAACCATATGATATTGTAGGACATTCAGATATAGCTCCTACAAGGAAAATTGATCCAGGTCCAAAGTTTCCTTGGGAATTGCTTTATAGAGAGTATGGAATAGGTGCTTGGTATGATGAGAAAGATAAGAGGTTTTTTATGAATGAAAAATTATATCAAGTAACTCCTGTTGAAAAAATAAAAGAGGAATTTAGAAAATATGGGTATAAAATAAATTATAATGATGAGTGGGACGAAGAGAGTAGAAGAGTAATATATAACTTTCAAGCTCACTTTAACCCTAAAAATGTAACTGGAAATATGGATTTGGAAACATATGCTATATTGAGAGCATTGAATAGGAAATATAAAAAATAGTTTGATTCTTTAACTTATTACATCATATGAGTATAAAAAAGAAATAGAGAGACTAAGACTAACTCATAGTATGTCAAGAGTAGGTAAAAGTATAGATAATAGTCCAATGGAAGGATTTTGGTGGAATTTAAAAACAGAAAAATATTATTTAAAGAAATATGAAAAGTTAGAAGAATTTTAGAAGAAGCTATATCATCATATGTAAAATTTTACAATGAAGAAAGGTTATAATCTAGGGGAGCGAAGTCCTCAAGAATATAGAAAACTCAATAAATGAAAAAGAAAAAATGTTGATAATTAAATTGAGTACTTGGCAGGATATAGTTCAAATTTACATTTTTCATAATAATTATTTTTTCATTGAAAAAACAGTATTTATGAAGTAAAATATTAAAGTACAGATTAAAAATTGGAGGATTATATGAAGAAATTATCAGGAATATTTTATATATTTATATCTATGCTCTCTTTTGGAAGTTATGATTATCCATTCCATAATCCAAATATAGCAACAATATTTGGAAGTTCAAATTTAATGATTGAAGAAGTGAGCACAAAGATTCCAAGAAAAGAGTATAGCATAAAGCTACCTTGGACAAAGGCAGTAGGTGAAGAGTTTTGGTATAATGAAGGTTTTAAATTTTCATTGGTATCACAAAAGACAGAGGCCCCTTTGATATTTTTATTGGCTGGTACAGGATCATCCCATAACTCTATCAGAATGGAGTATTTTCAGAGAATATTCTATGATGCAGGTTATCATGTTGTTTCAATCTCTTCTCCAATGAATAATAACTTTATTATTAATGGATCTAGCTCACGTATGCCTGGATTAATAATGGAAGACTCAAAAGATATTTATAATATAATGAAAGAAACTAATAAAAAAATATCTAAAAAAGTAAAGATAAGTGACTTTTATGTAGTTGGTTATAGTTTAGGAGCAACAGAAGCAGGAATATTATCATATATAGATGAGTCGGAAAAAGAGTTTAATTTCAAAAGGGTATTTATGATTAATCCAGCAGTAAATCTCTATAATTCTGCCTTAAAATTGGATAGCTATCTAGATTTTCCTGAAAATGAGAGAGCTGAAAAAATAGGTGGCTTGATAGAAAAGATTATAGATACAGTAGTAAGTAGTACATTACCTGAGTATACTTCAATAGATATAGAGACTATCTACAAGTTATTTTCTAAAAATAAATTAACTAATAAAGAGATGCAAGAGTTAATAGGAGGAGCTTTTAGATTGACATCTATTGATTTAAACTATATCACCGATGTGATAAATAATAGAAAAGTTTATGTGAAGGAGCCAGTTGAAAAGTTTACACCAATGTTTAGATATTTTGAGAAAATAAATTTTGCAACTTTTAATGAGTATATAAATAGGGTTGCACTTCCATATTATCGTGAAAAATTAGGTAAAGATCTGAAGTTAGAGCAATTGGCAGAGAGATCTAGATTGAATAATATAGAGAATTATTTAAAAAATAGTTCAAAAATAGCAGTGGTAACAAATGCAGATGAGTTGATTTTAGATGAGAGTGATTTTAAATTTCTTGAGTCAACTTTTGGAAATAGATTACTAATCTATCCATATGGTGGACATTGTGGAAATATGTTTTTTAGTACAAATGTAAAAATAATGTTAGAGTTTTTAGAAAAGGGGGAGTTAAGTCATGAGATTTAGTAAGATATTAGTGATTATACTTTTACTTCTATCCTTTACAAGCTTTGCTCAAGCATTGGAGAAAAATAGTAAAGAATCATTTAAATATTTTGAAGTGTATGATCCATTTGAGCCATTGAATAGGAGAATATACTACTTCAACTATCAATTTGATAAATATATATTTTTACCAACAGTGAGGTTTTATAAGACAGTGACACCAAAACCAATTAAAACAGGAGTTAAAAATTTCTTTGAGAATGCAGATTATATCTCTGTAACAAGTAACTCACTCTTGCAGTTTAAGATAGGAAAAGCAATGAGAGCCATAGGAAGATTTACTATAAATACAGCTTTAGGTTTTGGTGGTTTAGTGGATGTGGGTTCATCATTAGGAATGCCCAAGCCATATGAGGATTTTGGATTAACATTGGCTCGTTATGGAATTGGAAAGGGACCATACTTAGTTCTACCTATTTTGGGTCCAAGTTTTGTAAGAGATGCTTTTGGTAAGGGAGTGGATACTTTTGGAAGAGGAGCAATCTATAAGACAAGTGATTTAGATGAACTAAATAGTGTAGGTGTAACAACACTTTCAGCAGTGAATACTAGAGCTAATGTACAGTTTGAATATTATCAAACAGGATCACCTTTTGAGTACGAGTATGTGAGATTTTTATTTTTTAAATATAGAGAGTTACAAAATGAATTGGGAAGTGAAGTTTTTTAAAATAGATTATTAATACAATGGAGGGAAAAATGAGTTTACAAGAGAAAGTATTAGTATACAAAGATGAAGTTATAAAGAGCATTCAAGGAGCTATTCAAATTAAGAGTGTAATGGAAGAAGCAAAGGCAGGAATGCCATTTGGTGAGGGACCAGCAAAAGCTTTAAACTATTTTGTTGAGTTGGGAAAAAATATGGGGTTTGAAGTTATTAATTATGATAATTATGTTGCAACAATTGAGTTTGGAGAGGGAGAAGAGGTCTTAGGGATATTAGGGCATGTTGATGTAGTTCCAGAGGGAGAGGGGTGGGATTACCCACCATATAGTGGAGCTCTAGTAGATGGAAGAATCTATGGAAGAGGAACTTTAGATGACAAAGGTCCTTCAACTATTTGTCTATATGCAATGAAAGCTATAAAAGATTCAGGAATAAAATTAAATAAGAGAGTAAGAATGATATTAGGATCTAATGAAGAAAGTGGAAGTAAGTGTATGAAACACTATTTTGGAACTTTAAAGATGCCACAACCAACACTAGCTTTTACACCAGATTCAAACTTCCCTGTTACATTTGCTGAGAAAGGTATTGTACGTATGAGATTAAAAAATAACTATTCAACATTAGACAATGTTTCACTAAGTGGAGGAAATGCATTTAACTCTGTCCCAGAAAGATGTGAATTAACTATACCTATGGATTATTTAGAGAGTGTGGAGGAGTGTTTAGCAGTATATAATAAAAATGGAGAGTATAAGATAAGTTGTGAGAAAAAAAATGGAAATTATCATATTAACTCTTATGGTAAATCAGCACACGCTTCAAAACCATATTTAGGTTATAACTCCGTTTCTGCTCTATTTGAATTTTTAAGAGAAATTAAGATTAAAAATGAAGAGCTTAAGTCATTAGTAGAATTTTTTAATACTTATATCAAGATGGATATGGATGGAAAATCTTTAGGAGTGAATTTTGAAGATGATGAGAGTGGAAAGTTGACTCTAAACGTAGGAAAAACTACTCTTAAAGATGGAGTTCTAGAGATCTGTATAGATATAAGATGTCCTGTTAAAGTAGAAAATAAAAAGATTATTGAGATCATAAAGGAGAGAGCATCTAAATTTATGGAAGTGGAAGTAGCAGGAGACACAGCTCCTCTATATGTGGCTAAGGATAGTTTCCTAGTTTCAACACTTATGAATGTCTATAAAGATGTTACAGGAGATGTGGAGAGTCAACCAATAGCAATTGGTGGGGGAACATATGCAAGATGTGTAACTAATGGAGTAGCTTTTGGAGCACTATTATCATCACAAGTGGATAATATGCATCAGAAAAATGAATATCTTGAGATAGATAAAATAGATACTCTCCTAAAAATATATGTAGAGGCTATTTATCAATTAGCTAAATAAGAGATTAATAAAAAATTAAAGAGGAAATCACCTTAGGGAAATTTCCTCTTTTCTTTATGAGGAGATAGAATGAGTATAAAGAGAGTAGTTGAAGAGATTAGAGGTTTCACCTATGAATACTATTTAGATGAAAACAATTGGAAACAGGGAGTACTGAGGAAATATAAAGAGGGAAAGTTAATTGAAAGCTTGGAGTATAAAGATGATATGTTAGATGGAATTTCCTCTATATATGAGAATGAGATAGTAATTTCAAAAAGTAGTTATAAAAAAAATCAGTTAGATGGAGTAAAAATTACATATTATTCTAATGGTTTAATTAAAACAGAGACTCACTATCTGTGTGGGAAATTGGATGGTGAGAGTAGAAGTTACTCTATCAACGGGCAGAGGTTAGTAGTAGAAAACTATAAAAATGGAAAGTTTGATGGAGAAAAAAGAAGATATTATGAGAATGGAAAGCTTGAGATGATAGGAAATTATAGAAAAAACAATATGGTAGGAAGTTGGAAGTGGTATGATATAGAGGGAAATATAGTGAGAGAAAGAGAGATAAATTAATCTAAGGTTGATTAAAAATGAGAAATATGTTAGATTATATATGAAAATAAAAGTGAGGTGGAAAAATGGAGCATTTAGTGAAAAAAGTAGCAGCAATACACGACCTATCAGGATATGGAAGAGCATCTCTTACTACAATAATCCCGATCTTATCAAATATGAAAGTTCAGGTATGTCCAGTACCAACAGCAATACTATCAACACATACTGGAGGATTTGAAGGGTATAGTTTTATAGATTTAACTGAGTATATGCAGGAGCATATAAACCACTGGAAAAAATTGGATTTGGAATTTGATTGTATATATTCAGGTTTTTTAGGTTCATCTAAACAGATTGAGATAGTTAAAGATTTTATTGATTATTTTGGAAAAAAAGCAAAATTTACTGTTGTAGATCCTGTGATGGGAGATGATGGTAAACTATATAAGACTATGGGTGAAGAGATGGTAAATGGAATGAGAAGCTTAATAAAAAAAGCTGATATAATCACTCCAAACTTCACTGAGGTTATGTATTTATTAGGTAAAGATTATAAAGAGGATACAACAGAGGAAAAAATTAAAAAATACATAAAAGAGTTGTCAGAGATGGGACCTAAAATAGTTATAGCAACAAGTGTTCCAGATACTACAAGTAGTGAGATTGATAGGAAGACAAGTGTAGTAGCTTATGATAGAGAGAATGATCTATTTTGGAGAGTGAGCTGTAAATATATCCCAGCATCTTATCCAGGAACAGGAGACGCATATACAAGTGTAGTAATAGGAAGCTTGTTGCAAGGAGATAGTTTGCCAATAGCTATAGAAAGGGGAGTACAGTTCATAACGCAGTGTATTATGGCAAGTTATGGATTTAATTATCCAAGTAAAGAGGGCGTGCTTTTGGAGAGAATGTTAGATGTTTTGAAAGTTCCAATGGTTGCCACTAACTATGAGATGTTAAAATAACTATAGAAATTTTTTAGAGAGAAGTTAGATTAACTTAGTTAGTAACATATTACAATGTTGTAGTAGTGAGAAGAGCCCCAGTTAATCAACTTCTTTTTATAATAATTTGGATAGTTACTTAAAATTTAGGAACTTTCTGTACATTACTAATCTCTTTACCTAAAAGTTTTCTAAGAGTGTTTGGAATAAAGATGGAGAAAGAGAGTAAGTTTTGTTCAAAATTAGCTTTAGTGTATTTTTTTAGTTCTTTATATAATTCTTTATATCTTCTATAAACTCTTTGATAGTCATTATTTCCATTGTATCTTTTATACACAACTGTAGAGTAAAAGCTAAGGATTAGATTAGCTAAAACCTCTTTTCCATTTTTACTCTCTATATTTTTACATTCTAAAAAAAGTTTTTCACAGATTTTTTCAAGAGAGACAATACTTTTTTCAGAAACTTTATTCATTATACTTCCCTCTCTTTGACGATAGAAGTAGAAAGCTTTATCAATATATTTTACTTTTTTTGCTTTAAGATAAGCCAAAGTTGTGAATTCACTGTCTTCGTGAACAATTTCTTCATTGAAGAAAAGATTGTTTTTCAGTAGAAAATCTCTTCTATATATATCATCAACAACCTCTTCTCTATAACATTTAGGTGCTTGAAATAGATTCCATAGGAAATTTACTCCATCAGTAGTTTCCAAATCTTTAATTTTTTTAGATCTAAATAGAGGCTCCCCTATTTTTCCGGGAATATAGTATCTCATATTACCTACAACAATATCCAATCTTCCTTTAATTCCTTTAATAACAAATTTTTCGAACTCATCAGTATCAATAAAATCATCACTGTCAATAAAAGATATATACCTTCCTTTAGCAACTTTAAGACCAGCATTTCTAGCTGAAGAGAGTCCACCATTTTTTTTATTAACTATTACTGTTTTATTAGGATATAGATTTTTGAACTCTTCCATAATCTTAAAACTATTATCTTTAGATCCATCATTGACTAAGATGACCTCATATTTTAGAGACCTTATCTTATATAGACTTTTCAAGCACTCTGCCAAATATTCCTCAACGTTATATATGGGAACTATAATACTTAAATCTATCATACTCTATACTCTCCTTATAATTCTATCTTTTCTTTGTAAATATCAATAATTATCTTTTCATCAAACTCATGAAGTACTTTTTCTCTACCTAAAATTCCCATTTTATACCTTTCATCATCTGTTAAAGAGATGAATTTTTCCATTTTTTCAACAAGCTCATCTACATTTTTTACCTGAGCAAGATAACCAGAGATATTATCATTAACAATCTCTTTACAACCAGTTACATTAGAAGCAATAATAGCTTTTCCCATAGCAGCTCCTTCAAGTAAAGTTTTAGAGATTCCCTCTCTATAAGAGGGAAGGACAATAGCATCACACTCTTTTATTATCAATTCAGGTTTATCAGTGATTCCCAAATAGTTAAGAGTTCCTTCATGAACGAGGGAGTCCATATATTCTTTAGTAATTCCAGAAACAGCATTCTCCCCTAAAGCTCCTAAATACCAAAATTCAACTTGATCTCCATACTTAGCTCTAATTCTTCTGGCACTTTCTTCATACTCCTTAAATCCTTTATCAATAAAAGCACGAGCCACCATTAGAAATACTACCTTTTGATCATCTCTGTCCTTTTTTAATGGTTTAAATCTATCACAATCAATTCCCTCTCCAGGAAGGATAAATATCTTATTTTCAGAGCCTATTCCTTTAGAGATAAGAGTATCTTTATCATCTCTGTTGAGTACCCATATCTCTTTAGAAAATCTCAAACTAAACTTATAGAGAGATATAGCTATCTTTGAAACTAAACTTTTTTGTACAAATGAATATCCTAAACCAGTTAATATTGCAATGGAGTTGCATTTAGATAGCTTAGCAGCAATACTTCCATAGATATTAGGTTTAATAGTATAGTGAAAGATTAAATCAGGTCTCTCCTTTTTATATAATAGATATAGATCTTTAATAAGTTTAATATCTTCAATTGGATTTATCCCCCTTTTATTAAGTTTAATAGAAATTGTTCTCAAACCTGGAATAATTTTTTCTAGATCAATTCTACCATCATCAGGGGCTACAGCTACCACCTCATGACCAGCTTCTACCAAAGCTTTTAAAACTCCAGCTCTAAATATGTAGATATCCCACATATAGTTAGCAACAAACATTATTTTCATAAATTATCTCCTTAAAATAGTAGTGAAATCTCTTTTCCGTGACCAAGGTTCTTAAATTGACTAGCAGATTTAATTTTTTCAAGTTGAGTATTCAAATCCTTAGCATTGAATAAGATATTTTGATAGGAGTAGACTTCACGACTTCCAATAAAATTAATTTGGTTATTTAATCTAAATAGTGCCAATAGAAGAGCAAAGATAACTACTGGGAATTTTGGTAATATTTCTAAAAACATAGGTATAATAAACCAGTATGAGTAGATGAAGAGCAGACTAAATCTCATTGAAATTATAGAAAACTCAGAAAAATATAGAAAGAAAAATATTGAAATATACATAGAGTTTAACATAATATTTCCATATCTCTTATTTTTTAAACTATCTGACACTAGCCAAGCTAATAAAAAGAGAGCCATTCTTTCAAAATAATAGAGAGAAAATCCCAGTGGAAAATCTAAAGGAATGAGATTAAAATAACCATTTAATCTTGTACCTATTCCTGCAGGGAGATAGTTATAGTAATTTTTTATAACAGTTAAAAATATCCTTGTATTTGAGATATAGTAAATATTACCTAAAATGAATAGTAATAGAATAAGATTTCTATTCCATTTGATATTTAGAATAAAATACATAGGTATATATAGAATTGAACTAATATGAAAGAGTATTCCAACTATATTAAAAAGTAGAAATAAAGGAAAGTTTCTCTGTTCAATATACTCAATAGAGAGTAAAAAGAGCAGAATACTTTTAAAATTTCTAATCATATCAATCTCTAAAGCAACACCATAGATTCCAAAGAATAGTAGGAGGGTAAGCAATTGAAATTTAGAGTATCTTTTGATAACAATATACAAAATAGATATATCAACTACTGAGTTAATTAGATTATATATAAAATAGTTTTGTGTAAAAGATTTTATAAGTGAATTATATATTTGAAATCCAATCTCATAACCAGTAACAAGAGATCTTCTATCTCCTTTGATAATCTCCATAATATTTTGAACATTATCAAAGTTGGGCTTATATGAAAACCAGTCATAGCCTATATATCCTCTCAATCCAAAGAATAAAACTAAAAGGAAAAGAGAGAGTATAAAGTAATTTTCTCTCCACCTTTTATTGTGATTAATTTGTTCTATTGCAACACCCACATCTAAAAATAACAATATTCCAAAATAAGCTATCATCTCTCTATCTCCTTTTTATAAAGTGTTAAATAATTATTAGCACAAGATTCAATAGTATAGTTTTCACTCTTTTCTAAACATTTTTTACTTATTATTTCATAATTATTTTCAACTCTAAGAGCTAAAATAGCCTTAGCCAACTCTTTTGAATCATCTATACTCACTAGATAACCAGCATTCTCAACCACTTGTCTCAAACCTGGAACATCACTAGTTATAACAGGTTTTCCAGAAGCCATAGCCTCTACTGCAGTTATTCCAAACCCTTCAAAGAAAGAGTATTGAATAACAATATCAGCAGTTTTTAGTAATTTTGGAATATCTCTTCTCAAGCCTAAAAATTTAACTCTATTTGAAAGATTATTTTTCTCACAATACTCTTTTACATCATTCTCAAGTTTTCCATCACCTACAAGAACAAGTTTATACTTAACAGGTAACCATTTTAGAGCTTCAATAACTCCCTTTTGATTTTTTGATTCATGGAATCTTGAAACCATCATTAAAAGATAGTCCTCATTTTTAACTCCTAACTCAATCTTTTCATATGGTAGTGAGTTTTTAAACTCTGTAAGATCAATTCCATTATATATTATTTCAAATCTATCATCAGATATCTCTAACCACTCTTTTAAACTTTTTTCAGTAGCTTCAGAGATACTCACAATTTTATCAAAGCCCTTAAATATAAATTTGTCAATAAACTGCATAAGCTTAGACTCTCTTCTCCTATTTGAGGTGCTGTGTTCAGTTGTGATATATTTTCTCTTCTTAGTATCAAAAAGTTTAGCTAGTCTTGTCCAATATTGAGCATGTACTAAATGAGTATGAACAATATCATAGTTTTCTCTCTTTATCTCCCTAAGAATGTGAAAGATATTTTTAAAAGATTTAATGGAGTTACTTTTACATACTAGAACCTCAACTCCTTTATTTTCAAGAGTCTTTTTAAAAACAGTCCCCTTATCACTGAGTATTAAAACTTTGACAAAATGCCCTTTATTCTTTTGAAAGGGAACTAGATCAGTAAGAAGTTTCTCTGCTCCACCAAGTTCCAAAGATGTTATTATATGAAGTATTTTCAAAGCTTGCCTCCTTTATTGATCATATTATAGTATATACACTGTATATAACGAATAAAAAATTTTAATCTATTTTTTAGTGGAATAGGGTGAGATAACATAAATTTGTAGTAATCAGTAAATCCTTTTGGATTATTTTGTAGTAATCTTTTAAAGTTATTAGTATAACCTGTTTCAAGATACTCAAAATAGTAGATTCCTTCATCAATGTATCTCATCTTATATTTTTCACCAATTTTTATCCAAATAATTGCCTCTGGAATAAACTTTTCCCCAGTATGTACTTGAAATGGATGTTCTTTTAAGAGTGCAGTTCGGAATACCTCTGCTTTATCTCCATCTATTCCCAACTTATAGACAATCTCAATAGGTGATGAATCAAGAATATGTTTAGGAAAGGGTTTTCCAGTGATCTCATTAGTTAGGAGATTGATCTTTCTAAAGATCATTCCCCCTAGATTAGAGGGAAGCTCCTTTCCATAGGATAAGATCTTTTCAACACAATCTTCAGAAATATAGTCATCACTATCCACTATAAAAAAGTACTCACCAGTTGCCAGAGTTACACCCTCATTAATAGCTCTCATCTTTCCACCATTCTCTACATATTTGTAGATGATTTCAAAGGGAGAGTTTTGGATAAACTCTTTTATAAGTTTTTCACTGTTATCACTAGAGCCATCATTTATAATCACCCATTGAAACTCTTTACATGTCTGTTTAAGTAAGCTATAAAACAGTCTTTCAAGTGTATCTTCTCTATTGTATACAGGGGTAAAAATTGTTAACATAATTATCTTCCTTTTCCAAATATAACAGTTTTAAATGTCATAAACATAATTATCAAATCTAAATAAAGACTGTGGTGCTTAATATAGTAAAGATCATATTCCAATTTTTTTCTAGCATCTTCAACACTAGCACCATATGGATACATAACTTGAGCCCAACCAGTAAGCCCAGGTTTAACCATGTGTCTTAAATTGTAGTATGGAATCTCTTTTTCTAATTCTTTAATAAAAACCATTCTTTCTGGTCTTGGTCCAATAAAACTCATCTGCCCTTTAAAGACATTGACAAGTTGAGGTAACTCATCAATTCTTGTCTTTCTCATAAAATTACCAAACTTAGTAACTCTAGGATCATTAACTTGAGCCCATTTAGCCCCATCTTTCTCAGCATCATTTCTCATACTTCTAAATTTGTGAACTTTGAACTCTTTTCCATTTTCTCCCACTCTATCTTGACTATATATTACAGGACCAGGACTTTCAAGTCTAACTATAATAGCAGCAACAATCATAACAGGAAGAGCCATTACTCCGATAATAATAGCCATGATAATATCAAATAATCTCTTTATATTATTTTGAATTTGACTACGTAAGATTTTAAAACCATAGGCTTGTAGTAACCACTCTTCATTTATAAATTCAACTTCAATCTTGCCTTCATTTTCAATCATATAGTCAAAATAGCTTTTAACTTCGATACCACCTAGTTTAAGAGAGAGTATATTTCTAATCTCCTTGCTTTCTAATTTTTCCTTACAAAGAATAATTAGAGAAATATCATTCTCTTTTGTAAATTTTACAAGATCATCACTCTCTTTAAAATCAATATATCTGTAGTCAGAAAAGTGTTGAATACTATCAACAACTCTCTTTTTCATTTCACCCTTACCATAGATAGTGACATTTTTAATCTTAAAAACAGCTATACTGATAAGTACAGTCAATAAGATTTGTGATGCTATAAAGATAAGCATATATGGTATTAAAGATAGATCCCAGCTATAAAAAAACCAAATCATAAAACAGATAATATCTACAACAGCAATTAAAATAAAATTGACAAATTTATCTTTATATCTTTGAAATTTCATATTATCAGTGACATATGCAGTTAACATAAGAATGAAAAAACCTATTATAGAGTAAAGAGAGAATAGATTTTCATGTGATATAAAGATGTATTTTTCTAAATAAAAAATGCTACCTAATATTAAAATATATATCGTATTTAAAGTCATTCCTTTTTCTTGTTCCATTTTTATCTCCTACTCCACTAAAAAAGTTCTATTCTTCTACCTGATAGTATATTGTTCTCTTCAAAACTATTCTTATCAAAATAAAGTCTAGCTTTAAATAGCTCTTGTTTACTATCAATTCCTAGTTCTGAAAAAACACCACTTGGATAAACTTTATCACTAAAACCATAAACAGCTAACTGATTATTGAGCTTAGGTAAATACTGTATTTCTCTAAATAACACACCATTTTTCCAATTTTCATTTTCAGCATAATATTCAGGATTTCTAGTGCTTAAAATCTTTCCCAAAATATCGAAGGTAAATACAGCCTTGTCATTGGCTACTATCCATTCATTATTCTCTTTTCCTACGTAAGCCTTGTTCATAGTAGAAGAGATATCTAGTACATATCTAATATTTCCATTGATATCAAATACAAATGGTAGAGCTTTCTCTTTAGTATTAAATGAAACTAGGTTCATTCCATTTTCCATCTTGTTAGGGATTTTTTTCTCAATGACTATAGTAGGAAGAATATCATCTAGTTTTCCTGTTGTAATAGTTATATCTTTTTCCTTACCATTCTCTAAAGTTATTTTAACTTTATTTTCATATTTAGGATATAAACCAACTATAGGAAATTCACCCAATTCATTTATGGTTGTAGTGTATGAGTAGTTTTCACTATCAAACTGTCCTCTAACTAAAACTTTAACCTTTTTATTAGCCTCAGTAGGCTCAATTTTCATAAGGGCTGTAAGTGGAGTTCTTCCATAAGGATTTAATTTAATGAAAGGATCACTAAATGTATATATTTTTTTTCTATACTCTTTTTCTAACTCAACATTACTATTTTTATCAGTTAGATAGAATTCACCATAAAGATAGATTTTTTTAAAATCTACTCCTTCAAAATTTTGAGAGATAAATGTTTTAAATCTTTCGTCAAGATTAGAAAGCTCGTCTATTCTCTTACTCAAAGAAACTAATTTTTCTAGAGATTCTATAGAAAGTCCACGAGTTAATAAATTATGACAACTCTCTTTAACTTCAGTTACAAATTTATCATTTAAATTTAAAAATTCAATCATACCACCATTGTTGTTAACAATAGAGTTTAATTTATCCAATTGTTCCTTATCTAATTGAGTAATTATAGATTTTAGCTCCTTGTTAGGTGTAAGTTTTAAAATTTTATCCTTTGCAGTAATTAATTTAGGAATTTTTCCTTCGTTATCAACAATTGAATTATAATCAAAATTGGGGAAACTGTTATCTAAATAATTTTTTATATTTTCAGATAGTAGGCTTAACTCTCTAAAGCCCTTACTCGCACTATACAGAGAGGAAGCTTCTTTGTAAGATACATCATTGGAAAAGTAATTTGCAGAGCTGTAATCTTCTTTAACTTTAGTATTTAATACCTGTATTAAGGCCTCATCATTTAATAAATTATTCACAACTTCAAGTTTTTGAAGAGAGAGTTTTTTTATGTATTTAACCAGAGTGCTGCTAGTTAATTTTCTATCTATCTCCTTTTCAAATCTTTTTTTTCTACTTTCTTGATAAGATTTTGAAAAAATTTGACTATTTGCTAATCCATCTATTAAACTATCCTTTTTACTAGATGCATAAAGACTCAAACAGATTACTGCTACTGAACAAATAATGATGATTTTTTCTTTTTTAGTCAGCTTCATGTTTTCTCCTTTAAAATTAAGTTTATATTTCTTGTTTCCTATTGTATCATATTTTTAAATACTTTGCTTTAAATTTTTTATATGTAAAAAAAATAAAAGAGGATATATTTACCCTCTTAGTTGTTAAAATGGTGCATGAGAAGAGATTTGAACTCTCACAGGAGAACTACCTACAAGGACCTCAACCTTGCGCGTCTACCATTCCGCCACCCATGCATATACTAATACCACAAATTGTATAACACTCTTTTTTTCTTTTTCTTATCTTTTTTGAAAATCTTATCATATAACCTCAATAAAAGTCCTACAATAAGCAATGGAAATAAAAACAGTTTAACTAAAGTATTTACTAACCAATGGAGTCTTTTTTTTCTCAATTTATTCATAATATTTTCTCCAATTTTTAGATAAAAACAGGGTACCCTTCAGCACCCTGAATTACTTTCAATAAATTAAGCTACTGTTACGTTAGAAGCAACTGGACCTTTAGCCCCTTCAGTTACTTCAAATGATACTGCTTGTCCTTCTTCTAATGATCTGAATCCTTTAGCGTTTATGTTAGAGTAGTGTACGAAATAATCGTTTCCATCTTCTCCAGAAATAAATCCAAACCCTTTGTCTTTATTAAACCATTTTACAGTTCCTTTTAGCATTAAAATGCACCTCCAAAAATTTTAGATAAAACCAAAATAGAAAAAACAAACGCTAAAACTTTTGAAACGTGGTTATCTGCTTTTGAAACGTGAAAAAAAGTTAGTGTTTAATTTATCAAATTAGTTCTCTATGTACTCATTATATCATTAAATAGGAATTAATACAAGAAATTTTTTTTGAAGAAAAAAAGAGTTATTACAAACTTTAACTTAATTTTTGTTGGTAAGGTATATAGTATGAAGCCCTTTGATACTCAAATCAGCTTCATACACATCAATCTCATCAATCTCTGCAGAAAGTAGTTTTCCAAGACCACCTGTTGCAACAACAAAGCACTCCTCTCCTATTTCCTCTTTAATTTTCTTGATAATGTGTTTTATTTGACCAGCATAACCATAAAATATTCCTGACTGAATTTGTGAAATTGTATCAGAACCTAAAGCACACTCTGGAGTAGTGAATTTAACTTTAGGTAGTTTAGCTGTATTTCCACAGAGAGCGTTGATACTCATTTCAATTCCTGGAAGAATAGCTCCACCAATGTATATATTTCTCTTTAAAACATCAAAGGTGGTAGCAGTTCCTAGATCAATAATGATAAGATTTTTATCTGGATAATCAGCTAAAGCTTGAACTATATCAATTATTCTATCAGCACCAAAACCTGTAGGGTTCATATTTTTAGCAAAAGAGAATGGAAGTTTTTTCTCTAAGTCAACTATCATAGGTTCTATGTTGAAATACTTTCTTCCAAAGAACTGAAAGATTGTAATCAGATTGGGAACAACAGATGAGATGATAATCCCACTTACTCTTTTGATCTCTACCCCATTAAATTTTGAAATATTTCTAAAGTATGAAAAATATTCATCTTCAGTAAGTCTATCATTAGTAGACACTCTAAAAGTTAAGAGTAATTTTCCAGCTTTATCAAATAGACCAGTAACGATATGAGTATTTCCAATATCAACAGTAATTAACATTATACACCACCTTAAATTTTCTTTCTTTTTTGTTCTCGCTTTATTTTTATGAAATTATATTTTCCAGATACTTTTCTTTTGAATGTAAAGAAGTTATTTGTAGAGAAAAATCCAATTCTTCTAATTTGGAAAAGATCTTCTGAAAATGATATATCTCCAGAATCAGTTGCTACAGCAAATTCATAACCAGCATTTTTGATCATCTCCTTAACTTCTTCATTGAGATTACCATAAGGATAAGCAAATGATATCAATTTATGTCCCAATTTTTTTTCTAATATATCTTTAGAATCAAAAATCTCAACTTGAGCTATTTCAGGAGGTATAGTTGCTAATTTAGGATGAGTTTTAGTATGACCACCGAACTCTATACCATATTCGTCCATCTCTTTTATCATCTCTAAATTCATAAGTTCAAATCTATGTTCTGGATTATCTTTTACATCTACATCCCATTTATTATAATCTAAATCAGAAAGTAGGTAGATAACACATCTAAAATTAAATTTTTTAAGGAGTGGGAAGGCATATTTATAGTTATCCACATAACCATCATCAAAAGTGAGAATAATCTGTTTTTTCCCTGAATTAAAACGCTCTTTATATTTATTGTCTAGGAGATCTTTAAAAGTTATAACCTCATAGTTATTGTCTTTTAAGTATTGAAGTTGTTTCTCAAAATCACTTTCTGTAACATAGATTCCATGCACTCCACCTTCACTTTTATCTCTTATTACCCTATGGTACATGACAACAGGTACTTCATATTTTTTTTTGACAACATAAGTTTTAGCATATAGCTTTTCAATTTTATCAATGATTGTATTTAAGTCAAATTCAGAGATGATACTATCCCGAAGGCTTAAAAGTTGTCCTTTAGATAAGAAAACACTCTCTTCAATATCTTTTTTAAGCTTATTCCAGTGAAATTCATTTATATTTTTAAAGTTAATATCTCCAAAATTTGATTCTAAAGCTTGAGAGATATTATCCTCTTTAATCAGTCCAATATATTGTGCTTCTCCAATAGCTATTAGAGGTTTTCCAGAAAGAATACTCTCCACTCCAACTCTTCCTGCACCAATAACAACATCAGAATTTTTAATTTTTTCAGGTATATTATCAACATAGCCTAAAAATTTAATTTTTTCATTATTTAAAAACTTTTGAAATTTTTCAGGAATATTTTTTCCACCAATAACTTGAGTTGTGATATTTGGAATACCTTGTAAAATCTCAAGAGCTTTGAAGGCAACTTCACCCTTAGGACCAGATAATCTTCCAATTATAGATACAGTTCTCTCCTCTTTCTCAAAGGTATCACAATAGGCAAATGGATATTTAGCTATCTCAATAGGATTTCTAAGAATCTCAATTTTACTACTCTTTACTCCCAATTCATCTATGAGATGTTTTTTTATATTTTCACAAACTGTTAAAGTCTTATCTCCAAAGGCTTTAAATATTTTTCTACTAAGATGTATTGGTTGTCTTCCATGTGCCGTAGTAATCAGTGGAATACCAGCTATTTTACAAGCTATCTCACAGCTCCAAGAAGAAGCTCTTGAGTGTGCATGAACAACTTGAATATCATTCTCTTTTATAATTTTAAGTAAAGTTTGAATTTGTTTTATTCTCTGGGACAAACCTCTTTTATTAAATTCAAGCCTGATATACTCAGCCTGAGTTTTTTTCGTAAGAGTGTCAGAAACAATTATAACTTTATTTCCTCTCTTTATAAGTTCGTCACTCAATGTAACACCATAAACCTCTGCTCCTGTCACTTCAAGCTGAGAGAGAGCCATAAGTATATTCATAATTTCCTCCAAATTATTTTAAATTTTCAGGATTTAGAACTTTTAATTCTTCTAATACAAAAATTCCATCTTTTCTGATTAAAACATCATCTATCCAAATCTCTCCACCACCAAATTCAGGTCTTTGGATAAGAACTAAATCCCAGTGAATACTAGATTTATTTCCATTGTCAGCTAGTTTATAAGCTTGACCAGGAGTAAAGTGTATACTTCCAGAAATCTTTTCATCAAATAATGTATCTTTCATAGGTTTTAAAATATATGGGTTCACTCCAAAGGCAAACTCTCCAATATATCTGGCTCCTTCATCAGAATTTAAAATTTCATTTAACTTTTCTGTATTATTAGAAGTAGCTTTTATAATCTTTCCATCTTTAAACTCAAACACTATATTTTCAAAAGTAAATCCCTCATATACAGATGGTGTATTGTAAGATATAACTCCATTTACACTATTTCTGATAGGTGCTGTATAAACCTCCCCATCAGGGATATTTCTACGACCAAAACATTTAACATTAGGTATATTTTTAATAGAGAAAGAGATATCTGTACCTGGACCAATTATTCTAACTTTATTAGATCTTTCTAAAAGTTGAGATAGAGAATCCATAGCCTTTTCCATTTTAGAGTAATCTAAGCAACAAACATCAAAATAGAAATCCTCAAAACTTTCTAAAGAGGTATTTGCAAGTTGAGCCATAGAGTTGTTAGGGTATCTTAAAACCACCCACTTAGTGTTGTTAACTCTCTCTTTTAGATGTACAGGTATTGAGAGATAATCAGAGTAAAGTCTCATTTTATCCTCTGCAACATCAGATAATTCTGCCGTATTTTCACCTCCTCTAATTCCAATATAGCAATCCATATCTCTCATTCTTTCTAATTCATACTTAGCCATCAGTTCAAGCTGCTCTTTAGTAGAGTTCTTAATAAGCTCTCTAGTAATAGATTGATCTTTTAATGTTACAAAGGGTAGTCCTCCAACATTAGCTACCTCTTTAACTAGAGCTTTTGCCAAATTTTTAGGAGCCTCTCCAAAGATCTCTATAAGAACACGCTCTCCCTTTTCAACTTTACAAGAGTGAGAAACTAAGTTTTTTGCAAGTTGTAAAATTCTATTATCCATAAAAACCACCTCAGTATATTTTTTTTATTATAACATATATTTTTTTTAAAATGAAACAAAAAAACACTTTAGTCATTAAAGGCGATTCCTTGGATATTTTGGAAAAATATCATTACTAATACTCTTTCTTGTAAATAAAAATAAATCATATTTCTTTTTCTAACCAAATTCCTTGCTACTCTTTTGAAAAAAATGGAATTCAAAGTGTTTTAGAAAATTACTAAGAAAAGAGATTCTCATACTTTTCATTATAAGTCCAAGACAACTGAAGTGGAGTGAAAAATGTCAGTTAGACATCCTATCTAATTTTCTTACAAAACTTTTATTTTATCTTAAAAATAGTCCGTAAATTAAAAAAAGTCAAACTTAACTTTTAAAGAGTTTTTAGGTATAATATATTGTATAAATCAGATAAGGAGGACTTTTTAAACAATTTGGGATAGATTTCTCTATAAAGCATAAAATGAAAATAAAAGAATTGCTACAAATTTTTTATTAAAGAAAGAAAAAGAGAACCAATTACGATTACAGGAAGAAGAAAAA